>CAZAFU010000064.1:0-12892 GCA_964484475.1 uncultured Caulobacterales bacterium | reverse complement strand
AATTGCCGAACAGGATGCCGAGGCCGATGCCGACACCGAAAAGGGGCAGAACGGCAAGGCCTGCGCCGATGAACTTAGCTGCTTCCGCGTCCATGATGATCACTCCTTGGATAGGCTCTTTTGAGCTTGGGTTTGCGGGTTGGGTGGAACTCTAGTGCGCCGGGTGCAGCGCATCCTGCAGGTAGATGCAGGTGAGGATGGCGAAGACGAAGGCCTGCAGGAATGCCACCAGGAATTCGAGCAGGAAAACGCCGACGATGCCGATCAGCGGCACGATGGAGATCAGCGACAGGACGCCGCCCGCAGTCAGGAGGGTCCCGACGAAGCCCGCGAAGACCTTCAGGACCACGTGGCCGGCCAGCATGTTGGCGAAGAGCCGGACAGCGAGGCTGATCGGGCGCGAGAGAAAGGAAATGATCTCGATCGGCGTGATCAGCGGGAGGAGCCACAGCGGAACGCCGGAAGGCGCGAAGAGCTTCAGGAAACCGAAGCCGTGCTTGATCAGGCCGAACACGACGACGAGGCCGACTGCCAGCACCGCGAGGGTGAAGGTGACGATGATGTGGCTGGTCGGTGTGAAGGTGTGAACCGAGGTCGGCGTACCCGGGATCGACGGCAGGAGGCCGAGAAGGTTGCAGAGGAAGATGAAGAGGAAGAGCGTGAAGACGAAGGGGAAGAACTGCCGCCCTTCCTCGCCCATGGTGTCGCGCACCATCTTGGCGATGAACTCGTAGGACACCTCGCCCATCGACTGCATCCCGCCAGGCACGAGCTGCAGGCGGCGGGTGGCCAGTGTGTAGAAGGCCAGCGCCGTCAGGACGGTGATGATCATCCAGAGCGAAGCATTCGTGAAGGAGAGGTCGATGCCCTCGCCGAATGTGAGCGGAAAGATCGAGGTGATCTCGAACTGCTCCATCGGGCCGGCTGCGAAACCGCGCAGAAGCTGGGGCAGGAGCGTCTCAATCAGTCCCACTGTCATCGTCCTTTGTTCCGCCCGCGATCATGCCGCGGTAGACTGTACGAAGCCCTGCGGCAAAGCCGAAGGGCAAACCCATAAGAAGGCCAATGACCGGGGCGCCGAAATAGCCGCCGATCAGATAGCCAAGACCCGTGCCCACGAGCACGGAAACCACGAATTCGATCGCGATGCGAAGGCCGTCCCCCGCCGCCGCGCCATGCTGCGTCCCGGCCGCCTGCTTTTTCTCCTCCTCGCCGCGCGCCGCCCGGAGGCGTTCGCTGAGCTGGTCGAGTTCGGAGCGTTGACGGTTCGGATCGCTCATGAGGCCGCAGCACCTGGGATTGGCTTGACGCCGCGAATGAATTCGCCGCGCCCTGTAAAGCTGCCCTTCGCCGGGGTCAACGCCATGCGAACGCTGCGGACAGAGAAAGCTAGGCTCGCGCCGCGGTTGCCTCTAGAGGTGGGGCATGAACACGACCAAGCTTCAGGGCGGGGAGGCGGTTCTGCGCTATCTCGACGCCGACTTCGAAATCATCAAGGACGGGCGTTTCGTGCGGTGCGCCGTCTCCGCCCAGCCGATCCCGATCAAGGACCTGCGCTACTGGAGCGTCGACCGGCAAGAGCCCTATGCCGATGCCGCCATCGCCAACCGGGTGCGGGAAGAGGCGCTGGCCAACGGCGAGGGCTTCTAGGATGGGGTTGGCGCTGAAGAGCTTCCTTCTTCTGGCTTCGGCGGCCGTGGCTGCCTGTTCCACCGCCGCGAGCCAGCCGCCGCCCAGCCTCTCTCCGACCAAGAAAGGCGAGGCTTTGGGCGCCCAGCCCCCGATCGAGAGCCTGTCGCTGCCGCCTGCCGAGGAACTCGCGGTATTCCGCCGCAGCGGACAGCTCGCCCAGGGCGGGCTCAGCTTCTGGAAGACCAAACCCGGATCGCAGATCTTTCTCGACGGTGAGCCGGTGCCGGCCGATGGCGAGGGACATTTCGCTCTGGGTTTCGACCGCGACCATGCCGGGAGCGCGGAGCTCGTGGTGATCCTTCCCGACGGTTCGGAGGAGCGGCGCACCCTTGCGATCGAGGATCGCGCCTTTCCCGAAAGCCGGATCGACGGCCTCCCGCCGAGCAAGGTGACGCCCTATTCGGACGAGGACCTCACCCAGATCCGGCGGGAGCAGAAACTGAAGGCCCAGGCCCGCGCGACGAAGACGAAGACGTCCTACTGGCGCTCGGGCTTTGCCTGGCCCGTCTATGGCCGGATCAGCGGGGTCTACGGCTCGCAGCGCATCCTGAACGGCGAGCCCAAGCGCCCCCATTCCGGCACCGACGTCGCGGCGCCTCCCGGGACGACGCCCATGCAGTTCCAGGGGACCGAGATCAGGGCGCCGAGTGCGGGAATTGTCACCCTCGCCCGTGAAGGCATGTTCTTCGAAGGCGGTCTCATCCTCATCGACCATGGGCAGGAGATCGAATCGGCGATGCTGCATCTCAGCCGCGTCGATGTGAAACCCGGCGACGTGGTGGTGAAGGGCGAAGTCATCGGCGCGGTCGGCATGACCGGCCGGGCGACGGGCCCGCACCTCCACTGGACGGTAAACTGGAAAGGCCAACCCATGGACGCCGAGCTCCTGGTTGGCGACATCAGGGAGGCCTACAGAGCACGATGACCCATGATCTTATTCTGAAGGGCGGAACCGTCGCCAATCATGACGGCGAGGGCGTCCGCGACGTGGCGGTCTCGAACGGCAGGATCGCAGCGATCGGCGAGAACCTCGGCGATGCGGGCGAGACCATCGACTGCCGCGGCCTCCACGTCTTCCCCGGCTGCATCGATACCCAGGTGCATTTCCGCGAGCCCGGCAACGAGCACAAGGAAGACCTCGAATCGGGCTCGCGCGGTGCGGTGCTCGGCGGCATCGTCGGCGTCTTCGAGATGCCCAACACCAAGCCCTCCACGTCCAATGTCGAGGCTCTCGAGGACAAGCTTTCCCGCGCGAAGCGGATGCATTGCGACTACGCCTTCTATGTCGGTGCGACCACGGACAATGCCGACAAGCTCGCGCAGCTCGAACAGCACGCCGGCGTCTGCGGGGTGAAGATCTTCATGGGCGCCTCCACCGGCAATCTCCTCGTGCCGGACGACGAGGGCCTGCGGGCCGCACTTTCCTCCGGGCAAAGACGGGTGGCGATCCACTCGGAGGACGAGGAGATCATGGAGGCGAACGCCAGGCTCGCCCGGGAGGGTGATGTCCATTCGCACTACGAGGTGCGTTCGGTGGCTGCCGCGGTCCGCTCGACCCAGCGGCTCCTGAAGATCGCGAGGGAGGTGGGTCGGCGGGTCCACGTGCTGCACGTCACGACCCGCGACGAGCTGCCGATCCTCGCGGCGAACAAGGATATCGCCTCCTGCGAGGTGACGCCGCAGCACCTGACCCTGACCGCGCCCGATGCCTATGACCGCCTGGGCTCGAAGGCGCAGATGAACCCGCCGATCAGGCCGGCGGAACATGCCGAGGGCCTTTGGCATTACCTCCGCATGGGGCTGTTCGACGTGGTGGGTTCGGACCACGCTCCGCACACGATGGAAGAAAAGGCGAAGCCCTATCCCCAGTCGCCATCCGGCATGCCGGGTGTGCAGACGCTGGTGCCGATCATGCTCAACCACGTCGCCGAGGGGCGGATGAGCCTGCAGCGCTTCGTGGACCTGACGAGCGCGGGCGCGCAGCGGCTCTTCAACCTCAGGAACAAGGGACGGCTCGCCATCGGCTACGATGCGGATATCACCGTGTGCGACCTTTCCCGCGAGGTCGAGTTGACCGACGCCATGATGGCGAACAAGTCCGGCTGGACGCCTTTTGCGGGCATGAAGGTGAAAGGCTTCCCGGTCGGGACCATCATCCGTGGACAGAAGGTCATGTGGGAGGGCGACGTGCTGATCGAGGGCGGCGGCGCGCCGATCGAATTCCAGGAGACGATCAGGACGGCGCGATGAGCCCCCCGACCCGGTTGCGCAGCGTGTCCTCGAGTTCCTCGCGCAGGAGTTCGGCGGGCGGCAGCGTGACCGGGCAGCGTACGTCGTTCCTGAGCTTGACCTCCTGTCCGGGGACCGGCCGGCCTTCGACCAGGTTGATGTTGGCCCAGTTCGCCGCGCCGTAGAGGCCGAGGACCGCCACCGCGTAGAAAAGGCCGGTGAAGGTGTTTCGCCGCAAGAACCGGGTGACCACCCGGTTCCGGAACCCCTGCACGATCATCCCCACCGCGGCCAGCGGCCAGGCGGCGGAGAGCCCGCCGCGCTTCAGCGTGCTGACCCGGGAAAGGTCCTCGTCGCGGTCCGGCGAGCCCGCGTAGATCGCCAGCGAGCTGGCTGCGTAGACCGCCAGAAGATGGATCCACCAGCAGGGGAGCTCGGTTCGCACGAGGGCCCCCACCCGGTCGGTCAGAAGATCCGCAACCGGCATCACGATGCCCATGTAGAGCGCGCCGAGCCGGTAGAGTTCGGGCTTCCACGCGGTATCGGCGATCTCCCATGCATCGAAGAGCGCGGTCACAGCGAAGACGTTGAACACCAACGATACCGCGATGAGCAGAATGGACCCGATCCGCCCCAGCATGGAGTGGTACCTTCCCTGACCCTTAACGGATTGTCAGGCATCGGTGGTGAGGGGTCAAGTTCCCATTAACGATTGTCGATCGGGCGGGAGAGCCGGTCGGTGATCGCCAGGGCAACGGAGGCTTCCCTGCGCATGTCCTCCCGGGCTTCGTAGCTGCACGTCATGTGGATCTCGGTCATGGCGCGGAAGCTCTGGTTGAAGGCGGCGATCATCGCCTCCCGCGTCGCGCGCATGGGCTGCTCGCCCTCCACGACCGCCTTCATGTGCTCGCGGTAGAGGCCGGGCCGGTAGCCGGTGGCGCAGAGCTGGTCGAGCCTGTGCAGCATGCCGAGCTTGGAGGCGAGGGCGATGAGGTCGTCCTGCCGGTTGAGGAAGACATCCCGGGCGTCGGGCGGCGGAGTGCCCTGGAGGCTGAGGGCGAGAGCGGCCGCAATGGCGATCATCGGTCCTGGGGCCCCCGGAAACGGAGCGCGCCCTGCACGGCCCGGCGGGTCTCGTCCCAGGCTACGCGGCTGAGGGCCTCCGGCAGGGTGAGGAATTCCGCATCCATGGCATCGTCCGCGGCTCTCAGCTCACCGGAAAGATAGCGGCAGGCGAAGTCCACCATCACGTAGTGCCGGGCGCCGGGTTGTTCGGGAAGGGCCTCGAACACTCCGATCTGGCCGAGAATCTCGACCGTCAGCCCTGTTTCCTCCGCCAGCTCGCGGTGGAGAGCGCTGTGCAGGCTCTCCCCGTGATCCACCTTGCCGCCAGGGATCGACCAGTGGCCCTTCAGGGGGGCACGGCCGCGCTGGACCAGAAGGACCTTGGGTCCCTTGAGAACCACGCCGCCCACGGCGAGTATGGGTCGTTCCTGCGCCACGAAGGGCTCCCCTCACATCATGAACGCCCGTTATGTCCTCAAAGCCAGCCCTTGGGAACTCGGCGAGCATTTCGATCTCGCCATCACGGACAACCTGCCTCCACGGTTCAACATCGCTCCCAGCCAGCCGGTCTCGGTGATTGTCGGGGAAGCGGGCGGCCGCCGCTACGAGATCCTCAGGTGGGGCTTCGTGCCTGCCTGGGACAGGAAGGGGACCTTCATCAAGAAGCCGGTGGTGAACATCCGCTCCGAGACGGCGCACGAGAAGCCGATGTTCAGGAACGCATTCAGGCGGCGCCACTGCCTCTTCCCGATGAACGGTTTTTACGAATGGCGCGAGGAGGCGGGGCGGAAACAGCCCTATCTTCTCACCCGCGGCGAGGACATGCCGCTGTTCGCGCTCGCGGGTCTCTACGAGGACTGGATGGGGGAGGACGGCAGCGAGCTCAGGACAGCGGCCTTCCTGACCCGCGCCGCGGGCCCGGACACCGCCGCGATCCATGACCGCCAGCCCCTGCTGGTCGCGCCGCAGGACTACGGCGCCTGGCTGCACGCGGACGAGACGGACCTCGATACGGCCTTCGACATCATAGGCCGCCCTGCTGCGAAGTTCATGTTCTGGGCGGTAGACCGCAAGGTCGGAAGCTGGAAGGCTGAAGGGGAGACATTGATCCGCCCGTCAGCCAGCGGAGAGCTTTCCCATCCGGGAGCGCCGAAACCGGAAGGCGGGCCGTCCCAGGAGACCCTTTTATGATGCGCGTTGTTCTTCTTCCCCTCATCCTCCTTCTCGGCATGGCCCATGCCGCCGACCCCCTCACCAAGGACCAGGTCGAGGGGTTCCTCGCGGTCGCTGAGGACATGCAGGCGATGGACGAGAAGTACCCGGACGTGGAGATCGATTTCACCGAGGCCGAGCAGGACCCGATGGGCTTCATGCAGACCATGTTCAGCGAGGACGGCGAGCTTCAGCTCATGGATGTCCTGATGAACAAGATCAAAGAGCATCCGGAGGTCAGGCGTGACCTCGAAGGCTCCGTGAAGGAGAACGGTTTTCGTTCTCTCGATGACTTCGCCACCACCGGGGACCGGGTCCTGCTCACCTCGATCCGTATGGAGATGAGCAAGTCCGATCTTCAGGGCCTCAAGCAGTCCGCCAACCTGCCGAAGGAACAGCTCGCCATGGTCCCCGCCAACATGCGGCCGATGCTAGAGCGGATGTCGATGTTCGCGAAGGCGGTCGAGTCGGTGCCCGAGGGCGATGTTGCCCTGGTCCGTCAGTATCGCGACCGCTTTGAGGCGCTCAACCGCTAGGCCCGGGTTGCCTACTGTTCGAGGAATTCGGTGCGAAGGTCGCAGCTGCTCTTCGTGCCGACACTCTCGAAATGGGTGTCGAGCCAGGCGTCGGCGGCCTGTCGTCCGATCTGCTTGAGTTCCTCGAGGAACCTGATGTCGGTGTTGAACTTCGACGCCAGCGGGAACTCACGAAGGAATTCGTCCGCCCTGATCGAATGGTAGCGGATGTTGGAAAGCCGGGCCTGGTGCTCCTCTTTCAGCCATCCTGAATCGAGCAGTTTCTGGACGAAGGCAATGGCGCGCATCTCCTTGAGGAGGCTGGCATTGAAAGTGATCTCGTTCAGCCGGTTCTCGATCTCCGCCACCGTGGTCGGTATCTCTTTCCTGACGAGGGGATTGACGTGGACGAGAAGCAGGTCGGCGACGTCGGTCTCGTAGAACAGGGGCCACAGGGACGGGTTGCCCATGTACCCGCCGTCCCAATAGGCTTCGCCGTCGATCTCCACCGCCTGGAAGAGATGCGGCAGGCAGGCCGAGGCCATGACCGCGTCCGCGGTCACGGTCGCGTTGTCGAAGATCTTGACCTTGCCGGTGCGGACATTCGTTGCGCTGATGAAAAGCTTGATCCGGTTGCATTCGTGCAGGAGCTCGAAGTCGACGATCTCACCGATCGCATCTCGCAGGGGGTTCCAGTTCAGGGGATTGAGCTGGTAGGGCGAGAAGGTCCCCGTTGCCGCTGAAATCGCCTGATGGGTGAAGAACTCCTGCATCTCCCGGGCAAAGGGAACGGGAGCCGTGAAGGGAAGCTCGAAGGGATTCTTGAGCCCGGCGATGCGGTGCCAGAACTCGTCGAGCTTCGCCCTCCCGCCCCGGTAGCCGTCGATATGAATGCCGAAGGCGAGAACGGCGGCGTTCATCGCGCCGGCGGACGTCGCGGTGATGGCGTTGAGTTCGACCTGCTCGCTTTCGAGGATGCGGTCGCAGACGCCCCAGGCGAAGGCGCCATGCGCGCCGCCGCCCTGAAGTGCGAGGTTGATCCGCTTCCTCTCGGCCACGATCAGTGTGCGGTCCAGCCGCCATCCACCGCATAGGGATAGCCGGTCGAGCCTGAGCCCGCATTCGAGCAGAGATAGACCAGGAGCCCGGTCAGGTTTTCGTAGGTGACGAATTCCTTCGTGGCGTGAGCATCGTTGAGAAGCTTCGCCTTGACCTCTTCTTCGGACATGTTCCGCGCCTTCGCGTTGTCCTTCATCTGCGCCTCGAGGAGCGGGGTGAGGGTGAAGCCCGGGCAGATCGCGTTGCAGGTGATGCCGTCCTCTGCGACCTCGAGGGCCACGGTCTTCGTCAGGCCGATGACGCCGTGCTTGGAGGCATTATAGGCGGACTTGAAGGGCGAAGCAACCAGTCCGTGGGCGGACGCGACATTGACGATCCGGCCGAAACCGCGCTCGCGCATGCCGGGGATCGCATGCTTGATGGTATGATAGTTCGACGTCAGATTGATCGCGATGATGCGGTCCCAGGTGGCGTCGTCATACTCGTCGATCGGACCGACTTTCTGGATGCCGGCATTGTTGACCAGGATGTCGATCCGGCCATGCGCCTTCTCGGCGTCGGTGATCAGACGCCTGATCTCCTCCGGCCTGGTCATGTCCGCATCGTCATAGCGGATGTCGACACCGTTCTCTTCGGCGATGCGGGCGCGGTTGGTCTCGATCTCGTCACGATCGCCGAGACCGTTCAGCGTGACGTCGCAGCCCATTCTCGCCAGGCCCTCGGCGAAGGCGAGACCGATACCGGAGGTCGATCCGGTGATGACGGCCTTACGGCCCTTGAGATCTTCGAACATGAAGCACTCCTCGAAATGTCCTCGCGGCAACTAGGCGAAGAGGCTCGAGGTTCCAAGCGGTTCGGTCATCCCGGAAGGTCACAGCGGCGTTCGGGAAGGGTGAAAGCCGCAAAGGGGGGCTAGTCCTTCGCCTGCGGCTCTTCGCGGTCCTTCGGCGGTTTGGCGAGGAAAGCGGAGACCTCGTCATGGCCTTCGCGGCGGGATTCGTCGATCGGGACGTGGCCATGCCGGTCCCTCGGCGCCACGTCATCGCAGATGGAGGCAAGATATTTGACAGCCTCGATCTGGCCTTCCCGCGCGGCAAGGTGGAGTGCGGTGCGGCCATCGTAGTCGGCCAGAGCCGGGTTCACGCCAGCGGCGACGAGGCGCCTGAGCTCGCCCACATCGCCTTTCGAGGCAGCGTTGCAGAGATAGGCGACCTCGTCCGCCTCCCGCTCCACCTGCGGTTTCCTCGGATCGATCAGGCCGTGGTCATCGACCATGCCCGCGTAGGTGTGGAAGGCGAAGGTCTCCACCAGCTTCTTGGAGAAATCGACACCCCTCACGGAGTTGCCGAGCTGGTCCAGCCGGGGGCTGTAGAGGGCGAAGCCGCAGACACCCGGGACCACCATGAACAGGGCGCCCGAAACGCCCGACTTGGCGGGAATGCCGACGGTGAAGGCGTATTCGCCCGAGAAATCGTACATCCCGCAGGAATACATCAGCGAGAGCACGTCCTTGACCGTCTCGCTGCGGAGGACCCGCTTGCTGGTGGTCGGACAGATCCCGCCATTGGCGTAGGTCGCCGCGAGAACCGCCATCTGCCGGACGTCGAGTGTGATCGAGCACTGCTGGAAATAGAAATCGAGGGTCTGGAGCAGGTCCGTCTCCGGCGGGAAGGCACCGTTCTCGCGCATCATGTAGGCGAGGGCGAAATTGCGGTCGGCGCTGTCCTTCTCGGACAGGAAGACCGCGTTGTCGAAATGCACCCGGCGATCCCCGCAGAGGCTGCGCCAGACGCGCATCACGTGATCGAAGCGGTCCGCGAGGCTCCAGCCGGGCTTGATCAGGGCCGATGTCATGATCGCGCCGGAATTGATCATCGGATTGTGGGGCAGGCCGTTCTCGTCGAGGGTCAGCTCGTTGAAGCCGCGGCCCGACGGCTCACGCCCCACATGGGCATGGACCCTGTCCCGGCCGAGCTCGTCCAGCGCGATGGCGTAGCTGATCGGCTTGCAGCAGGATTGGGCGCAGAAGATCTCCTCGTCGTCGCCGATCGAGAACTGCTGGCCATCCACGGTGCAGACCGCCATCGCCCAAAGGTCGGGGTCGACCCTCGCCAGCTGCGGGATATATGTCGCCACCTCACCGACGTCATTGTGAGCCACTTCGCGGAATATGTTCGACAGGCGCCGGCGAAAGGAGGTGAAGTTGGGGATGATGAAGTCGCCGGACACGCCGCGGGCGAAAACCGTGGCGTTCTCGGGCGCAAGGATGCGCTCGAAGGTCTCGAGATCCAGTTCCGCGGTGCGGGGGAGGGGCCTGAGGTTCCTGATGGTCTCGCGAAGCCGCTTGTCCTTCTCGTCGAGGCCGCAGGACTTGAGCGCCTGATAGACGTCGTCCACCCGGATCTTGCTGCGACCCTCGGGCAGCATGGCCTTGTAGACAGTCTCGATCGTGACGTCGTGACCGTGCTCGCTCATGCTGATGACGTTGCCGTCCATAAGGCCCTCGTTCGTGCGGGATCGCTCTTCTGGCTGCGTTTCAGAACCCCGCCCACCCGTCAAGCGCGTTCACTCTCGCGTTTTTCGCCCTTCCGCAGCGCACAAAAGGCGCTAGACGTTCCCGACCAGAGAGGCTGACCATGCGAATTTCCGAAGTTCCCGCGGGCGAGAACCCGCCCGAAGATATCAACGTCATCATCGAGGTGCCGCTCGGCAACGAGCCGATCAAGTACGAGTTCGACAAGGCATCGGGCTCGATCTTCGTCGACCGCTTCCTCTACACCGCGATGCGCTATCCCTGTAACTACGGCTTCATGCCCCATACCCTGTCGGGCGACGGGGACCCGGTCGATGTGGTGTGCCTTGGCAACCGTCCGCTGGTGCCGGGTTGCGTGCTGCGGGCCAGGCCGGTCGGGGTCCTCCTGATGGAGGACGAAGCCGGGATCGACGAGAAGATCCTCGCGGCGCCCCATCCCAAGCTCACGCGCTGGTATGACAACATCAAGACCTATGAGGACGTGCAGCCAATCCTCCTGGAGCGGATCTGGCACTTCTTCGATCACTACAAGGATCTCGAGACCAACAAGTGGGTCAAGGTCCTCGAGTGGAAAGGCAAGGAGGAGGCCGAGAAGCTGATCCTCCAGGGTCTCGAGAACGCCAAGAAGGCCTGAACCCGAACCCGCGGCGCTTCCCCGCCGTTAGGGGCGCATGGATGAATGCGCCCCGCGTCGCCCCGGCCCCGGCCTGAAGACCGCCTTGGGTGTGGTCACGCTGGCGGCTGCGGCCGGTTTCTTCCTCCTCGAAAAGAAGCGCCCGCTGCGGAGGCCACCGCGAGGAGAGCCGCGCCGGACCATGCGCAACGTGGTCATGGGCGCGAGCAGCATGGCCGTCGTGTCGATCCTGCAGAAGCCGCTGGTCGACAAGCTGACGGACACGGTGGTGCGCAGGCGGATCGGTCTGGCACAGCAGATTCCCGGCCCGCCGATCGTCCGTGATGCCGTGGCCTTTCTGCTCCTCGATTACGGGATCTATGTCTGGCACGTCCTGACCCACAAGGTGCCGTTCCTGTGGCGCTTCCACCTCGTCCATCACGTCGATCTGGACATGGACACGACCACCGCGCTGCGCTTTCACGCCGTTGACATGGTGATCTCGATCCCGTGGCGCCTGATGCAGAACGCCGTGGTGGGCGCCAGCCCCCGCGCGCACCGGGCCTGGGAAACGTTCTTCTTCGCTTCCGTGATCTTTCATCACAGCAACACCCGCCTGCCCTGGTCCCTCGAGCGCCGTCTCGTCCGGGTCCTGACGACGCCGCGGCTTCACGGCATTCATCACTCGGCGCGGCGCGAGCATACCGATGCGAACTGGTCGAGCGGCCTGTCGCTCTGGGACTGGCTCCACGGCACAGGGCGCCTGGACGTCGCGCAGGAAGACATCGTGGTGGGGGTTCCGACCTACCGCGAGGAGCTGAGCGTCGGCGAGCTCGCCGCCCTGCCGTTCGCCCCCCAGAAAGACGCCTGGTCCGGGCCGGGGGAGCGCACACCGGCAGTCACTCGAAGACCACCGTCCTCCCGGCGCTGAGGAAGACGCGCCCCTCGGCATGGGCCCTGACGGCGCGGGCGAGGACACGGGCCTCGATATCCTGACCCATCTCGACCATCCGCTCGGGGGTCGCCCTGTGATCGACGCTGGCGGCTTCCTGGGCGATGATCGGTCCCTCGTCGAGATCGGCGGTGACGTAATGGGCCGTCGCGCCGATCAACTTGACCCCGCGAGCATAGGCCTGATGGTAGGGTCGTGCGCCCTTGAAGCTCGGCAGGGCGGAGTGGTGGATGTTGATGCACCGTCCACTGAGAAAGCGGCAGAGATCGTCGGACAGGACCTGCATGTAGCGGGCGAGAACGACGAAGTCCGCTCCCGTCTCCTCGATGAGGGAGCGCAGCGCCGCTTCGGCATCGAGCTTCGTCTCCTTCGTCACCGGGATGTGGTGGAAGGGGACGTCGTGGCGCTCCGCGTGCCAGCGCGCATCGTCGTGGTTCGAGACCACCGCCGCGATATCGGCGCCGAGCTTGCCGCTCCTCGCCCGGAAAAGGAGGTCCTGCAGGCAGTGATCCATCCGCGACGCCATCAGCAGCGCCTTCGGCCTGTAGTCCGCAGGGCGTAGCGACCAGACAAGGCCCAACCGCATCGCGATCTCGCCGAAGGCCTGTCCGAAGCTCTCCGCGTCGAAGGGGCTCCCCGCCCGGAATTTCAGCCAGACGAAGAAACGGCCGGAAACCGGATCGACGAAATCGTGGCTTTCCATGACGCTGAGGTTTCGGTCGGCCAGGAAGCCGGCGATCCCGGCGAGAATGCCGACATCGTCCTCGCAAGCCGTGCGAAGAATATACCCGCTCCACTGCCCCATGACGACAAGTCTTCCCAGGAAAAAGGCCGGGCGCAAGGCCCAGCCTTTTTTTGTTCCTGACAAAGGCGAACTCAGCCGGCCTTGTTCACGCGCATGTACCACTCCACGAGCCGGCGGACCTGACGTGGGGTGTAGCCGCGCTCTTCCATCCGGTCGACGAAGTCGTCGTGCTTCCGTGCGGTCTCGCTGTCCTTCTTCGAGTCGAACGAGATGACCG
>CAZAFU010000063.1:0-15852 GCA_964484475.1 uncultured Caulobacterales bacterium | reverse complement strand
ATGACATCGACTATCGCGTTACCGAGAGCAGCAACTTGGACTTCGGCCATGGGTCTTCCTTCTTCACGGATGGTGCGGGTTAAAGGGCTTATCGGCGTCTTGTCCATGCTCCTCGTCGCCGCCTGCGCGACCGGCCCCGAAGGCGCGGGACGTGGCGGCGATCCGATCGGCGCCCTCATCGACCGCGAGACGCAGGAGACGGGCCCGGCCCCCCTGCCTCCCGGCCCGCCGGCCGGCAATTTCCTCGACCAGAACATCAGCCTTCTTGAGCGCAGGATCGGCAGCCCGGCCCTCGTCCGCCGCGAAGGCGTCAACGAATTCCGCCGCTACGACCTCGAGCGGTGCCGGATCTACGCCATCGTCAGTCCCGCGGGCGGCAACGTCCAGACCCTGCGCAGCGGACCCGTGGTCACCGGCGCGACGCCCCTTCCCTTCAGGACCTGCACGTCAGGATTGTAACCCGGCCTTAGGCTTGCCCGCGCAAACCGGTCTGTTCATCCTGCCGGTTGCGGGGCGGGCGAGGAGCGGCCGAACGAATGAGCACAACAAGCAGCGACGCGCCGGACAAGAAGGACTGGCTCCGGTCCCTGATCGAGCCCTACACCCGGCCCGAAATGGCCGCGATGCTGATGCTCGGCTTCGCCTCGGGCCTGCCGCTCTATCTTGTCTACCAGAAGACGAGCTTCTGGCTCCGTCTTGAAGGCATCGATCGTTCGACCATCGGCTTCTTCTACTGGGTCGGCCTCGCCTACAGTTTCAAGTTCGTCTGGGCGCCGATCATCGACAAGGTCCGGCTTCCAGTCCTGGGAAGGACCCTGGGTCACCGGCGGAGCTGGATGGTCACCTCGATCCTCGGGACGGTCCTCGGCCTCCTCGTCATCTCCACGGCGGATCCATCCAGCAGTCTACTCCCCGTCACGCTCGGCGCGATCCTTCTCGCCTTCTCGGGGGCGACCCTCGATGTCTCCATCGATGCCTGGCGCATCGAAAGCGCCCCCACGGAGCGCCAGGCCAACATGGCTGCATCCTATTCCCTCGGCTATCGCGGGGCGCTGATCTTTTCGGGTCTCGGCTTCATCGTGGCGGACTACAGCAACTGGAACGTCTCCTTCGTCTTCATGGCCTGCGCCATGGCCCTCACCGGCGCCCTGGTGCTCCTGATCCGCGAGCCGGAGCGTCCCCGGGGCGCCGTGATCGCGTCCACCGACCCCTTCCACATCCGCCTCTTCAAGCTCTTCGGTGAGCCGTTCCTGCAGGTCTGGCGCCGCTTCGGTGCGGTCCTGATACCGATCCTCGTCCTCGTCCTGATCTACAGGCTGTCCGATTTCACCATGGGGGTCATGGCAAGCCCGCTCTATGCGGATCTCGGCTACGCCCCCGCGGTCGTCGGCAGCATGCAGTCGGGGCCGGGGGTGGTGGCGATCATCGTCGGGCTGTTCCTCGGAGGGATCGCCGCGCAGCGTTTCGGACTGATGCCGAGCCTGATCATCGGTGCCGCGCTCACCTTCCTGACCAATGGCGCCTATGCCTGGTTCGCTTCGGTCGCGAGCGGCGACGACGTCGCCTATCTCGCCCTGGCGATCTGCGCCGACAACCTCGCCGGCGGGTTCGTCACCACGGTCTTCATCGCCTATCTCTCGAGCCTCGTGGATCCCGCCAACGCGGCCACCCAGTACGCCCTTTTCAGCTCGCTCTACGCCTTCCTCAACAAGTTCGCGGCGGGCTTCTCAGGGGTCATGGCCGATGCCTTGGGCTATGTGAGCTTCTTCCTCGTCACGGCCAGTTACGCGATTCCTGCCGCGCTGATCGTCGCTCTGGTCTGGTATCTCCAGAAGCGCTATCCGCCGGCTCCTCTGCCCGAGACCCGCTCGGCCGAGGCAGCCGGAGCGCCTGCGTGACGACCCCGCCCGAAACCGCACATTCCTCCGCCGTGGTCGAACGCCACCGGCAGCGCAGCCTGTCGGCGATCTTCTACTTCGTCGGGCTCTTCGTTCTTGGCGGCTTCATCCTCTGGATCGGCCAGGGCGTGCTGGTCCCGATCGTGATCGCGGCCTTCCTCTGCTTCCTCATCGTCACCGTGAAGCGGCGGATCGAGAAGTTTCCCTATATCGGGCCCCTCCTTCCCGAGAGCGTGCAGTTCGCACTCGCCTTCGCGGTCATCCTCATCGTCCTGACGGTTCTCGTCGCCATCATCCGCAGCAATATCGAAGAGGTCATCGCGGCCGCGCCGGGCTACAACGAGAAGCTGCGCGAGATCCTCGGACATTTGACGGAGTTCTCCTTGGGCCTCCCCTTCTTCGGGAACAACCTGCAGGTCGCTCTCGACAACATCCAGGCGAGCGCCATCGACCTGATCCAGGGCGTGGTCGGCGACGTTGCGGGGCTCGCCCGGGGCTTCCTTGGCGGACTGGTCACCGTCGCCCTCTACACGGCTTTCATGCTAGCCGAGCGCGGCAGGCTGCTGAAGAAGATGGTCATCATCGCGGGCAACGAGACCGCCACCAACCTGCTGCACGGCGTCATCGACGACATCGCCCGGCTGGTCCGGGAATACATCTCGGTAAAGACCTTCACGAGCTTCATCGTCGGCTCGATCTCCTACGTCATCATGCTGGCGCTCGGGATCGACTTTGCCGGCTTCTGGGCTCTCCTGATCTTCGGGCTCAACTTCATTCCCGTGATCGGCTCGATCATCGCGGTCATCATGCCGACGATCCTCGCGCTGATCCAACCCGGCGGCGGGCTGGGGCTGTTCCTGCTGACAGGGATCTCGCTGACTGCGGTCGAGCAGGCGATCGGCTCCTTCGTGGAGCCGCGGATGATGGGCCGGAGCCTCAATCTCTCTCCGCTGATCATCCTCATCAGCCTTGCAAGCTGGGGGACCCTGTGGGGTATCCCGGGGATGTTCCTCAGCGTGCCGATGACCGTTGCGATGATGATCATCTTCGCGCAGTTCAAGACAACGAGGCCCGTTGCCGTCCTCCTCTCCGATGACGGCGAGGTCGCGCCGCTCCAGCAGGGCGAGAGCGGCAGGCCCCGGGTCGCGGCCCGCTTCCTCCAGGGCAGGAACCGCTAGGCGCGCCGCACCCGTTCGGAAAGCGCGCGGCCGGCGAGGCCGGGCAGCGCGGCGAAGTTCCTTGCGTAGCGGGCCCTGAGCGGCGGCTCGTTCGCGGCGCGGTAGATCCATTCGAGCCCGGCCCGTGCGAGAAAACCGGGCGCTTCCTCGGTATCGCCCGAAACGTGCCTGACCACCGCACCGAGATGCGCGACCACGGGCACCTCCAGCCTCGACCGGTTGGCCATCACCCACGCCTGCGCCTTCACCGCCCCGAGCGACAGGACGAGAAAATCCGCCTTCATCGCGTTGATGGCTTCGATGTGCTCCTGCGCGCTCAGCGCCTCCACCGAACCATGCCCGGGATTGTAGCCGCCCGCCCCCGTCAGGGGGCCGGCTTCATCGTTGAGGGCCCTCGAGGCCCGTTCCGCCTCGTCGCCTTCCGCGCCGAAGAACCCGACCCGCAACGGCCCTCCTTCACCGTTGCGGAGCCTCCTGAAGAGCTCGACCCCGGTGACGCGGTGGGGAATGGGCGTGCCGCGCATCCGCGACAGGATCCTCACCGGTGCCCCGTCGCAGGTGACGAGATCGGAGGCGAGGAGGCTTTCCCTGAAAGCGGGGTTCTTCTGCGCCTCGATCAGCCAGTCGAGATTGGCGGTCGACACCCACATCTTCCGCCCCGCGCGGCCCGCTTCGCCGATCGCCCGGGCGACTTCCTCGCCCGAAGCATGGTCGAAGGGCACCCCGAAGAGTTCGGTCCGGGCAAATTCAGCTGGCATCGAGAGCGGCTTTCAGGATGGGCGACAGGGCTTCGGCTTCTTCCCGGCGGCGCTCGGAGCGCCGCCATGCAAGACCGAGGTCGCGGGACGGGACGGTGCCGTCCTGATCCCTCAGCGGTATCGCCGCAAGACCCTCGCCGAACCCCTGGTCGAGGGCGAGCTTGGGCAGGAGGGTCACACCGAGGCCCGACCTGACCATCTGGGTCAGGGTGAAGAGACTTGTCGCGGCGAAGGAAGGGCCACCGCGCCGTTCGGGGAGGCGGCAGGCGGAGAGGGCATGGTCCCGCAGGCAGTGTCCGTCCTCCAAAAGCATGAGATCCTCGCCGAGAAGTTCCTCGGTGGTCACCGCCTCCCGGGTCGCGAGAGGATGGTCCGGGCGGCACACGAGAAGGAAGGGATCAGCGGCGAAGACCATCTGGTCGATCCCCACGGCATCGAAGGGAATGGCAAGGACCGCCATCTCGATCTGGTCGTTGAGCAGGAGCTCCACGAGATTGGCGGTGAGGTCCTCCCTGAGGAACGGCTTGAGATCCGGGTAGGCCGCCTCGATCGCCGGCATCACCCGTGGCAGCAGGAAAGGCCCGATCGTGGGGATCAGGCCGAAATGGTATGCGCCGTCGAAGAGCGGCCGTGTGTCCGATGCCGCGCGGACGAGCTCCTGCGCATCGGCGAGAAGGCCGGTGGTGCGCCGCCTGATCTCGGCTCCGGTCGGGGTGAGGGCGAAGCCCTTCGCCTGACGGTCGACGAGGGTCGCATCGAGCACCGCCTCCAGTTCCTTGATCCCCGCGCTCAGCGTGGACTGCGAAACAAAGCAGTTCTCCGCCGCACGGCTGAAACTCTGGACACGGCAGAGGGCGTCGAAGAACTGCAACTGGCGAAGGGTGGGAAGGTGCTGCATGGCGCATCGATAAAACCGATCAAGCTCTCCAGCAATATCAATTTGCCTTGGAAGGTGCTCGGGCCCAGATGCGTACTCGAAGGATGATCCTTCAACGCAAACGACAGATTTTGGAGAGACCGCATGCTTGGTGTTGGCGACCGTATTCCCGATTTCAAAGTGACGGGTGTGAAGCCCAAATTCATGCAGCCTGAGCAGAACGGCGAAAGCGCGTTCGAGGAGCTCACCCAGGACAGCTTCGAGGGCAAGTGGAAGGTCATCTACTTCTACCCGAAGGACTTCACCTTCGTCTGCCCGACCGAGATCGCCGAATTCGGCCGTCTGGCCGGTGAGTTCGCCGATCGCGATGCGGTCGTCCTCGGCGGGTCCACGGATAACGAATTTGTGAAGCTCGCATGGCGCCGCGATCACCCCGATCTGGCCGAGCACCAGGCCTGGCAGTTCGCGGACAGCACCGGCAGCCTCGTCGATGGCCTTGGAATCCGGTCCGAAGAGGGCGTTGCCCTGCGTGCGACCTTCGTCGTCGACCCCCACGGCGTCATCCAGCATGTTTATGTGACGAATCTGAACGTCGGCCGGAACCCGCAGGACACACTCCGTGTTCTCGATGCACTTCAGACGGACGAGCTGTGTCCCTGCAACCGTCCTCTGGGTGGTGATACCCTCTAAGGGATCACTTTCATCGGTTCGCACCTGCCCTGCCCCTGGCGAGCCGAATTCGAAGTGCTGGTCTGGATACCTTCCCCCCCCCCTGCCCTGATATCCAGGCCGGCACTTCACCCCCTCCCTGAACAACCCGACCCTTTCTCAATCGTCCCGAAAAGGAGGATGCGATGTCGCTCGACACTCTTCGCGAACAGCTTCCCGATTACGCCAAAGACACCAAACTGAACCTCGGCAACCTCGCCAGTGACGAAAGCCTCGATCCGCAGAAGCGGTGGGGCACGTTCCTCTCCTGTGCCATCGCGGGCCGGAACCCCGAGGTGATCCGCGCCATCGGCGCCGAGGCCGAGCAGCATCTCTCGCCCGAGGCCTTCCGCGCCGCCAAGGCGGCCGCCGGCATCATGGCCATGAACAACGTCTTCTACCGCTTCGGCCACGAAGCCTCGAACGAGGTCTACAAGACCCTGCCCGCCAAGCTGCGGATGACCATTATCGGCAATCCCGGTGTCGAGAAGACCGATTTCGAGCTCTGGTCCCTGGCCGTCTCCTCGATCAACGGCTGCTTCATGTGCGTCGACAGCCATGAGGCCATCGTCCGCAAGGCCGGCATGAGCAGCGAGCAGATCCAGACCGCGGTCCGCATCGCGGCGGTGGTTCAGGCCGCAAGCACAATCATCGGTGCCGAAAGCGCTCTTTCGGGCTGATCGCCTGGACGCTTTGCAGACGCGCGCCCTGCCGTTAGGGTCCCACCCACGATCGATCGGGGGAGGCCCATATGGCGGGCGCGCTTTTTCTTTTGAGCCTCGCATGGCAGGCACAGGTCAGTGAGGACGCCCTCACGAAATGCGCCCTCGTGGAAATCGACAGCGCGAGGCTTGCCTGCTTCGACCGCGCGGCCGCACCCCTGCGCGAGCAGGCCATCGCCCGCGCTGCGGAAAACGAAGCCGAAGCCCAGCGCCTTGCCGAACAGCGGCTCAGGGCCACCGAGGAGCAGCTCGAACGCGCCCGCCGCGAAGCCGACGAAGCCCGCGAGCGGGCCCGCGCCGCGGAAGCTGCGCTTCAGGCCGAGCGCGCACGGGCCGGAGCCGATCAGGAGCGCGAATTCGGCGAGGTCCGCTACCGGGACCGCTCCAAGGAGGAGCGGGAGGCGGAGATCACGGAGATCGAACTTGCCGTGAAGAGCGTCTCCTTCAAACCCCGCGGCGAGATCGTCGTGTCTCTCGGCAACGGGCAGGTCTGGGAACAGCTCGATTCGGACAACAACCGGATCAGGGAACGCTATGCTGACCGGATCGAAGAAGCCCTGATCAAGAAGGGCCTCTTCAACAGCTATCGCATGACCCTCGAACCGCTGGACGAGACCATCCGCGTGCGGCGCGTGCGCTGAGGATCTACCGCTCGCCCATCACCTTCAGGAAAGGGTTGGTCAGGATCGGCCGGTCGGTGGCGGTTTCAGGAACATAACCCGCCCGCGCCATCAGGTCGTGGACCTTCGGCGGCGGGGTTGCCTCGGCAGGCTCGCCCCGGGTCTCCCGCGCCAGCTCCACCACTTTCCGCAGCGTGCGGATCTCCGTCTCGGCCCGCTTCAGAAGCGGCGTCACCGCTGCCTCGCTCAGCTTGATCGCCTCGTCGCACCGCTTCTGGTGATAGATCGACTGGCCTTCGAGAAGATCGGCCAAGTCCTCGACCTGCACGCGCTTGCGTTCGATTTCCTCGAAGCCGCGATCCACCCGCGCGAGGCTGTCTTCCATGGCGTCGACGATGCCTGATTTCGCGGCCTGGAGCTTCTCGATCGCGTAGGTGAGCTGGTGCAGGGCCTTCGCGACGTCCTCCGCCGGGATCGAAGGTTTCCGCTGCCGGCGCATGAGATGCAGCGGCACGGTACCAAGGGCGCCGACCGCGAGGGCGATCACCAGGGGGGTGGTGCCGCCCGAAAGGGCAATAATGTCAGGGGTCACAGCAGAACAAACTCCGTAATCAACACTTCTGCACCGGGATCTTTCAGCACTTTCCGCGCGGCACCGGTCAGCGCCGACCGCATTCTGGGCAGTGCGCCGCTCGATCCCATGTCCGAGCAATCGACTTCGTAGGCGGCCTCGAGCAGCGCGCCGGTGAGGGGAACCTTGAGTTCGCCCTGGTAGGTGCTCGACATCAGCGCCGCGACGATCCTTACACGGCCCCCGCAGGAGCGATCCCGGGGCAGGGTGAGAACCAGCGGATCGAGGAGGATCGGCTCGAGCTTCGCCTCCTTGGTGTCCTTGCCGTCCTTCACGGTCTTCTCGTCCTTGCCGCCCTTTTCCGGCTCTTCGGCATTGACCTCCTCCGCATCCTGAGGGGCAGTGCCCTGCGCCGATGCCATGTCCGAGGCGAACCAGCCCCCCGCTCCCGACAGGGCGGCGACGACCGCGGCCACTGCGACGAGCGGCAGGCGGCTGGCTTTCGGGGCGGCTGCGGCTTCGGTGGTTTCGATGTCGCTCATAAGATCCTCCGTCCCGGCCGACATCGCAACCTAAGGTAAAGGCTCTCTTAACTTTCCTCTTCCATTAACCACTCAAGGTTGTGATCGTGAGGGCGTAATGGTTGATCGGCTGAAGAGCCTCACCCTGAAGCAGAAGCTGGTGGCGGGCGGCGGTATCGGCGCTCTCCTCCTCATGCTGGCAGTTTTCATGCGGCTGGTCACCGCGCCCGACTTCGCGCCGCTCTATGCGGGCCTGCCCGAAGAGAGCCTCGCGGCGATCGCGGACGAGCTCGACAAGGAGGGGGTCGAGTACCGGCTGAAAGGACGCACCATCGAGGTGCCCCAATCCGTGCTTCAACGCACGAAACTCGCGCTCGCCGCGAAAGGCATGCCGGCGACCGGTCCCGCCGGCTACGAACTCCTCGACGAGCTCGACGGCTTCTCCACCACCTCGGAGATGTTTTCGGTCGCCTACTGGCGCGCGAAGGAAGGCGAGCTTGCCCGCACCATCCTCGCCATTCCCGGCGTCGAGGCTGCGAGGGTGCATATCGCTTCGGGTACGGAAGGCCGTTTCGCCGCGAGACGGACGGACCGGACAGCATCGGTCTTCATCTCCGCGCCCGGCGGGCTCAGCGGTGGGCAGATCAGGGCCGTCAGGCATCTCACCTCGCTCGCCGTCCCCGGTCTCGCGCCTGACGCGGTGGCCGTGGTCGATGCCCAGCGCGGGCTTCTCTCGGTCGAGCAGGACGGCTTCGGCCTGGGACCGGGCAATCCCGGCGAGGAGAAACTGGCAGCACGGATCACCGAGCTTCTCGAGGCCCGCGTCGGCTTCGGCAATGCACGGGTGAGCGTCGCGGCCCACATCTCGCAGAGGCATGAGGAACTCGAAGAATTCACCCCCGACGGCGCGCTCGCCGTCCCGACCCGCACCGTCAGGGAAGAGATCACCGAACGGAACAACGCGTCAGCCCGGCCGGTCACTGTCGCCTCCGACCTCCCCGACCCTGACGCGGAGGAGGACCAGAACAGCAGCAACCGCAGCGAGACGCGGGACGAGGCGCAGCTGGTCGTGGGTCACAGGAGCCGCCGGGTCGAAATCCCGGCAGGCACGATCGAAAGGCTTTCGGTTGCGGTGCTGATCAACAACCCCGCGGGCCCCGATGGCGAACCGATCGAGCGAAGCGCCGAGGAGCTTGCAAGCCTCGAAGCCCTCGTGCGCGCGGCCGCCGGAGTCGATGACGCCCGCGGGGATCAGGTGATCGTCCGCTCCATGACGTTCGAAGCTCCCCTCGCGCCCTTCCTGGCAACGCAGGCCGACGATGCCTCGTCCAACCGGGCCCGGACCTGGCAGATCGCGGCGGGAGGGGTCCTGCTCCTCATCCTGAGCGCAGGCGGGCTCGCCCTGACGATGCGGCGAAAACCCAAGGGGCAGGATCTTGCCGACCCGACCCTCGCCGGCGAGGCACCCCTCACCATCTCCGCGGCCGGAGCGACCGGTACGGAGAACGACAGCCTCGGCCGGGCAAAACTCTTGAGCCGCGAGAAGCCGCAGGCCGCAGCGCTGCTCCTCGAACACTGGTTACAGGAAGGAGAAACCCAATGACCGAAACCATGACGAAAGACCTCCCGAGTCAACAAAGTCCGCTTCCCTCGCTCTTCGCGCAGGTGACCGTCGAACTCTCCATCCGTGTCGGGACGAGCACTCTGTCGCTCGCCGATCTCAGCCGGCTTTCCGAAGGTTCGGTGGTCGTCCTCAAGGAAGCGCAGCATCAGCCCCTCGAACTTTTCGCAGGTGAACAGATGATCGCGAGGGGAGAACTCGAAGCAGCGGAAAGCGGTGAAGGCTACACCTTCCGGGTCACGGAACTGACGGCGGACCTTTCGTGAAACCGTTCATCCTTCTTCTTGTCTTCGGCTTCGCCGCATTCGGTGGCGGAGCGATGGCGCAGGAGAGCATGGCCCTGCCAGGTGTTGTTCAGGAGGCCGGAGAGACATCCCTGAGGCGGACGATCATCTCGGGCATCTCACTCGTCACCGTCCTCAGTGTCGCCCCGAGCATGATGATGATGGTGACCTGTTTTCCCTTCATCCTCATCATCTTCTCGTTCCTGAAGCAGGCCCTGGGGCTTCAGACCGCGCCGCCCACGATGATGCTGACCGCGCTCGCGCTGTTTCTCACCTTTTTCATCATGGACCCCGTCCTGCAGGAAGCCTGGAGCACCGCAGCCGTTCCGTACCAGGAGGGTACGCTCTCCGAAAGCGAAGCTTTCACGGCGGCTTCGGAGCCCTTCCGCGAATTTATGAACACCCGCACCGACGAGGATACACTGTTCAGGCTGGCCGATGCACTCGGGCGTGAGATCACCAGCGAAGCGACCGCCCCACTCTCTCTTCTCGTCCCGTCCTTCATGCTTTCGGAGATCACCCGAGCCTTCCAGATCGGTTTTGCGCTCTTCCTCCCCTTCGTGATCATCGACATCGTCACCGCTGCGGTGCTGATGGCGCTCGGCATGATGATGGTGCCGCCAGCCGTGGTCTCGATGCCCTTCAAACTCGCCTTCTTCATCATCGCTGACGGTTGGGTCCGGCTGACCGAAGCGCTGCTACTTGGATACGCAACATGAGCGAAACCGAAGAGATCCTCCCCGCCCAGATGACCGGGCCGGGCATTCCGAAACCGGTCAAGGCCGCAATCGTGCTCTCGCTCCTCGACCAGGACGAGGCCGCGGCGATCGCCCAGCAGCTCAAGCCCGGTGCCGTGCAAAAGGCGCTCGAGACGATGCAGTCGATGGGGCTGGCCTCGCAGGACATGGTGGAGGATGCGCTGGCTTCCTTCGTCAGTTCCCTTTCGACCTCTCTTCCGCTTGTCGGCGGCGGCGCCGGGCAGACCGCGCTCCTCGCCAGCAAGCTGCGCAAGGAGCCTGTCCTGCTTCCCTCTCCCGACGATGAGAAGGACGGCGACGAACTCCCCGCTGAACCGAGCGCCGAGGAGGTCTGGGCCTATTTGAGCGCCCAGCCCGTTCCCAAGCTCGTGAAGCTCCTGGAAAAGGAACGTGGACCGATCGTTGCGAGCGTCCTGCGGCAGCTCGATGTCAGCAAGGCCTCCGCCGTCCTGGGGGCTCTCGACCCCGAGAGCGCCTCTCTCATCCTCATCCACCTGATCGGCGACGAGCCGGCCGCGCCGGAAACGGTGGACCACCTCGCAGAGGCCTTGGGCGCGGGGCGCATCCGTTCCCTGTTCGGAAAACAAGGAGAAGATGGTGACGCCAGAAGCACCCGGCTGGTCCAGGGGCTTTCCCCGACAAGGCAGCAGGAGATCCTCGAGCTCATCAAGGCACAAATACCCGCCAAGGCAGAGGCCATCGAAAAGGCCATCGTCAAGTTCTCCTCCCTTCCCCAGCGCCTGCCCAAGACCGTGGTGGCGCAGCTCCTGCGGGAGATCGACGACAAGACCCTCGACCAGGCCCTAGGGCTCGCGATGGCACGGGAGCCCGAAGTTGCCGACTTCCTTCTCTCCTGCATTTCGCAGCGCCTCGCCGAGCAGATCCGTGAGCGGATCGCCGACAAGCCCCGGGTCGCGGAGGCCGATGGGGAAGCGGCGCAGGCGGAGCTCATGCTGCTTCTGCTGTCGTGGGCGGAAGAGGAGCGGTTCAGCTTCAAGCCGCTGCCCGAAGAGGACGAGGCGGCCTAGCCTTCGCTTTCGGTGAAGCGCAAGATCCGGCCGAGGCCGGCATCGGCGACGAAGACCGTACCGTCGGGCGCGACCGCGATATCCTCGAGCCGATGTTCGCGGCCACCGACGGGAAGCAGGCGTTCCTCCTTCAGGAGCGCGCCTTCGGAGCTGAGCTTGACGATCCTGACACCGCCTTTTTGCGGCTTGTGTGTGGAGGCGACATAGAGGTTGCCTTCCCCGTCGGTGTCGAGCCCCAGGGGCCGGCCGACCAGCGAGCTGTCGAAGATCCCCAGAAAATTTCCGCCTGCGGAGAAGAGCTGGACCCGTTCATTCTCGAGATCGGAGACATAGATCCGGTCATTGGGTGCAATGGCAATGGCGTTCAGGGTCCGGAATTCGCCCCAGCCCGTGCCCCCCGTCCCCCATTCATCACGGTAGGTCCCGTTGCCGAAATAGACCGCCACCCGTGCGTTCACGTCACCGTCGGCGACAACCATTTCGCCGTTCGACATGAAGCCCAGATCCATCGGTCCGCCGAGGCGGTCGGCGCCGGTCCCTGCCGCGCCCTCCTCACCCATGGCGAAGAGCACCTCGCCCTCGCCGGAGAACTGGACGATGCGGTGGCCGAGGCGGTCGGTGACCCAGAGGGTATCGAAGCTGTCCACCGCGAGGCCGTGGGGCTCCTTCAGAAGACCCGATCCGAAGCGGGCGAGAACCTCCCCCGTGGCCGGGTCGATCTTCACCACCGGGTCCGAGAAGGCGGGCGAGCCATCGCCCCCGGTCCCGCCCCTGCGCACGGCGTAGATGAAGCCCTGGCTGTCGATGGCGAGCCCGGTGACCTCGCCAAGCGCGATCCCCTGCCCCCAGGCCTCGTCCCAGACGAAGGGGCCTTCGGGCGCGGTGTCCTTGCCGCAGGCTGCGAGGAGCAGCACCGAGGCGAAGACCGCGAGGGGGCGGAAGCTTGAGAAGACCCGGACCATGCCCCCGCACCTAGCGCCCAAGCGTTAAGATCTCGCGAGCCGCAAACCCTCAACCCGCATGGCAGGCCGGCGCGCAGGTGTGGCAGCCATCGACGTTCCCGTATTCCTCGCGGGCATGTTCCATCGCGGTTTCGCAGGACGCATAGTCGCCGAGCGCCTTGCGCCCTTCCTCATTGGGAAGGAACTGGCAGTCCTCGGCATGGACGATATGGCGGCCGTCGTCCTTCGGCTCTTTGCGGACGTAATACTTCATGCCCGCGCCAATACCCGGGGCGGCCCCTAGGTTCGCAAAGCCGCACCGGGACCGATCAGCGCGGCGGGGGCCGCTGGCGCAGGGCGAGATCGACCCGGCCTGCAAGCCGTGCGGCGGCGCGGTCGAAGGGATCCATCGACGCCCAGAGGCGCCGGGCCCTTTCATCGCGGCAGGGCCGCTCCTTGCGTTTTCGCGGCACAGGGTCGTCCTCCAGCACCCCCGGCCGCCCGTGGGCGGTGCGGTGACGCCATCGCGCGAGCGCGGATGCGGGGCCTGCGCGCGGCGTCGCCGCAGCGAAGGGTTGATGATGACGTGTGCCTTGGCGCGAGAGGTCCCACCCTCTCCGCCGCGCGCAGCCACGAGGCGCACGATCGCGGAAGGCGGCCTGTCCGAAGCTCACGCCCGTCCCGCGAACCGCCATGACGCCCGGCACCCGGGACCCCTCGCACGGATAAGCGGACGCACCACCCCCGATCCCGACAAGGCCCCGCCGGACGCCTGAGGCGCCCCATGGATCAGCAGGCGGACAAGGAGACGGTACCAAGCCACCCCGCTCCTGCTGACCCTTGCAGGGTAGCGACGGTTGATGGGACGGGGATAAATTTCGCCGAATTTTCTCGAGCACTTCTTGAAAGTTTACCGACTCCATCTTAGGTTGTCCGAACTCTTCTGGGCTTCGGTTGCGGAAGACGGACTAGTTGACCGTGTCAATGGTGTATGCAGCTAGAGTCAGGATGAGTTCCTCCGTGTCCTCGTCAAGGCCGAACTGATGCATGATAACATGGTACAGCAGACGCTCGAAGAGCGGTCAGACTAGAGCCCGTTGGGTTCGCATGAAACGGTGTGGGCAGGAGTGTTAACCCTATGACCAGGGTAGCTCCTGCCCCTCTCGACGAAACGAGTTGTGAGGCTGTTTGACTCAGGGATCATGGTCAGTCAACGAACACTCGATCAAACAGTATCCGCATCTCGATCGACCGCTTTCCACCACGAATGCTGAGGCACTAGCAAACGACCCAGCTCGGGTTGCCTCGCACCGCTTTTTTCCGCTTCTTCAGAGAGTTCACCGTTGGACTAGGTTCGTTCCGAAAGGGGCGAGTGATCCAAAAGTCAAACGCCGACCAATCAGTTGGGCAGCGAGGCGTGACTCAGTAATTTTCTCTCGGTACCGAGCGATCCTGAACGACTATTATGAGCAGGAGCTGGCTCGACGAAAGCTTGATAATGTACCCACCGGGTATCGGTCCATTCCAAAAGCGAATGGGAGCGGCTCTTGCAGCAATATTGAGCATGCTTTCGAAATCTTCGATTTCTTACGCGGTCAACTCTCCTGCCTAACCATTTGTATCGATATTTCCGATTTCTTCGGAAGCCTGCGGCACGAAAAGATTGAGAAAGACTGGAAGCGAGCGCTAGGTTCCGATCGTTTGCCCAGTGACCATCTACATGTCTTACGCGCTGTCACGCGCTTCTCCACCGTAGATTACGCAGAGCTTCTCTTCCGTCTAGGACTGACCCAGTGGAAGTGCGACCGGAACAAGCCATACATCGCAAGAACGGATCCAACAAAGCGACTCCCACTACAGTTGTGTTCTGAGGAAGAGCTAAGAACGCAGATTACTACAGACAAGAATTTCCTCCAGAGAAACACCAAAGACCACGGAATTCCTCAAGGACTGCCTATTTCGGATGTCATCTCGAACCTCTACATGCTGGAGTTCGATACCGCAGTCGCCGCGGTGGCTGAAAGGTATGGTGGCATGTACCGTCGCTATGCGGATGACATGATCATCTGCATTCCCGACTCTTTGTTCTCGGTCGAATTCTTTTTCCAGCGAGTTCAGGATCTTCTTGAACGCTACACACCAGGCCTTTGTGCTAAGTATCAAAAGATTTCAGCTTATTGCTTCTACAGGGACACCAACGGTGTTCAGAAATATGATTGCATTCAAGGAAACCCAAACGGGCTCGAATATCTAGGCTTTCGCTACGATGGAGAGTCCATTTTCTTACGGGACAGCACCATTGCGAATCTAAACCGAAAGATTGTGAAGCGCGCTCGATATGAAGCGACTAAGCATGTCAAACGGTTTCCGGGCAAAACACTCAGCTGGCTCATCCAAAACTTTCCGTACGAACGAGTGCAAAAGTTCTTCGATCGCGTCGAGGATTTTGACGAGCTCAATGACCAGTTGAACCATCGTAGGCACAAGGCATGGACCTTCCGCACCTATGCTCGACGATCAGACTACACGTTTAGGGACTTCGACTACAGTATCTCCTATCAAGTCAGGAACATTCCTCAGAAAGTTCGTCGGGAGAGCCGTCGTCTCGTGATAGAGTCGTTCTGCGCGCGCAATGGCTTCAACCGAATTAACCGATAGTCTCCATCAGGCCGATAATACAGATCTGTAAACAGACTGGATCACTCCACATCCAAATAAAGCTCGGACCCCTTCTCGCGGTAGAGCTGGCTCATCTCGTTCATGCCTTTCTTCCGCTCCGCCTCGGACATGGCTTCGAGGTCCGCCTTCTCGTTGTCGCTCAGGCCGCCTGCGTAGTCCCGGACGTCCTGGGTGATCTTCATGGAGCAGAATTTGGGCCCGCACATGGAGCAGAAGTGGGCGGTCTTGTGCGCTTCCTTGGGCAGGGTCTGGTCGTGGAAGTCCCTTGCCGTTTCGGGGTCGAGGGAGAGGTTGAACTGGTCCTCCCAGCGGAACTCGAAGCGGGCGCGGGAGAGCGCGTCGTCGCGGAGCTTGGCCGCGGGGTGGCCCTTGGCGAGGTCGGCGGCGTGGGCGGCGAGCTTGTAGGTCACGACCCCCACCTTGACGTCGTCGCGATCGGGCAGGCCCAGATGCTCCTTGATCTTGTGCATCGGCACGTGGCCTGGGCCCTCGATCATCACCTGCACGCCGTGGTCCCAGGCGATCTGCGTCAGCTCACCCAAGGTCTCGAGCTCGGCAAACTGGGCCCGGTCATTGGCATCCGCGACGGAGCCGGGGCGCAGGCCGTCACCCAGGGAGAAGGTGACGTCATAGTCGCGCATGATCTCACAGATCTCGGCGAAGTTCGTGTAGAGAAAGCTCTCCTTGT
>CAZAFU010000062.1:0-16206 GCA_964484475.1 uncultured Caulobacterales bacterium | reverse complement strand
GTCCCCCCGTCGCTGCCCGAGGCGGTGGCAAGGAAGCGCTTCACGATGCGGTCCTCGAGGGAATGGAAAGTCACGACCACCAGGCGGCCGCCCTCCTTCAGCGAGGTCTCAGCATCCGTCAGTGCACGAACCAGCTGGCCCAGCTCGTCATTGACGAAGATCCGGATCGCCTGGAACATCCGCGTTGCGGGGTGGATGCGGTCCTTCGCCCGCTGCGGGCCTGCTATGGCCGCAAGCTCGCCGGTCGTCTCGAACGGCTTGTCTTCGCGCCGCCTGACGATGGCGGCGGCAAGGGCCCCCGACCGCCGCTCCTCGCCATACTGCCAGAGGATCGTCTTGAGCTCGTCCTTCTCGAGTGTGTTCACGGCATCCGCCGCGCTGGGCCCGTCCCCCATCCGCATGTCGAGAGGCCCGTCGCGCATGAATGAGAAGCCGCGCTCGGAACGGTCGAGCTGCATCGAGGAGACACCGAGATCGAAGACCGCCCCGTCGAGACCTTCGGGTGCGTGCCTGCCCGCCTCTTCTGCCAGCGCATCGAAGCTCCGGGGGATCAGCACGAGCTGCTTCTCACCGGCAAAGCGCTCACGGGCTGCTGCAATGGCCGTCGGGTCCCGGTCGAAGGCAAGAACCTTCGCGCCCCGCTCGAGGATTGCGGCCGTGTAGCCGCCCGCCCCCAGAGTGGCATCGGCAACGAGGTCGCCTTCTCCAGGTTGCAGCGCGTCGAGCACCTCGGACAGCATGACCGGAATGTGGGGGGCGTTCATCGGCGCCTCCCGCGACTGACCGACGGCAGCATTCGCGCCTTGAAGATGTCGGCATAGCGGTCTGCCGCCTTCGAGGCCTGCGCCTCGAGATCATCGAGGTATCCCGCGGCGGCGAGGACGAAATGCCCACCGCGACCGGCGAAGCCCGCGGCACCATCGATGCCGGCATGCTCCACGAGGGTCCTTGGCAGGACCACCCGCCCCGTCTCGTCCGGCGAAAGCTCGATCAGGCGCTGGCTGATCATCTGTTCGAGGAGGAAGCGGTCCTCCTCGAACTCGTCGATGCCGAGAACCAGGTCGAGAAGGTCATCATAGAGTGTCGGCCCGCCGATCATCACCGCAGGCTCGGTCATCGAAGGGAAGAAGGAAAAACTCCCGCCATCGACCTTCTGGCGGAAGACCGGGGGCAGCAACGCCCGGCCCTTGGTGTCGATCTTGCCCGGGTAGCGGCCGGTGAAACGCGGTCCGGCGGGAGCCGTCTCGCCGCCTTTCGGCGGGGCCGTCGTCGCGCGCTGGTCCTCGTGGCTTGTCACCCGCGTCCTGCCCTCGTTGTCCGGCTATCCAGGGCCCGCACCAGACAAGGTGACGAACCGCTCCATTGGTTAATGGGATAGCTTGGGAAGATCTGGGACGCAATGAAGCATCTCAGATGTGGACAAATTCCTAACGGCTGTGAACAACACAGAATTTCGTTGTGTTTCAGTAGCTTGTTTTCGTATCATGGGGTGTCAGGCGACCGGTAAGCCGGGTTCTGTCGCCCCCCTGAGGGGACGGACGACCATTCATCTTTGGCGAGGGCTTGCGCCTTCGCTCCTGCAACCAACCCGGACGACTCGGCCTGACGGTCAGCCTGCGGGCGGACCCGCGCGTCGTCCCTATTCGGTCTTGCTCCGGGTGGGGCTTGCCTGGACCCGGGACCGTTGCCGGCCCGGCGGTGCGCTCTTACCGCACCTTTTCACCCTGACCCCATGGGCGAACCCGCGGGGCGGTTCTTCTCTGTGGCGCTTTCCCTCAGCTCACGCTGGCCGGGCGTTACCCGGCACCCTACCGTCACGGAGCCCGGACTTTCCTCGAGCGCTACGCGCCCGCGGCCGCCTGGTCGCCTGACAGCGGGAGGAATGCGCCGATCGGCGGGGCTTGTCTACTCGCGAGAGGCGGAGCGCCCGGCCTTCGGCAGTGACAGCCGGAAGAGGATGGCCGCCCCGCGCAAGGCGAAGGCGGCGAGAAAGCCGCCGCCGAACGCCAGGGCCTCTGTCGCGGGAGACGATCGCAGGAGCGCGTAGGCCAGTGCCCCGAAAAGCGCGGCGGTGGCGTAGATGTCCTCTTTCAGGAGGAGCGGGTCGCGGTTGGCCACGACGTCCCGCAACAGCCCGCCGAAGGTGGCCGTCATCGTTCCCATCAGGAGCATGATGACCAGCCCGAAGCCCAGATCCCCCGCCTTCGCTGCCCCGGCCACGGCGAAGAGGGCCATTCCCGCCGCATCGGCCCAGCGCAGAGGCTTCCAGTTGTCGATGGTGTTCGCGGCGAAGAACGCAATCAGCCCGCCCGCCGCCGCGAAGGCGAGGACCCAGGTGTCCTCGAGCCAAAAGACGGGGACGTCGAGAAGGATATCGCGCAGCGTGCCTCCGCCCACGGCGGGCAGGAAGGCCAGCGTGACGACACCGAAGAGGTCCATCTCGCGGCGCACCGCCGCCACCCCGCCCGACAGTGCGAAGACGAGGGTCCCGATCCGGTCGGCGAGGAGAAGGAGAAAAGCAGCTTCCATCGGGGCGGGCCGGTTTCAGCCCGCCGACGAACGCCGACGGATCGCGTCCTCGACGGCGTCCAGCCGGTCCTTGCCGAAATAGAGCTCGTCACCGACGAAGAAGCTCGGCAGCCCGAAGACCCCCTGCTCTACAGCCTGATCGGTCCTGGCGATCAGCTCCGCCTTGATCGCCGGCTCGCCGGTGGCACCGACAAGGGCGTCCGCATCAAGACCGTGCTCACCGAGATAGGACGAGAGCGCCTCGGCCTCGTCGAGTTTCAGTTCAAGCTCCCACAGGCCCCGGAATATCAGCGCGTCGTAGCGCTCACCCAGGCTCATGCCCCTCGCTGCGACGGCACCGCGCATCATCTGCAACGAGTTCTGCGGGAAATGCGGATTGAACCTGAACTCGGTGATGCCGTGGCGCTCGCAGAAACGCTCCATCTCGAGCCGCTCATAGTCGAGCCGTCCCTTCACGCCCGCGAAGGCGTAGAACGGTGACTGGTTGCCGGTCGCCTTGAAGATCCCGCCGAGAAGAACCGGGACCCGTTCGAACGGCTCGCGGGTGCGCTCCTCGATGGCCGGCAGCACCCGCCAGGCGAGATACGCATTCGGGCTGCCGTAATCGTAGAGAAACCGCGCCATACCGTTCAGTCCCTCGGCGGGTAGAGGCTGTGGATACGGGAGGTCACGGTATCGCTTTCGGTGATCGCCGTCCCCCGCTCGCCGAGCAGGTGGTGCAGTCCCGCCGCCTTGAGCTGCTCGCCCGGCCAGAGGTCGGCATGCAGGTGGATCATCCAGACCTCCCATTCGAGCCCGTCGGTCAGCTCCCGGCGCACGAGCCTGTCGGGCCAGTCGAAGGCCCGGGATTGGGCGAGATTGTAGGCCCTGACGAAGGTCGGCGCCAAACCGACGAGGGGCCGGCATGGGCTCTCTTCATCGATCCGCGCGAGGGCCATTCCCGTCACGGCCTGCTCGGTATGGGCGAGGGTGAAGAGCAACTGTTCGTCACCGGTGAGGGCCTGCCAGTCTTCGACCCGCACCCAGGGTTTCTCGAACCAGACTTCGGTGCCCGCGATCTGGGCGCCGCCCTGGCGGGTCACCGCCGAGAGGCTCTCCCTGCACGCCGCTCGGTCACCCTCGGGCAGTTTCGCGAAACCGCGGCTCACCGCGCCGAGAACCTCGTTCTTGATGTAGCGGTCCCCCGCGAGGCGGGAGCAGCCGGCAGATGCGAAACGCGGGATGGTCGGCCGTTCGGTATCGGCGAGGACCCCCTCGAAACAGGACTGGAGGTCAGCGACGACCACGCCCCGCGCGAAGCTCTCATCGCGGGTCAGCCGCAGCGGTTCCACGGGAGGCAAGTTCGTACATGCCGGAAGGAAGGCGGCGAGACCGAGAAGGATCCCGCCACGAAGCTTTGCCAGGCGTCTCACGTTATGGCCTGCCCTTCCCTGTCGCTTTGCAGCACCGTCAAACCCCGTTCCCGGGCTGAAGGTCAAGCGGCGGGTGCGAGGCTTCAGCCTGCAACCGGGTCGAGCCAGCCGTACTTGTCCTCGGTGGAACCATCGAAGAGCCCGAAGAAGGCGTCCTGGATCCTCGAGGTGACGGGATTGTCGCCGACGGTGCCGATCTCGAAGCCATCGAGGGTCCTGATCGGCGTGACCTCCGCTGCGGTCCCGGTGAAGAAGAGCTCGTCCGCGCCGTAGAGCGCCTCGCGGGAGATATCCTGCTCGATCACCTCGAGGCCGAGATCGCGGGCCATGGTGATGATCGAATCGCGGGTGATGCCGACGAGGATCGAGGCGGAGGTCGGCGGAGTGATGATCCTGCCGTTCTTGACCATGAAGAGGTTCTCGCCCGCCCCTTCGGAGACGCTGCCGTTGAAGCCCAGGCCGATCCCCTCGACACAGCCGCGGGCCTTCGCCTCGGTGGTGATGAGGCGGCTCGACAGGTAGTTGCCGGCCATCTTGAGACCGGCCGGGATCGTCGAGGGCGCAGTGCGCCGCCACGAGGTCACGCAGACATCGATTCCTTCCTTCAGGGCCTCCTCGCCGAGGTAGCGGCCAAAGGCGAAGGCGACGACGTCGAGCTCGTTCGGGCAACCCGTCGCGGAAGGGGACATCTCGCCATAACCGAGATAGGCGTTCACCCGGATATAGGCCGAGGTCAGATCATTCTTCGTCACCGCGTCGCGGCAGGCCTGCATCACTTCCTCGCGGGTGAATTCGATGCCGATGCCGTAGACCCGCGACGAGTAGAAAAGCCTTTCGGCATGCGCGTCATTGCGGAAGATCGCGGTACCGTTCGGGGTTTCGTAGGCACGGATCCCCTCGAAGGCGCAGGTGCCGTAGAGAAGCGCGTGGGTCATGACGTGGGTGGTGGCATCCTTCCAGGGCACCATCTCGCCGTTGCGCCAGATGTACTTCGACTCTTTGATGGGCATGGCTGTCTCCACGTCTCGAAAGGCTTGAACGCTCGCCCTCTAAGCGATCAGGCAACGCCCGCCAAGCGCTTCCGGTTGACCATCAGGGACATGATACCGCGGCTGCGAAGACAGAAGCACGATCTCGCCCGACCCTCCGGGCGCCGCTTCTCGATCATGGCTCGCGGCGAGGCCACGACGACGCCTATCACCGAAGCCCCCTGCTTGCCGGGGCTGCAGAAAATTTCGTAGGCGCGCACAGGACCGCACCGAAAAGACCCCTTCCATGGCCAAGACACCCCCCGCCGACCCCAGAAACCTCTCCGGGCTCAAGGAGCTGATGGCCAAGCTGCGCGATCCGGAGGGCGGCTGCCCCTGGGACCTTGAGCAGGACCATGCGTCGATCGCGCGCTACTGCATCGAGGAAGCCTATGAGGTGGTGGACGCCATCGAGAACGGCGGGGACGAAGACCTCAGGAACGAACTCGGGGACCTGCTGCTGCAGGTCGTCTTCCACAGCCAGATGGCCAAGGAACGGGGCGCCTTCACCCTCGAGGACGTCATCGAGGGGATCGTCACGAAGATGGTGCGCCGGCACCCCCATGTCTTCGAGCAGGCGGATGGTCGCAACGCGGACGGGCAGACCCTCGCCTGGGAAGAGATGAAGGAGAAGGAGCGGAAGGAGCGGGGCGAGACCTCGATCCTCGCCGACGTGCCGCCCGGCCTTCCCGCCCTCACCCGGGCCGAGAAGATATCGAAGCGGGCCGCCCGCGTCGGCTTCGAATGGCCGGAGGCGGAAGAAATCATCGACAAGATGGACGAGGAACTTGGTGAGCTGCGCGAGGCCCTGCGCTCGGGCGACATGGCGCATACGGAAGAAGAGCTCGGCGACCTTCTCTTCTCCGCCGCCAATCTCGGGCGGAAGCTCGGCATCGACACCGAGACCTCGGCCCGGAAGGCGAACGTCAAGTTCGAGACTCGCTTCCGTCATGTCGAGAAGCAGGTCGAGGGGTCGGGGCGGAGTTTCGCCGAGCACACGCTCGACGAACTCGAAGCCTATTGGCGTGAGGCCAAGGCCCTCTGAAGGTCAGCCGACCTCGCGGACATTGTTCACGACACGGCCGACAAGGCCGTAGGCGATCGCTTCCTCGGGGCTCATCCAGTGGTCCCGGTCAGTGTCCTTCTCGATCTTCTCGACCGACTGCCCGGTGGCATCGGCGAAGATCTTGTTAAGACGGTCCCGCATACGGATGATCTCGCGGGCCTGGATCTCGATGTCCGATGCAGGGCCGCCCGCTCCGCCCGAAGGCTGGTGCAGCAGGAAGCGCGTGTTCGGGGTGCACAGTCGGCGCTCCTTCGGAACCGATGCGTAGATCAGCGCACCTGCCGAAGCGACCCAGCCCATGCCGATCATGTTCACCTTGGGCGCGATGAAGCGGATGGTGTCATGGATCATGTCGCCGCTTTCGACGTGACCGCCGGGCGAGCAGACGGTCACCGTGATCGGCTCGTCGGAGATCTGCGCCATAGCCATGAGCCGCTGGCAGACGTCCTTTGCGAGGTCCATGTTGACCCCGCCGACGATCATGACCTGACGGGCCTCGAAGAGGTGCTTGTCCACCACATAGCCGGTCTTCTCGGCCTTCACCTTCTCGTCGTCGTCCTCGTTGAGGCGGATGAGATCGCTCATCGTTCTGAAACTCCTGTTCTCTCGCGCGGAAACTATGCGCGGTCGGTTGGCTTGTCCAATCGCCTAGCGGAGCAGCGCCGCGGCATAGGGTTCCCACATCCCGCGGTCGGCGGTGACCAGCATGGGCCGGTCGTCGCGGCCCACCGGCGTGTAGGGCTCCCCGCCGGGCAGGAAGCCGAAACGTCCCCCCGCCTCCTCCACCAGCAGCTGGCCTGCCGCGTGGTCCCACGGGGTCATCTTGTACTGGACCACGAAATCGATGAGGCCGCCCGCCGTGTCGAGATAGGCATAGGCGGAACATCGCCCCTGGCGGTAGCCGCCTGCATCCGTGGTGTTCCGGTCGAAGCGGGACCGCCAGGGCTCATCGACATAGATGCCGCTGTAGTCGCCGAAGCTCTCCTTGTAAGGAACGCCCTTGCGCCCTTCGAGCCTATGGCCTCCGAGTGTGCTTCCCGCTCCCTTCGCCGCATGGGCCATGCGACCGTCAACGGGCGGGAAAATCCAGCTCTCGATCACTTCGCCGCCCCTGATGCGCGCGACCATGACGCCGAAGCGCTCCTTGCCCTTCACGAAGTTTCCCGTCCCGTCCACCGGGTCCACGAGCCAGAGCTCGCGGTCCTCGTCAAGAATTCCGGTGCCGGTCTTCCCCAGGCTGACAGCCTCCTCCCCCACAACCTTCGAGCCCGGAACGATCGCCTCGAGCTTCTTGGTCAGGAACCACTCCGCCTCGCGGTCCGCCACGGTGACGAGGTCCTCGGCATGGGCCTTCTGCTCGATATCGTCCGGGGAGAGCTCACGGAAGCGCGGCATGATGAGACGTTCCGCCGCCTCGCGGATCGCGTCTTCGACATCGTCCCTCACGTCCCTCGTCACGCCTCGTCCTCCTTCAGCCGGTAGCGGATGACACCCTTCACCGTGTGAGGGTCCTGGGGCTTGCCCTTCTTCAGGACCTCGATCCGGCCCTCGTCCGCGAGTTCACGCCCCGCCCTGCGCACCTCGCCCATCAAGGAGCGCCACGCGCCCTCACCCGCAAGCCGCCGGGCGGCTTCGGAGGGGCAGATGCTCTTGCCGCGGTCACGTTCGGCCAGAAGGCCCAGGATGGCTTCGTTCGGGGTCATCGGCCTCCGCTACCAGCAGGACACGGGCATGCAAGTGCGAAACGAACTGGCCGAAGCCTTCCCGCTTGCGCAGGATCGGGCAAAAATGACAGGAGCACCCCATGGCCATCGAGACCCTCCGAACCCCCGACGAACGCTTCGAAAACCTCGACGGTTTTCCGTATACGCCTCACTACGTCGACGACCTGCCGGGCCATGAGGGGCTCAGGATGGCCTTCATCGACGAGGGGCCGAAGGACGCGCCGGTCTTCCTCTGCCTCCACGGCGAGCCGAGCTGGTCTTACCTCTATCGCCGCATGATCCCGATCTTCCTCGGGACCGGGGCCCGGGTCATAGCGCCCGATCTTTACGGCTTCGGCAGGTCGGACAAGCCGGTGCGACAGGAGGACTACTCCTTCACTTTCCACCGCAACGCCCTCCTCGCCCTGATCGCGCGCCTTGACCTGAACGACATCACCCTCGTCTGCCAGGACTGGGGCGGCGTCCTCGGCCTCACCCTGCCGATGGAGAGCCCGGAGCGCTGGAGCCGCCTCCTCGTCATGAACACGGGCCTGCCCATGGAGCCGGAGAGCAGCGTCGTCGCCGAGGACCTGCGCCGCCCGCCGGACGAGCGGAAGACGGGCTTCGGGCGCTGGCACGCGGTCTCTCAGAGGACGGACGACATGCCCGTCGGGCAGATCCTGAACATGGGCTCGGGGGGCAGGCTGACCGAAGCGGAGATCGCAGCCTATGACGCACCCTTCCCCGACAGGACCTACAAGGCCGGAGCCATCGTGTTCCCTCGGCTCGTGCCCTTTTCCGCCGAACAGGACGGCTACGAGACAGGACGTCGGGCGCTGAAGTTCTGGAACGGCTGGGAGGGCGAGAGCTTCATGGCCATCGGCGCTGCGGACCCGGTCCTCGGCACGAAATCCATGCGCCGCCTCCATGGCGAGATCAAAGGCTGTCCCGAGCCCCTCGTCCTCGAGGAGGCCGGCCACTTCGTGCAGGAGTGGGGGGAAGAGGTCGCCGAGAAGGCTTTGGCACATTTCGGCATCTCCTGATTTTGCCAACCGGGTCCTTGCGGGCTAGTTCCTCCTCTGCACTGCAAAACGAGGTCCCATGAGCTCCACAGTCTCCGTCGCCGGTCTTGAAGTCTCCCAACCCCTCCACGCCTTCATCGAGGAGGCCGCCAACGGGGCTGGCATCCTCCCGGCCGACTTCTGGCGGCATGTGGCGAAGATCGCCGAGATGCATATGGGGACAAACCAGAAGCTCCTCGATCGCCGCGAGGAGCTGCAGGCCAAGATCGACGCCTGGTACGAAAAGAACGGCCCGCAGGGGCCTGCCGAACAGGAAGCGTTCCTGCGTGAGATCGGCTACCTCGTCCCCGAAGGCGCCGACTTCGAAATCGAGACGAGCGGCGTCGATCCGGAAATCGCCAGCATCGCAGGCCCCCAGCTCGTGGTGCCGGTGAAGAACGCCCGCTATGCGCTGAATGCCGCCAACGCGCGCTGGGGCTCCCTCTACGACGCGCTCTACGGCACCGACGCGATCCCGGAGGAAGGCGGCGCGGAGAAGGGCGGCGGCTACAATCCCGCGCGAGGCGCCAAGGTGATTGCCTTCGCGAAGAACTTCCTCGACCAGTATTTCCCGCTGACCGAAGGCTCCCACGAGGACGTCACCGGCTACGCGGTCGGCAGCGATGGCCTCGTCGCACGGACCGATGGCGGAACCGCCTCCCTTGCGGACCCGGCCGCTTTCAGGGGCTACCAGGGGGGCGAGGACGCACCTTCGGCGGTCCTCCTGCGCAACAATGGCCTGCACGTCGAGCTGCGGATCGACCGGCAGCACCCGGTGGGCAAGGACGATCCCTCGGGACTTGCCGACATCCACCTCGAAAGCGCGATCACCACGATCATGGACTGCGAGGACTCGGTGGCCGCCGTCGATGGAGAAGACAAGACCGAGGTCTACGCGAACTATCTGGGCCTCGTGAAAGGCGACCTGACGACCTCCTTCCTCAAGGGCGGCGAGAAGGTCGAACGCGGCCTCAATCCTGACCGTCAGTACACGGCTGCGGATGGCTCGAAACTGACCCTGAAAGGGCAGGTCGTCATGCTGATCCGCAATGTCGGCCACCTGATGCGCAATCCCGCCGTCAGGCTTCCGAACGGCGAGGACATCTTCGAGGGCATCCTCGACGCCTGCGTGACAGGCCTGATCGCGAAATACGACGTCGGCGGCAAACGCAACTCCGTTCACGGATCGACCTATGTCGTCAAGCCGAAGATGCACGGGCCCGAAGAGGTCGCCTTCGCCGTGCAGCTCTTCGAAGACGTCGAGAAGATGATGGGCCTGCCCGCCCGGACCCTGAAGATCGGGATCATGGACGAGGAGCGTCGCACCACAGTAAACCTGAAGGAGTGCATCCGGGCCGCCAAGGACCGGGTGATCTTCATCAATACCGGGTTCCTCGACCGCACCGGCGACGAGATCCACACGTCCATGAAGGCAGGCCCCTTCATGCGCAAGTCCGAGATCAAAGCCGCACCGTTCATGACTGCCTACGAGGCCTGGAACGTCGATAACGGCCTTGGCGCGGGGTTCCAGAACCGGGCGCAGATCGGCAAGGGCATGTGGGCGATGCCGGACCTGATGGCCGACATGATCGCCCAGAAGATCAGCCATCCCAAGGCGGGCGCCGACTGCGCGTGGGTCCCCTCGCCCACCGGCGCGACCCTCCACGCCCTCCACTATCACGCCGTCGATGTCGAAAAGGTGCAGGACCAGCTGAAGAACCGTCCGCATGCTTCTCTTCGCGATATCCTCACCGTTCCCCTCGGCGACCCGAAGGGCTGGAGCGACGCGGATATTCAACAGGAGCTCGACAACAACTGCCAGGGGATCCTCGGCTACGTCGTCCGCTGGGTCGATCACGGCGTTGGCTGCTCGAAGGTGCCCGACATTCATGATGTGGGCCTGATGGAGGATCGCGCGACCTGCCGGATCAGCTCGCAGCACGTCGCGAACTGGCTCCAGCACGGCGTCGTCTCGGAGGACCAGGTTCTCGAGACCATGAAGCGCATGGCGCTCAAGGTGGACGGGCAGAATGCCGCCGATCCGTCCTACGAACCGATGTCTGACAATCTTGAAGGATCGAAAGCCTTCGCCGCGGCGAGGGCCCTGGTCTTCGAAGGCGCGGTGCAGCCCTCCGGCTACACCGAACCGATCCTGCACAGGATGCGGCTCGAGTTGAAGGCGGGCTGATCCCGCCTTCGGCGCCCGTCAACCGAGATGGGCGCGAAGCTGCCAGACGGATTTGTCGATGCTGTAGGCGATGCCGATCAGCAGGTCCTGCGTGACAGGGTCGTCCGCCGTCGCCTCGATCTGCTCGTAGAGCCGGTCGCGCACCCCGGACCAGTCGCGATGGAGGAGACGCAACGTCTCCTCGCCCGGACGCACCTCTACATTCGGTGCCCTGACCGAGCTCGAGCGGCCCACCGACGAGACCCGTCCGTCCGCCGCAGCGCCCAGCGCCCTCATCCTCTCGGCCACATCATCGATGGGACCCTCGAGGCCCGTGTAGAGCTCGGCGTAGAACTCATGGAGCTGGTAGAAATCAGCCCCGATGACGTTCCAGTGCTCCTGCTGGGTCGCATGCTTGAGTGCGAGCAGGTCGAACAGCGTGGCCTGAAGGGCGGAGGTCGCCGAGGAGCGCACGTCGCCGTCGACCGGGTGAGAGAGCTGGTTGTTCTGCTGTGCGAGCGCCGGGGCGGGCACCGCGCAGAGAAGCGCGGCAACCGCCAGGGATAGATACTTCATGGGGGAACCTCGTATCACGTGGAGCAGGAACGGTTCCCGGAAGAGCTTCGTTCCTCGCGCCGATGGGAGGTCGCGGGCGAAAGGTCCCGCCCGCCGCCGGATCAGAGCAGCATTGCCGCCGGATCCTCAATGAACTGCCTGAGCTTGGAGAGGAAGGCCGCGCCGACGGCTCCATCCACCACCCGGTGGTCGCAGGTCAGGGTCACCGTCATCATCGGCCGCGCCACGATCTGCCCATCACGCACAACGGCCCGCTCCTCGCCGGCACCGACCGAGAGGATTGCGCCATGGGGCTGGTTCACGATGGACGCGAAGCTCGTGATGCCGAACATGCCGAGGTTGGAAACGGCAAAGGTGCCGCCCTGGTACTCCTCGGGCTTCAGCTTCTTCTTCCGGGCCCGGCCGGCCAGGTCACGCACCTCCTCCGAGATCTGCGCCAGGCCCTTGGTCTCCGCCTTCCAGACGATGGGAGTGATGAGACCGCCATCGATGGCCACAGCGACGCCGATATCCGCATGCTTGTGCCGCAGGATCGCATCGTCCGTATAGCTGGCATTCGCCGCGGGAACCGCCATCAGGGCCTGGGCGCAGGCCTTCACCACGAAATCGTTCACCGAGATCCTGAATGCGCCTTCCTCGCCCTTGGGCGGCGAGGCGGCATTGATCCGTTCCCGCGCCGCAAGGAGGTTGGTCAGCTCGAGATCGATGTTCAGCGGAAAATGCGGGACTTCCTGGTTGAAGCTCTGGTGCAGGCGCTTCGCGATGGTCTTCCGCATACCATCGTTCTTGACGGCCTCGTAGCTGTCCGCGGGATAGAGGCGCTCGTCCACCCCCGCAGCCGGCATGCCCTGCGGCACGGGAGCCTCCGCACCCTTCGCCTTCGGCATGCCTTCCTTCATCGCCTTCTCGATGTCGCGCTTGACGATCCGGCCTTTCGGTCCCGAGCCCTTCAGGGCTTCGAGGGGAATGTCTTCCTGCTTCGCCATCCGCCGCGCGAGGGGCGAGGCCTTGATCCGGTCATCGCCCGACGAAGCCCGGGCGTCACCACCGCCAACGGAGCTTTCGCTGTGGCCGCCACCCGATCCGTAGGAACTGCGCACGGCTTCGGGTGCTCGGCCTTCGGAAGAAACCGGTCCGGAGCCATTCGCCGCGGGCGCCCCGGCCGAGGCCGCAGCCATGGCATGTTCGGAGCCTTCGCCGGTCTTTGCGTCCGTGGTGGCCTTCGGCTCGGGCTGAGCCTGATCGCCGCCCGACAGATCGGCTTCGTCGATGTCGTCCGCACTCTCGCCATCCTCGAGGATGACCGCGATGGGTGCGTTGACCTTCACCCCTTCGGTCCCTTCCGAGACGATGATCCTGCCGAGCGTGCCTTCGTCGATGGCTTCGACCTCCATCGTCGCCTTGTCGGTCTCGATCTCGGCGATCACGTCGCCGGAGCTCACCTGGTCCCCCTCCTTCTTGAGCCATTTGGCCAGGGTTCCCTCCTCCATCGTAGGCGAGAGGGCGGGCATCAGGACGGGGATCGGCATCGCTTACTCCTCAACATTCCGGGTCTTGGCCGGCGGCGGACCATAACGATTGTCGCCCGCCTGACTAGGCATCAGATACAGCCAAAAGAGGTGGATAGGGAGGAAGATCAAGACCGTCGAGAACCCGCCGAGCCCGCTGGCCGTCAAATCGTCGTCAACCGTGCTCGGATCCTCGCCGTCGAACAGCGCCGCCCAGCCACCCTCCGCCTCTACGTACTCACCAAAGAAGAACGCGAAGCCGACCGCATAGAAGGCGAGGAAGATGAGGTTCAGCCTCCCCGGGCGGCCCATGTCGTGCATCCGCCGCCAGGGCGTCGCCACGAAGAGCGGCCAGGCGATCAACCCCCAGATCAGGGACGTGAGGACCGCACTGTTTGTGAGGTCGATGACGAACATGAGGACCAGGAAGGGCAGCATTACCCAGACCGCGAGTTGCCTGCGCGAAAGCCTGCCGCCGGTTGCCGTGTAGAAGTCGAGAAGCCTGCTCGGAGTCATGTCACCTTCGGGTCGGGGCCGAAGCGGTTGGCTCCGGGCTGGCCCTTCATGAAGGCGAGAATACCGATCTCCGCAAGGGCGACCAAACCGCCGATGCGCGCAGCCTCTCCCTCGATGGGCGGGAGCTGCGAGCCATTCCCGCGCAGCACCTCGGCCCAGTCCGCAACCCTCAGGACCACTTCGCCGAACCCGCCGACCGGGCCGATGATTGTCGTCAGGAACACCACGGCCAGGATCGCCGGGTGCACCCATCCCGAAACGCCGAGGTCATGCAGCCGTGCGATGGGCGCTGCGAAATTCGCCGACCAGAGAAGAAGGAGCGAAAGCGCTCCGACCCCGGCCGTGCTCAGCGGCCCCTCGATCCCGGCCAGAATTCCGATGGCGATCGCCGCCAGGATGTTCGGCATGATGAGATCGTAGAGAAACCGGCTGCGCCTGATCCGGCCCCTCGGATCGATGACCATCCCTCGCATGGTCCCCTCCCTTTCCCTCGGCCCACTCTAGGCCGGAAGGCGCCGGGGGACGCAAGTGCGAAGGTCGCAGGCTTCAGTCAGCAAAGCCCCGGCCGCCGATCGTCGGATCCTCGCCGAAGCGGTTCGCCTGCCGCTGTCCGGGCAGCACGAGAAGCAGGATCTGCTCGCCATACTGGATCACCGTGGCGAGGGCGAAGGCGATGCGGCGGGCCGGATCGTCGATCAGGCCCCAGGTCGTGGCGATGCTGGCGATGGGGTTGCTGCCGCCTGCCTGCATCTCTTCGGCGATCTCCGGGTTGCCGATCGACTGCATGATGAGCTCGCTGAATGCGAAAAGCGTCAGAAGCAGGATCACCACCACGACACCGATATGGGCCCACCCCGTGATCCCGAGGTCGTGGAAGCGCTTGAACGGTACCGCGATGACCGATGGCCACAGGAAGAAGAGGCCGGTCACGGTGAGATAGATCGCGACGACCCCTTCCGTCGGCAGCAGGATACCCGGCAGGGTCACCAGCAGGATGTAAGGCAGGAGAAACCCGAGGCCGTAGCCCTTGCGGCTGATCCTGCCTTGCGGATTGAAGAGAAAATCGAACATCCAGACGCTCCCGACACCTTAGGCTCGCGCACAGAGGTGGTGGCATAATGGATAGATTGCAACAAATGCACCGAAGACATTCGCTCAGGACGTCTCAGGCTCCACGCATCTTTCCCGAAGAGCGAAATCGGAAGCGTAGAAAGCCTCCACGAAGTTCCGTACACGAGGTTCAGCGAAGACATCGTCGGCCGGCGTCCTGCCTGACCTGACCACGAGGGGCGTCGCCGCCGCACGCAGACTGCGGTAGAGGCCGGTCGGGAGGGCCCGCCTGACGGCGTCATTCATCTTGTGGAGCGGCCCACGCAGCCACGGCGCGCGAAGGGCGACGGTCTGGTTGGCCGCCCCCGGCGACTCGACCGTCTCGCCGGACAGGCTTGCAATATCGGCAACCATTTCGTCCAGCCGCTCGATCGGATAGAGGTCGGTGGGAAGGAAGTCCTCGTCCACGTAGAGAAACTCCGCCTGCGGCGTGAAGTAGACGAGACTGGGATCTTCCCGGTAGCGCCTGGCTTCGACCTCGCCGATCAGTCCGTCGATGACGGGGCGCAATTCATCCGCCGTCATCTCGAGAAGCGGTTTCGCTCCCCGGGACTTGAGGGTCTGCGAAGCCGCCGAACGGAACCGGCCATGGGGCTCGCGGTAGAGCGCGAAGACCCGTGCGCTGCGGAGGAACGCGAGGACCTCCGGGTAGAGATCGGCGAGCACCTCACCGCGCATATGAGTGAGGTCCACGGAACCATAGGCCGGGGTACGGATCACCCGGTGAAACGTCTCGTCATGGTCGTGAAGCTGCGCGAGCTGCCGCCTGACGCCCAGCCCGCCGTTTTTCGGGACGTGAATGAACGCAAGACCGTGCTTCTGGCTGATGATCATGCGTCGATCCCCGCGTGGTGGAAGGCCCCGCTCAGCGGTAGAGAACGGCCTTCGCCGCCTTCACCACCCGCGCCGCATCGGGAAGGCTCATCGCTTCGAGGTTCGCGGCGTAGGGAAGCGGTACGTCTTCCTGGGTGACCCGGGCGGGCGGCGCATCGAGATAGTCGAACGCCGCCTCTGTCACCGACCAGCCCACCTCGGCGCCGACGCCCATGGGCGCCCAGCTTTCCTCGACGGTCACGAGGCGGTTGGTCTTCTTCACGCTCTCCACCACGGTTTCGCGGTCCATCGGGCGGATCGTCCGCAGGTCGATCACCTCGGCGTCGATGCCGTCCTTTTCGAGTTCCGCGGCCGCTGCAAGGGCCATCAGCATACCCCGGGCATAGGACACGATGGTCACGTCCCGGCCCTGACGGACGATGCGCGCCTTGCCGATCGGCAGCACGAAGTCCTCCATGTCCGGCACCTCGCCCTTCTCGCCGTAGAGCATCTCGTGCTCGAGGAAGACGACCGGGTTGGGGTTACGGATCGCGGCCTTCAGGAGGCCCTTGGCGTCCGCGGCTGAATAGGGCGCGACCACGAGGAGGCCGGGCACGTGCCCATACCAGGGGGCATAATCCTGCGAGTGCTGCGCGGCCACGCGGGACGCCGCGGCATTCGGTCCACGGAAGACAATCGGACATCCCATCTGACCGC
>CAZAFU010000061.1:0-16291 GCA_964484475.1 uncultured Caulobacterales bacterium | reverse complement strand
GCGGACGCTGTCGGTCTCCGCGGTGAGCGCGACGATCCCTTCGGCTTCCTGCCGGGCAGGGTTGTTTTCCCAGACCGTCGGTGCGGCCGCTCCCAACGCCCTTGCGATCCTGAACAGGAGGCGCCCTAGGGGCCCGAAACCGACGATGAGATCGGGGAAGTCCCCGCTTTCGATGGCGTGGTAGGCTGTCGCGGCGAGGGAGAGGAGGAGAGCCTCCTCCTTCGGCAGTTCGCCGATCTCGTAAAGCTTGTCAGCCGGCGCCACGAGGCGCGAGGCCGCGCCGCCGAAGAGCGAGCGCATGGTCTCGAAACCATGGGCACCCGGAACGAAGACCCGGCTGCCGAGAAGCTCCGAGCCCGGCTCTGCCCAGACGACCCTGCCGACGGTTTCGTAACCGGGAACCAGCGGATAGCCCATACCCGGGAAGGGGGGCATGTCCCCGGACCAGAAAAGCTTTTCCGTCCCGGTGCTGATGCTCGAGGCTTCCGTCTCGATGATGACCTCACCGTCCCGTGGTGAACGCAGGGCGAGCCGCTCGAGCTGGACGCCGCTGTTGCCGTCAAGGACGACCGCATCGGCTTGGAGCGCCGGCATCACCGACGCGTCGAAGCTGCGGCCCGGGCCTTCCTGCAGAGCTTCGCTGGTGGGGACGATATCCATGGTGTCATTCTAGATAGACACAGAAAGCTGTCAATCGGGAAGTACATGTTCGCGTAAGTTTGTCGTGACAGCCCTTTTCTCGGCCAGAATCAGCTGCATGAGCATCGGGCGCCGGGTGGCGACGGGGCGCACTCGGGAAAAACCTGCGCCCTCGATCATCCGGCGAAGTTCTGTCCGCGAGCGCGGCTCTCCCGTACCCATCGCCCAGAGATAAATGCCGAAATAGGCGTCTCCCATGGCGGCCGCGCCCGCCGTGGCGGCCATGGGTTCGGCCACGAGGAGGGTGCCCCCGGGCTCGAGGGCGTCGAAAGCCTTCTTCAGGAGCCCTTCGGCAACGTCCCGGTCGTGGTCATGCAGGACCCGAACAAGCGTGAGAAGGTCGGCACCGCCTGGCAGCGGGTCGGTCTTGAAGCTGCCGCCGACCGCACGGGCCCTGGTCTCGAGCCCGGCGGCGCCGAATCGCTCCTCCGCCACCGCAGCCACGGACGGAAGATCGAAAAGGGTGAGACTGGCCTGCCTTGCCTGCCTGGCCGCCTCGATCAGGAAGGCCCCCTCCCCGCCCCCCACATCGAGAATGTGGCGGTAGCCGTCGATCCGGTGCGCCGCGAGGATGTCCCGTGCGATGAACCCCTGGGTCGCCGCCATCAGGGACGAGTAGCTCGAGGTCAGCCCCCGCCCGAGTTCCCGGGCATCCTCCGCCTCGCGGGCATAGCCCCAGTATCGGGCAAGACGGCTCTGTCCCTTTGGCGCACGCAGCAGGCCGACCGGATCGCTGAGGTCTTCGAACAGGATGCGGTGGTGGCGCACCATCTCGAAAACCGAAGGGTTGCCCAGAAGCGCCGCGCCCTGCCCCCCGAGCGCGACCCGGTCCCCCGAGCGCAGCTCGACGAGCCCGAGGGCCGCCGCCGCCTTGGCGAGACGCAGCGTCGCCTCCCGGCTGAGCTGCCCCTCCTCCGCGAGGGCGGGCACGGGGGCGGGACCGTCCCTCAGGCGTTCGAACCAGTCGAGTTCCACGAGTGCGTAGAGGATCTGGGAATAGACGAAGCCTGCGGTCAGGTCGAAGAGCTGGGCGGCACGCCTGTCGGCGATGCGCCGGACCCCGGGGATCGCTGCGGCGGCATTCTGGAAGCGGGGCGATGCGAAGATCCGGTTGCGCAGATCCGAGAGAACATCCAGCAGCTTTCTTCTCCCGTGCATCGGCCACCAGCCGCCGGACTGCTTTCCGGAGACACCAGAGGCTTGACCCGGGAACGAAGAGTGTCAATGCTGGATGACACTATGAATGTCCTTATCAGGGGACATTCGGTCTCGTGCTGAGGAGGCACTTCCGACCCCCATGGCGGAGCCGCGTATCGCCATCGTCGGGGCAGGGATCGGCGGCCTGACCGCCGCGGCCCTGCTCGGACCCCATGCCGAGGTCACCGTTTACGAGCGGTCGGAGAAGGCGGGCGGCAAGATCAGGCAGGTCGTCTTCGGCAACCGCGGCATCGACTGCGGGCCCACGGTCTTCACCATGAAGCCCCTCTTCGAACGCATCTTCTCCCTGTGCGGAGAACGCATCGACGATCACCTGCGCCTCACGCCGCTCTCGGTCCTTGCGCGCCACCACTGGCAGGACGGAAGCTCTCTTGACCTCTACGCTGACAAGGAGCGTTCGGCCGAGGCCATCGCCGCCTTTGCGGGCCAGAAGGAAGCCGACGCCTACCTTGGCTTCATCAGGATGGCCGGCCGGACCTGGAAGACCCTCTACAGTCCCCTGATCGAACAGGAGGAAGCGAATTTCGGCCGCCTTCTCTCCCGCACGCCCCCGCAACGGCTGATCCAGCTCAACCCCTATATCAGCCTCTGGCGCGAGCTTTCTGGACGCTTCAGGGACGAGCGCCTGCGCCAGCTTTTCGGGCGTTACGCGACCTACTGCGGATCTTCGCCGTTCAAGGCACCGGGCGTTCTCGCGATGATCGCCCATATCGAGCAGGAAGGGGTCTGGGCCATCGACGGCGGGATCACCGCCCTTGCCGACGCCCTCATGAATATCGCCCGCAAGCGCGGTGCCCGCTTTTCCTTCGGCGCGAGCATCGAGGGCATCGAGCGGGACGGGAACACGGCCACAGGCGTGCTGAACGGCGCGTTCAGTCCTGCGGAAGGAATCATCTTCAACGGGGATGTCGCCGCGCTGTCGGCGGGCAACCTCGCCGGGGCGCATGAACCCGCCAGAGCGCCCGAACGGAGCCTATCGGCCATCACCATGTGCACCGAAGGTTCTGCGAAGGGCACACCGCTTGCCCTTCACAACGTCTTCTTCTCATCCGACTACCGCGGCGAATTCGATACGCTCGCCAGGCAGCAGGGCCTGCCGGAAGACCCGACGGTCTATTTGTATGCCCCGGATTTCGACCAGTCTCCCGAAGAGAACAACCGTTTCATGGCGCTCATCAACGCGCCACCCGACGGCGACAGGAAAGCCTATACCGAAGGGGAGGTCAGCGCATGTCGAAACAGGATACTCACGCAACTCAAGCGGTGCGGTCTGAAACTGCAACCGGACCCGGCAAGCACGGTCATGACGACGCCCGCGGACTTCGCACGGCGCTTCCCGGCGACGGGGGGCGCGCTTTACGGCCGTCCCGTTCATGGCTGGCGGGCCTCGTTCCAGCGGCCAGGGATCCGTACCCGGACCAGGGGCCTCTATTGCGCGGGCGGGAGCGTCCATCCGGGTTCGGGCGTGCCCATGGCCGCGCTTTCGGGCCTCATGGCCGCCCGGGCGGTGATGCAGGACTACGCTTTGACCTGAGTGTCGATCCGGGCGGCTATGCCTGGTGGTACATGGACGCCCTGAGCGACGACGGGCTTTTCGGTATCACGATCATCGCATTCATCGGCAGTGTCTTTTCGCCCTACTACCGGAAGGCAGGCCGTACCGACCCCGACGACCACTGCGCCCTTAATGTCGCGCTCTACGGCCCGCGTGGAGCGCGCTGGGCCATGACCGAACACGGACGGTCATTCGTGGAAAGGAAGGAGCGGCACTTTTCCATCGGCAACAGCACCCTCCATTGGGAGGACGGTCGGCTCACCATCGACATCGACGAGGTCTGCACCCCCTTCCCCCGCAGGATCCGCGGCCGCGTCATCGTGGAGACCGAAGGTCTCGGCACCAGTACGTTCATGATCGACGACAACGGGCGACATCGCTGGCGCCCCCTCGCCCCTCTTTCCCGCATCAGGGTCGATCTTCCCGAGCCGGGGATCGCCTGGTCCGGTGACGGTTATCTCGACCGCAACGAGGGGGACGAGCCCCTTGAGGACGGATTTGTCTTCTGGGACTGGTCGCGCACGATCATCGACCGGGAAAAGACCGCGATCCTCTACAACACCGACATGACGAGCGGCCACTCCTGCCTCTCCGCCTTCCTCGTGGACAAGACGGGAAGGATCGAGGACATCGACACTCCTCCCCCCGCAAACCTTCCGCCTACCAACATATGGCGGGTCAAGCGCCGCACCCGTGCCGAGGATGGTGAACCGCCCCGCATCCTCAAGACTTTCGAGGACACCCCGTTCTACAGCCGCTCGGTCATCGAGACGAACCTCTTCGGCGCGCGCCGCCATGCGATCCATGAATCGCTTTCCGGACCTCGGCTCGATTCACGGGCAGTGCAGTTCATGCTGCCCTACCGCATGCCTCGCAAGGCCTAGACCTCGTCCTCTTCGTCACTTAGGTCTCGGAGAGCCCGGTCGGTCTTTCGCAGCTCCCAGAGACCGAAGCCGATGGCGAGTCCGAAGAGGCCGATCACCTCGATCAGGCCGACGAATGCCGTCATGACGGGGCCTCTTCCTCCGCCCGCTCTTCCGCAGGGGGCCTTTTCTCTTCCTTGTCGATCATCCGGCGGGCCCTGATGAGGCCATAGCCGATCACGAGAAGGACAAGAGGCACGCTCAGGGCAATGAGGAATTCGGGTTTCAGCGACGCGTCCTTGTCGATGAAGCCCTTCAGGATGTAAGCAATCAGGCCGACGACGTAGTAGGAGATGGCAGCGACCGAGAGCCCCTCGACCGTTTTCTGGAGGCGCAGCTGCAGCTCCGCCCGCCGGTCGAAGCTTTCGAGCACCTCCTTGTTCTGCCGGGCAAGGAAGATGTCGGCCTGGGTCATCAGGAGCTGGGATGCGCGCTCGACCCGTTCGGAGAGGTCGCGCTGGCGCCTCGCCACCGACGAGCAGGTGTTCAAAGCCGGGGCCAGCCGCCGGTCGACGAACTCCTTGAACGTCTGCATCCCTTCGATCCTGCCTTCCCTCAACTCCTCGATCCGTGAACTCACGATCGCATCATAGGCGGCCGCGGCCGAAAACCGGTAGCGGCTCTCGGTCAGGCTGCGCTCCACCGATGCCTGCAGGCGGACGAGGCGCGACAGCGTTTCCTGGTCGTTTTCCTGGGGCAGCCTGGTCATCGCCGTGGTGATCTCGGTGAGCTGCCGCTCCGCATCCGCGAGCCCGGGGCTGATGCTCTGGGCGACCGGCAGCGCGATCAGTGCCATGATGCGGTAGACTTCGATCTCGAGAAGCCTCTGGACGAGCCGCCCTGCGTGCCACGTCGTCATGGTCTGATTGAGGATCAGGATCCGGCTGAAATCGTCCTTGTGGATCCTGAAATCCGTAAGGGCCGTTGCGCTACCGCCGGTCAAAGTCGAACCGATCAGGGCATTGCCTTCGAAATAGCGCTCGGAAATCGCGCCCCAGTCCCGGCCTTCGGGCACCTCCCCGACCATGGCCGCCTTGACCGCGGCGATCACTTCTCCGGGGAGGCTGGCCAGCCAGTCTCCCGAAATCTTGTCGAGAGCCGGGGCCGAGAACGGGTCGTCCGGATCAGGAGCGGCGATGAAGGTGAACCGGGTGAACTCCGTGTGCCGCTCCCAGACCAGGCGCAGGTCCCCGAGATCCGCAACGAAATGCTTCGCGCCATGGGGCGGTGGATCGACCCCGTAAAGGCAGGTCAGCGCGACGACGGCATCGCGGTCTTCCTTTCGGTAGGGCCAGTTCGTGGTCAGTGCAATGCAGGTCAGGACCACCGGCGCGGTCAGCGGGATCGGCGGTCGCGCATGAACCTCGTTGCTGAGATCGTAGCGCTGGGGGTGGTTCGGAGGCAGTTTCATCCGTCCCCCTTGGAAAAGTAGGCGTCCGCTATCAGGCCGGCCACCGCTTCTGGTTTTTCTTCATGGACGAGGTGGCCGGCACCGCCGATCTCCTCGTAGACGGCCCGCGGATTGACCCTTGCCATCTTCTGGCTTTCCTCCGCTGGCACGGCCCGGTCATCGGCACCCGCAACGAGAAGGGCACGCCCGGGGAGCGAGCGGAAGCGTGGCCGGATCCCCTCATGGTGCCAGTCGGCCATGAGGTGCAGCGCCCCGGAGATATGGGCCGGATACCGCAGGAGCCGCTGGTAGAGCGAGATGTTTCGCTCGGGCACGGACGAACCGGTCTGGTCGATCAGGGATTTCACCCGTTCGGTGTTCCGGGCCGCCGCGGCGAAGGCATAGGCCGGTAGCGGGTTGACGTAGGTGGCCTTGGCAAGGGCGGGAGCGATGAACCTGGCAAGACCCTCGAACGGTTTGTAGGCGCCGTTGATGCCCACGAACAGTTCCGGCGCAACCGCCAGCCGATGGGCGAGTTCGATACCCGCAACGGCGCCGGCGGAATGGCCGACGATCACCTGCGGCGCAAGACCCTCCGCCCGCAGAAGGGCTGCGATGTCCTCCGCGACAGCCTCGGGCGAGGCCTGCCAGAAGACCGGAGATGAAGTGAAGCCGTGTCCGGGCAGATCGAGCAGGAGGACCTCGAACCGATCGCAGAGAAGCTCGGCGAGCGCTGCGTAGGAATGGGTCGAAGCCGCGGTGCCGTGAAGGAAGACGGCGAGCGGCCCTTTGCCGAACCGTTGGATATGCCAGCGGTGCCGACCGACGGAAACGAAGCGGCTCGTGGCCTGATGGGGCCAGTCATGCTTCTCCTTCTTCCAGTCGGGGGCGTTGAGGCCGATGGGCATTCCTAGCGCCTCTCGGCCTTGAGCTTCCGGCGCTCTTCGCCGACCGCCGCGCTGACAACCGTTCCATCAGCATAAGGAAGGGGGACGTAGCGGGCGTTCATGCCGCCGGCGAGCTGGCGCACGCGCTCCTGGGGCCTGCGGGAGGTGTCGAAGACGATGGCATCGAGGGCCTCGCCCGCTGCCAGCCGGGTCAGGGACTGGATTTCGCCCTCGGCCTTCTGAGGGTCCGGCTCACCCGACAGGGCAATGTTTCCCCGGCCGTCGGTCAGGAAGACCAGGAGGGGCTGGCGGCCGTCCCTGCGTTCGCCGAGCGCCGTTTCCAGAGCCAGTGCCATGGCGGAGGAAAGAGGCGTGCCTCCCCCGCCCGGCAGGCCCGCCATCGCCCTTCGCGCCCGTGTCAACGAACGCGAGGGCGGCAGGACAAGCTCAGCCTTCTGACCCTTGAACGCGATCACCGCGACGCTGTCCCTGCGTGAGTAGCATTCGGCGAGGAGGCTCTCCACCGCCCCTTTCGCCTCGGCCAGCCGGTGCATGGCAGCGGAGCCGGAAGCGTCGATCACGAAGATCACGCTGGTCCCGGCCTTGTGGACGAAACGCTTAACCCTGAGGTCGCTCGGATAGATTCGCAACAGGCTCCCCTCATTGGGAGGTGGGCGGAGTTTCTGCCATGGTGCGGCGGCGCGCAGGGTGGCCAGGACATCGAGCCGCGCGCCCTGCCTCGGATCGCCCCGTCCGGCTCCGGCCGGGCGCCCTTCACGCAGGGAACGACGGATCTGGCCCGACCTGCCCTCCTTGCGGGGAGCCATCTTGCGGGGGGTCTCGCCCATCGCGAGGGAGAGACTGACCATGCCCGACCGGACAGCGTCGATCACAGCCTCCTCGAGCTCGGCGATCCCGTCCGTCCCGTTGTCGGCTGGGTCGGTTTCCTCCGGGGTCTGCGACGGCGGCTCTTCCTGCTCGGGTGGCTCCTCCTCGCTCTCCTGTTCGGCAGCCTCCGCGGGTGGATGCTGGGCCTTGGGGGCGATGACGAGCCTTGCCGCTTCGGCCACGTCCTCATCGCTGGCTGCGCTGCGGCCCTCCAGCGCGGCAAGCCCCCTCGCGGCGGCCACGGCATGAAGGAGGATACGCATGGACCTGGCACCGCAGGCGAGACAGGCACTGCTCAGCGCTTCGACCCGGGAGTCGGAGAGGGTGACGCCATCAAGGCGTACCCTCGCCTTCTCGATCTCGGTGCGGGGCGGGGTCTCGTCGCAGAGGAGCCCGACCGGCACCGCATCGAGAACCGCAACGAAGGCAGCGCGTTCGCTCAGGACCGCTGGGGCGGCTTCATCGTCTCCACCTTCGTCGAAGAGGACGAACCCGCCCGGCAATCCGCCGCGGTCGAGGATCCGGCAAAGGGCATGGGCCGGAGCCGGCCGCATCTGGTCGGCCATCCTGACAAGGACGGGTCTTTCGCCCGCCCGTCCTTCGAGGCCCTGCTCCATCGACACCGAAGAGGATGCGAGGCTGGCCACGACGTCGAAACCGCCTTCGATCGCGGCCTGGTCAGCAAGGCCGGTCAGGGCGTAGGCCGGAACGCCGCCGCCCATGCCTTCGAAAAGGGACAGCCAGCGGTCCCTGGCCGGGTTGGGACCCGAACGGATATGGATACCCCCCAGGGTGCCGGGATCGAGCGCGAGAAGCGCAGCGGCGGTGCATGCGTCGGTCCAGCGTCTCTCGGCCTCGAGGATGAGATCGGCGGCCCGCATCTCTTCGCCAGAAGAGGCGAGCCCCGACGTCATCCAAGAACCTCGCGCATGGCCCGGGCGACCCGCTGCGACGCGTCGCTTTCGTCGAGGGGATTCTTTCGCAGGCGATGCCGAAGCGCAGGCTCGGCCATGCGCTCGAGGTGGGCTGTTGTGACCTCGCCCGCACCCTCGAACGCCGCGAGGGCCCGTGACGCCTTGGTCAGGGTCAGCTCCCCGCGGATGCCGTCCGTTCCAAGAGCGATACAAAGGGCGGCTGCCTGTTCGAGAATCCTGTCCGGAACGGAGAGATCACCGAGGGTCTTTCGTGCAAGGACGATCTTGTTGGCGAGAGCTTCGTCCTCGCCCGCCCATGACTTGCGGAAACCTTCAGGATCGCTTTCGTAGGCCTGCCGCCTGCGAACGACCTCGAGCCGCTCGGTGATGTCTGTCGGCGTACGGACCTCCACAGCGAGGCCGAAGCGGTCGGTAAGCTGCGGGCGCAGGTCCCCCTCCTCGGGGTTGCCGCTGCCCACAAGGACGAACCGCGCCGGATGCCGGATACTGAGGCCTTCCCTCTCGATCACGTTCTGACCGGAAGCGGCGACGTCGAGAAGGACATCCACAAGATGGTCATCGAGGAGGTTCACTTCGTCGATATAGAGAAAACCCTGGTCCGCGGCCGCGAGAAGACCCGGCTGGAAACGCTTCTCGCCGTGGACCAGCGCGGCTTCGAGGTCGAGGGCGCCCACGACACGGTCTTCGGTGGCCCCGAGGGGAAGATCGACGACTGGCGCCTTCTTCGTCTTCGCTTTCGGGGACGGGTCGACATAGGGATCGTTCGTAACAGGAACATCCGGCAGCAGGGCTGCCAGTGCCCTGATGGCCGTGGACTTGCCGGTTCCACGGTCTCCGAATGCAAGAACGCCACCGATCGAAGGGTCGGTCGCCGCCAGCATCAAGGCGAGCTTGAGATCTGACTGCCCGACGAGAGCAGAAAATGGAAAGGTCACGGGGTCAATGGAACGTCCTTTGCCGTGCAGCGTCAAGATAAAGAAAAGCGGCTACTGCTTTTTGACAGTAGCCGCTCCACCTGTTGACGATCCGAAACGTTCTTACTCTTCAGCAGCCTGCTCGAGATAGGCGATCACGTTGCGGCGATCCTCTTCCTTCGGAAGACCCGGGAAGATCATCCTGGTGCCTGGGATGTAACCCTGCGGGTCTTCGAGGTATTCGAAGAGGACGTCCTTGGTCCACACGATGCCGGAATTGGCATTGGCATCGGTATAGTTGAAGCCTTCGACCTCACCGGCGGGGCGGCCGATGATGCCGTACAGGGACGGACCGACCCTGTTCTGGCCTTCTTCCACGGAATGGCAGCTCATGCAGCGGGCAAAGACGCGCTTGCCTGCTGTCGCATCGCCGCCGAGTGCGGGATGGTCCGGGGGGAGGTCTCCACCGGCGCTCGCCATCTGCATGTCGCCGTCATCGGCGTCGGCGGTCTGCATGTCCATGTCGATCTCGATGTCATCGTCGGCGTCCATCGGCTCGGCATCCATCGGCTCGGCGTCCATGGGCTCGAGCTCTTCCTCGACCGGCGCTTCGGCCTGGCGGGTCGGCGTTGCCGGGGTCGCCGGCTCGGCCGCTGGCGCGGTGCGCACCACTTCCTCATCGGCGCTTTCGCTGCCGCAGCCCGCTACAAGGGCGGTGGAGAGAAGGAGCGCTGAAAGCCCCATAGTCCTGATCGTCGATCGCATGGTGGTTACTCCCGTTGATAGTCGTCGCATCGCCTGAATCATTTGGTCACAAGTCTATGGCCGCACGCCACGTGTCCATCGGTCGCGGACGTTCCAGGGGTGGGCCGATGGGGAACATAGCGCAGAGGAGGTTTGGTTCCATCTCCTCGTGGCAGACAAAAGCATACACACTCCAGCGATCAGGTTTTCCCCCGCCGGGCATGGGCTTGCCCAAAGTTCCTGACAAGGTTTCTCAAGCAGAGAACATGCAGGACACCCGCCAGGAGCAGCGCACCTGCGACCGTTGTTCCCGACTCGCCGTCCATGGCGAGCCTCACCGCAAGAAGCAGAAGCGCGCCCGAGCCGAGGAAAAGAAGCACCGCCGGCACGAGGGCGGGCGCTCGCCTGCGCAGCCACAGATAAAGGACGGCCGCCTCGATGACGACGCCCGCCAGGATGATCTCGATCAGGACAGGTGGAAGGGTCATCAGGCCTCATCCGAAGGGCCCGTTCAGGGCGACGATCCTGGCGTTGAGAACGCCCGCGAAGGCCACCCATATCAGGTACGGAACGAGTGCCAGCGCCGCCTTGCCATCCCGTCGCCGCAGGAAAAGGATCAGGGCAAGGACTGAAAGCCAGAGGGTCAGCACCTCTCCGAGGGCGAAGTCAGGGCGCTGGAACGTGAAGAAGAGCGCCGACCACAGCACATTGAGGACCGCATTGACGAAGAACAGCGCAACCAGCCAGGCCCGCTCGCGATGCGTCGCCGAAGCGCGCCAGCCGCGCACCGCCGCGAAGACGGCGAGAGCGTAGATCAGTGTCCAGACGGGGGCGAAGAGCCAGTCGGGCGGGTTCCAGTCGGGCTTGGCGAGCCCCTCGTACCACGGGCCGATCCTTGTCATCGAACCGCCGATCAGGGCCACGGCGAAGGCCGCAAGCGCCGCTACCGTCACAGGCCGCCGGAGGATACGCGTCACGAGCGCAGGGACTTGATACCGAGAAGATGGCCGAGATCCAAGAGGAAGATGCGGATGTGGGCCATGGGATTGGCCTTCACCAGGCGCTTGTTCATGTAGGCTTCCCAGGTCAGCCGCTGCACGTCCTTGTCACGGCAGATGTTGACGAAACGCTCCCGGCGCTTGTCGCTGCGGTACCAGAAATGCTGCATGATCCCGAGGATGAAGAAGACCTTGCCGTGCTCCTTGAGATAAGAGCGGCGAGCCCTCGCCATGGCCTTAACATCGCCGGTCGCGAGCAGCTCCGCAATTCCCTCGGCGGCTTTCCGCCCGCCGAGCATCGCGTAGTAGATCCCTTCGCCCGACGCAGGCGCGACGCAGCCCGCGGCATCGCCGGCCAGCATCACGTCCTTGCCGTTGTCCCATTTCTTGCGTGGCTTGAGCGGGATCGGCGCACCCTCCCTGCGGATGGTCTCCGAAGAGCCAAGATCCGTATCCTGCCTCAAGGTGGCGACCGCGCCTTTCAGTGAAAAGCCCTTCTTCGCACTGCCGACCCCGACGCTGGTGGTATCCCCGTGGGGAAAGACCCAGGCGTAGAAGTCAGGGGACAGACGGCCCTGGTAGTAGATGTCACAGCGATCCGCTTCGAAATGGGAGCCGGGAACAGCCTGGGGCGAACGGATGATCTCGTGGTAGGCGAAGACGCAAGGGAGGTGCTCACCTCCGCCGATCTCCTGCTGGCCGACCTTCGAGCGGGCACCGTCCGCTCCGATGACGGTCCTGGCCAGAACCTTCGTTTCTTCGCTCGCGCCGCCCTGGCCCTGCGTCTTGTAGACGACGACGGCATGGCCCGCTTCGGTCCTTTCGATCCGTTCGAACGAACCGGTGACGCGAACCGCACCTGACCCTTCGGCGCGCTCGCGGAGCCATTCGTCGAAATGCTCCCGGTCGACCATGCCGACGGAGCCGCCATTGATCGGCATGTCCACCTCGCGACCCGCCGGGGACACCATGCGCGCGGTGTTCGCCCTGGCCACGATGAGATCCTCGGGAATGGCGAAGTCGCGGATGAGCCGGGGCGGGATCGCACCGCCGCACGGCTTGATCTTCCCACCCCTTTCGAGAAGCATGACGGCGTGGCCCTGTTCGGCGAGGTCGTGGGCCGCGGTGGCGCCCGCGGGGCCGCCCCCGACGACGACAGTGTCAAAACGCTTGAGGTCTGCCATGGTGTAGGCCTTTCCGTAAGGGTCCTATTCTGCCGCGAACTGCTCTGCCGGCATGAAGGGAAGGTTTCGTTCGTCTGCGTCGCTCTTGCCCACCCTCAGCGCGAGGATGCCGGCGGCGACGAAGGTGAGAGCCTCGAGGGCGAAGACCAGCGCGAAGGAGGTCGAAAGGTCACCGATCAGCGATCTCGCGATATCGATCCCGACCGCCCCCATCAGGCCGCCGATCCCGAAAGCCACGGCCTGCGCCGCGCCCCAGACGCCCATCCTGGTGCCCTCCTGCGGATTGTCCCCGGCACTCGCGAGCGCCATCATCGAACCGATCGCGGCGACCGCGAACATGCCGTTGGCGGTGCCGAGCGCGAAGACCGAGCCGTGCAGCGGGAAACCCGTTCCCGCGAAGGCGCCGACGGATAAGAAGGCCAGCGCGGCAGCTGACGCAAGGCAGCCGAGCAACGTCCAGGCGCGCATGAAACTCGCCCGCGACCTGCCGATCATCGTACCGATGACGGCGGTGACGATCATGCCGAGAAGAACGCCGCTGTTCTGGGTCGCGGCGAGCTTGGTCGACTCTCCGGGGGTGTAGTTGTGGACGAGGCCCGCGAAGGGCTCGAGGATGAGGTCCTGGGCACTGTAGGCGAGCATCGAGACGAAGACGAAGGCGGTGAAGCGCCTCGCCTGCCGGTCCTGCCACACGTTGCGGATGGCCTGGGCAAAGCTGCCCTTCGGCGGCGCCGTCCGGTTCGGGGTCTCGTGGCCCCGTCCTTCGAGTCCGAACAGGGCGATGACCGTGAGACAAAGCGCTGCCGCGGCGACGACACAGGTGACAATGAAGAGCCTCGCCATGGAGAAGGGATCGAGGAAGCTTCCCGCGACACCCGTGGTCAGGATGAAGCCGGCGATCATCATGATCCAGACGATCGCGGCGGCTGCGGCCTTGCGCTCGGGCGGGGTCCTGATCGCAAGGAGCGCCAAGAGGTTCGTGCCCGCAGCGCCGACGCCCCCGCCGATCAGGGTAAAGGCGGCGAACGAAGCGGCAATTCCTGCTGCGGGGGAGCGTTCGACGAGGGCCGTCGCCCCGGCAGCGGCGATGGCCCCGGCACCGAGGACCGCGATCCCCGCGAGAATCCAGAAGCTCCGCCTTCCCCCCTGGTCCGCACCGAAGCCCCAGCGGGGGCGGGTGATCTGCACGGCATAGTGCCAGCCGACGAGGAGCCCGGGGATGCTTGCAGGCAGGGCGAGCTCGACCACCATCACGCGATTGAGGGTCGAGGTCGTCAGAACGATGATCGCGCCGAGGGCCACCTGCACGAGGCCGAGACGGAAGATCCCGAACCAGCCGAGGGGTGAGGCGGGGTTCGCCATCAGGCGGCGCCGGCGCTGCGAAGGGCGAAGGCCGAGACCATCATGCCCAGGACGTAAAGTGAGGTGCCAGTGGCATTGTACCAGGGCGCCAGCGCTTCGGGGTCCTTCAGGAGACGCCGCATGAGCTGGCCCTGAACCAGGACAAGCGCGATGATCGCCGCGGCATAGACCGGCTTTGCCATCGCGAAGAGAAGCCCGCTGACGATCAGCTGGGGAACGATCATGACGACACAGGCGGTCATCGCGGCCCGCTCGGGGCCGAGTTGCACCGGAAGTGTCCTGATGCCGAGACGCCTGTCGCCCTCGATCGCCTTGAAGTCGTTGAGCGTCATGATCCCGTGAGCGCCGATGGAATAGAGAAGCGCAAAACCGATGATCCCGATCCCGGGAAGGCCGCCGATCAGGACCGCCGCGCCGGTGAACCAGGCGAGACCCTCATAGGACAGGCCCACCGCCGCGTTGCCGTACCAGCCGTTCAGTTTCAGCCTCACCGGCGGCATGCTGTAGGCCCAGGCGAGGGCGACACCGAGCACCGTCGCCCATCCGGCCCAGGTCCCGAGTGACCAGCCGACCGCCAGCGAGACCGCCGACCAGAAAAGAGCGATGCCGAGACCCCAGCGCCCGGGTATCCGCCCTGACGGGATGGGCCTGTTCGGCTCGTTGATGGCGTCCACGTGCCGGTCGTACCAGTCATTGCAGGCCTGGCTGGCCGCACACACGAGCGGGCCGGCGAGGAGGACCCCCGCCGCGACGTACCCCAATCGTCCGTTCAGGGACTGGCCGCTCGAGATCGCGCCGCAGGCAAAGGCCCACATCGGCGCGAACCATGTGACCGGCTTGAAGAGCTCCAGCACCGCCGAAGGAGTGGGAAAAGCACGCGGGGTGGCAGATGCAGGGGTCGAGGACACCCCCATACGCTATTCTTGACAGCGCCCAGCGTCAATCAGGAATGACACGGATCGGTGTCTATTCCGGTTCGGTGATCTTGAAACGCTTCAGCTTCGAATAGAGACCCTGACGACTGAGGCCGAGGAGTTCCGCCGCCGAAGCCCGGCTGTGGTCGGAGAGCTTGAGCGCGGTCTCGATGCAGATCTTCTCGATCAGGTCCGTGGAGGCCCGCACGATATCCTTGAGCGGCATCTGCCCGACGAGGCTGGTGAGTTCTTCCTGCCGGCCCGGCAGCCACTCGCTCTGGTTTCCGGCCCCGACCAGACGCTTGGATACGGGACGGATGGCGAAGCCGAACACCGTTTCGCCGTCCAGCTCGGCGGCGACGGCGGAAATCTCCACCTCGTCTTCGGCGTCGAAGCGGTCGCGGATCACTGTCGCGAAATTCCGGGCGACGCCGTGGCGCTTGAGATTGGACTGAAGCATGTTGAGCTCTGCCGGCGAACGGCCGATCCAGCCCGAAAGGTGCTGGCTGACGACGTTCCGGTCCTCCACCGCCTGCACCATTCTCAGGAAGGTCGCGTTCGCCGAGAGCACCCTGAAGGTCGACGTCGTGATGACGAGACCGTCGGGCAGGTGGCTCATCACCTGCTGGATGTCGGAGGTGCCGACAGGTTTCTGGTCATTGGCCGGCGGCGTCCCGTCAGGCTCGATCCTGACGATGATATAGACCTGGTTCTCCTGCCTGAAGGCGGTCGCCCGCATGGTGCCGGCACCGGGGCCGCGGAAGCTTACGCCCCCGGCTTCCCCATGACCTCCCGAGACTGCCCGGTCGATCATCCGCTGCACCGCGGCACGGTCCTCCTCGGCGACGAGATCGGGGAAGGGCATTCCCCTCGCCTCCCCTTCAAGCCCGAGGCGGCGAACCGCTTCGGGATTCATTTCCGAGACGGTCCCGTCACGGCCCGAGAGGATCACCACCGTTTCGGACAACGCGTTGAAGAGGCTGCGGTAGCGGGTTTCGATACCCCGCAGGTTGGCATATTCGCGCTCGAGATCCTGATGCATGGCGATCAGGCGCTGCTGGAGCGTGGCCACGGACCTGAGATCCCGGCCGAGAGCCAGGAGCTGCCCGGGTTTGCCGGCCGCGACGGTGGTGTACTTCACGGGGATGGGAACCCCGGCGAGGCTCATCTGGGTGACCTGCCGCCAGCGCCCCTTCTGATCGGCGCCACTTTTCAGCAGCTCGTCGATCTTGGGCAGGCTTTCCTCGGTGACCGTGTCGCGCCAGGCTTCGCCGCGCCAGGCCTCGTCGCAACCCGCCTCCACGAGCTCCGCACTCCCGAGGGCGAGATCCTGGATGATTCCATCTTCGATGACGAGAGCCACGTCCACCCCGGAAGACACAAGCTGCGCCGCAAGCGACGCATCGATGTCCGCAAAATAGCGGCCGGGGTCCCGGAATGAGGTCGTGCGCGCTGCGATCGGCCTCGCCATGTCCATGTCATCTCCCCGACGAGGCGGCTAACTGAGCCGCATTCAAATGCGCGCATTTCGATCCAGTATCAACCCGGATGGCAACACGGAGCCGCTTCGGCATCTTCCGCCATGGCATCGGCACCGACCCTGGTGAACAGATCGCTCTGGCGTAAGAAGGCCTGTCCACCGACAATGACTTTCAGCGAAGGGTTCCGCGAGGCGGCACG
>CAZAFU010000060.1:0-16322 GCA_964484475.1 uncultured Caulobacterales bacterium | reverse complement strand
GACTTGGCTGCCCGGCAGGAACGCCACGGCGCCGTCGAGGTCGACGGTGAAGCCGCCCTTGACGCGGTTGAAGATGACGCCGTCGACGCGTTCGTCGTCCTCGAAGCTCTTCTCGAGACGCTCCCAGGCTTCTTCGCGGCGGGCTTTCTCGCGGGAAATCACGGCTTCGCCGTGGGCGTTCTCGATGCGATCGATGAAGACGTCGACGCTGTCGCCGACCTGCACGGCAGGGGCGCCGTTCGACTGACCGAATTCGCGCAGCGGGACGCGGCCTTCGGTTTTCAGACCGACGTCGACGATCGCCATATCCTTTTCGATACCGGTGATCTTACCTTTGACGACGGTTTGTTCGAATGCCTCACGGTCGACGACCGAGGCTTCGAACATCTCGGCGAACTCGTCGCGCGAGGGGTTCATGGTTTCGGACAAAATGGCCTTCAGTGGCAGCAGGGCTGCCGGTTGGGGCCCGAGGCCTGAGGGTCAGGTGAAAGGCTCTCGAGCGGTTTGCACTTAGGCGCCAGCGAACACGACCGGTCGAGGTCGAAAGTTCGGATGCTCTGGCGCTCGTCCTCCACTCTCACTCGGCCGGTCCCGCAGGCAGGCGCCGCGGACCGGCGCTCCTAAGCGCAAGATGAGGCGCGGCGCAAGACTCTGGCGGCATCAACCCGCTTGGCAAGGACAATCGAGGCACCTAAGCGGCGGCATGTTCAGGATCGTCCTCTCCATGCTCGTCATGCTCGTCATGCTCGCGGTGGCGGGCTGCGCTTCGGCCCCGCAAGCCCCGACTGTTCCGCCGGTTCACCTGACGGCGAACGGGACGGATGAACCGGTGGTCCTCTTCATCCACGGCAACGGCGCATCGTCGGCTGCGTGGGAACCGGTCGAAGGGCATGTCGAGCGCCTCGGGGTGACAACCGTCAATCTCGACAGGCCCGGCCTCGGACAGAGCCCTCCCGGCCCACGACCCTACCGTATCGAGGACGAAGCCACCGCAATAGAAGAGACCCTGCGCGAGGCGCGCATCGAAGGACCCTTTATCCTCGTCGCCCATTCCTATGGCGGGCTCATCGCCTTCCTGCTGGCCGAAAGGCTGGAGGATGTCGAAGGTCTCGTCCTCGTGGACGCCGTGATCCCGGGTGAGCTGACGCCCCCTCAGGTGGACGAGATCCTCGCGATCTACAGGCCCCAATACGATCTCGTCAGGGAACAGGCCCCGGCCCTTGCCGAGGCGGTCATTCCCGTTGTCGAAGCCCTCCCCGCGACCGCGAGGAACACCGAGGCCCTCACCCTGCCCCAAGGCCTCCCGGTCATCGACATCAGGGCGGAGACCGGGGATGCGGCGAGCGAGGCGACAGCCGAGGCCGTCATGGCCCATCACCGGCAGTTCGTGACTTCCGGAGCCAACCGCCGCCTCGTGGTTGCCGAGGGCAGCGGGCATCAGGTGATGAACGACCGGCCCGATGTCGTGATCGAGGCGATCGCCGGTCTTGTCGGGGAGCGGGCGGCAGCCGACTAGAGCTGGTCCCGCGCCGGCGCGGCCGCTTCGAGCCGGCCCACGACCCTGTCGATGTACCGGCAGGCCGCGGCGAAGGTCTCGTCGATCGTCAGATCCGTCGTATCCAGAAGATGCGCATCCCCCGCAGGCCGCATGGGCGCGACCGTCCGGCCCCGGTCGCGGTCGTCCCGGCGGTTGATCTGCTCGATCATGCTCGCCATCGTCAGGTTGGTGTCCTGGGCCCTCAGCTCCTCGAACCGGCGGCGCGCCCGCTCCTCCACCGACGCGGTGATGTAGAGTTTCGCAGGTGCGTCAGGGAAGATCACGGTGCCGATGTCCCGGCCGTCGATCACCGCCCCCGGCGGGTTGCGCCCGAACCCGCGCTGGAAATCGAGCAGCGCCGTACGCACTCCGGGATGCACCGCGACGAGGCTCGCCGCACGGCCGACTTCGGCGGACCTGAGCTCCGGCAGGTCGAGAGCCGCTATGTCGAAGGCGCGGGCCGCCGCTTCCGCTTCGGTTTCGTCCCGGGGATCGCGGTCGTCGCGAAGCAGCATCCACGCCACCCCGCGGTAAAGACGCCCGGTGTCCAGATGCCGGAGTCCGTAGAGACTGGCGAGCCGACGCGAGAGCGTGCCTTTCCCGCTCGCGGCAGGTCCATCGACGGCGATGATCAGGGGCTTCGTCATGGGAAACCTTTAGCAAAGCCCGCCCTCGCGTCCATAACCCCGGCGAGGCGCTTGGAGCTTTGAGCGGGGCTGATTAAGCCCGTGATGGATCCGTCCAGCAGGGGACGGGAAACTCGGGGACCCATATGGATCAAGAAGAAAGCCTTCGCGTAGCGCTCGCAGCATCCCGGCGTGCCAGCTATCACCGCCTCCAGGGGGGGTTTCCCATACCGCTCGCCGGTGCGCTCTACTGGTTCGTCCTCGCCTATCTCGGGACGCAACTGGGGCTCGCGGCCTGGGCGAACCTCGCCTTCATACTGACGGGCGCCATCTTCCCCGTGGCCCTTCTCTTCGCCCGCATTTTCGGAATCAAGATCATGAAGAGCAAGGCGGCCGTGGACACCGTCCTCCTTCCCGCCTTTATCAGCATGCTCTTGTTCTGGGCCTATATCGTAGCCGCGGCTGCGTATGCGCCGGACCTGATACCGCTCATCCTCGCGGTCGGGCTCTGCGTCCACTGGCCCGTTATCGGCTGGAGCTATGCGCGCACGGGCCTGTTCTCCGCCCACGCGGTGATCAGGACCGTTGGCGCCGTGATCATCTGGAGCGAACTGCCCGACGACCGGCTGACCGTCCTGCCCCTCTGGGTCGGAACGATCTACCTTCTCACGGTCGCGGCGATCCTCGTGGATGTGAAGCTCCTCAACCGCCGCGCGGGCCTAGAGCTCGCCTGACACGATCCGCCCGCCGATCATCGTGGCGATCGACCTGGCTTCGTCCGGACCGCCGAAGGGATCGCCCTCGAAGACGGAGAGGTCGGCGGCGAAACCCGGAGCCAAGGTGCCCACTTCGCCGCCCCGGCCGATGGCCAGCGCCGGCGCGGTGGTGAAGAGGGCGAGCGCCTCGGACCGGCTCAGGGCTTCCTCGGGGTGCCAGCCATCGCCGCTGTAGCCTTCGAGGTCCTTCCGAGCGGTGGCCGCATAGAGTTCGATCCTCGGATCGCCCTGCTCGACCGGAGCGTCGGAACCGAAAACGATCATGGTCCCCTCGCCGGCGAGGCTGTTCCAGGCATAGGCGCCCGCAAGCCTTTCCCTGCCGAGGCGGTCTTCGGCGAAGTGAAGGTCACCGATGGCGTGGCTCGGCTGCATCGAGGCGATGACGCCGATCTCGGCGAAGCGTCCGAATTCCTCGGGATCGACGATCTGGGCGTGCTCGATACGCAGCACCGCATCGCTGGCATCCTCACGCAGGGCTTCGTACCAATCGAGAACGTCGGCATTCGCACGGTCGCCGATGGCGTGGGTCGTGACCTGGAGGCCGCCCTGCGCAGCCTTCCGGTAGGCCCGCATGGCATCGTCCTCGTTGAGAAGCCTGAGGCCGATCGTACCCGGCTCGTCCGCGTAGGGTTCCTTCAGGAGTGCGCCGCGGGAACCGAGCGCGCCATCGGCATAGAACTTGACCCCCAGATGGCAGACGAGGCCGGTCGGATCACAGCCCGGACCCTCTTCGATGACCCTGTCCATCGCTTCGGCGTTCACGAAGTTCGCAACCCGCAGGGGCAGTTCACCCGACGCGGCGAGGTCTTCCATGATCGCCAATTCGGATTCTTCGACGGACATGTTGTGCACGGAGGTCCACCCGCGTGAGGCGTAGACCTCCGCACCCTTCCTGAGCGCTTCGCGGCGCAGCTCGTCGGTCGTTTCCGGCTGCAGGCTCGCGACGAGCCCCATCGCGGCGTCGATGAGGTATCCGGTCGCCCTGCCGTCATCGTCCCGCACGATGCGACCGCCCTCGGGGTCCTCCGTATCCGCATCGATACCCGCGGCTTCGAGAGCCGCGCTGTTCGCCACCAGTGCGTGGCCGTCGGCCCGGGTCAGGAGAACCGGCCTGTCGGCGACGACCTCGTCGAGGTCGCGTGCGTTCAGCGCGCGCCCCTCGGGCCATCCGGTCTCGAGCCATCCCCTGCCGATGATCACCCCTTCGGGCTGTTCCCCGGCCTTGTCGGCCAGCGCCGCCTTGACGTCGGCGATCGACCGGGCCCGGTCGAGATTGAGGGTCAGCTCGCGAAAGCCGATCCCGATCAGGTGGACATGGGCGTCGGTCAGTCCGGGAAAGACGGCCTGGTTCTCAGGGAGCCTGACGATGCACCCGTCCGCGACATCAGGCATGGAGGCTTCGGAGCCCACTGCCCTTATCACCCCGTTCCCGATCGCGATGGCCTCGTGGACCGCCGTCGGCGTTTCGATACGCCCCGCGATCACCTGCGTCTCGCAGGCCTGCGTGGCCGACTGAAGCAGCATCGCTGCGGCGAACCCGGTTGTCAGAAGCATCATCCTATCACCCCACATCACACCCCACCGCATCTTCGAGCCTGGCGAAACCCTCGGCCCGCAGGCATTGCGGCAGGTCTTCAACGATCGTCTTGACGAGACCCGGCCCTTCGTAAACGAGCGCGGTATAAAGCTGCACGGCCGAGGCCCCGGCCTTGATCTTGGCAAGCGCGTCGGCTGCCGAAGAGACCCCTCCCACACCGATCAGCGGGAGGCGGCCCGAAAGCTCACGGGAGAAGTCCCGCAGGACCTCCGTCGAAAGTGCGAAAAGCGGCCGGCCCGAAAGACCGCCGGCTTCGCCCGTATGGGGCCCGGAAACCCCTTCGCGGGACAGTGTCGTGTTGCTGACGATCAGACCGCTCACCCCCGCATCGAGAGCTGCTGCCGCGATATCGGCCTTGTCTTCGTCGGTCAGGTCGGGGGCGACCTTGAGAAAAACGGGTGTCCGCGTCCGCCTTGCGCCCATCACCCGGCCAAGAAGATCCCCAAGGGCTGCTTTTCCCTGAAGATCCCTCAGCCCTGCGGTATTTGGGGAGCTGATGTTCACCGTGAGGAAGGAGACGATATCCTCGAGCCGCTCGAGGCCCGTGACATAATCGGCAGCCTTGTCCTCACTGTCCTTGTTCGCACCCAGATTGATGCCGACGATCCCGCCGTTCCCCGACTGCGCAGCGAGCCTCTGCGCGATCACGTCGAGCCCGTCATTATTGAACCCGTAACGGTTGATGACCGCGCGGTCGTCGCGCAACCGGAAGACCCTCGGGCCCGGGTTGCCGGGCTGCGGTCTCGGCGTCACCGCGCCGACCTCCACGAAGCCGAAGCCCAGACGCAGGAGAGGGCCTGGAACTTCCGCATTCTTGTCGAACCCAGCCGCGAGGCCCAGGGGGTTCGGCAGGACGAGCCCGGCGAACTCGGTCCCGAGCACCGGATCGCTCCTGACCGACGGCCTCGGGGCAAAGGGAGATTTCAGCAGACGAATGGTCGCCCTGTGCGCCTCTTCGGGGGGAAGGAGCGTCAGGGCCTGAGAGCCGATCCGTCCGAACAAGGCCGGCCTCCTACGCGGAAACCGCTTGACGCCGGCGTCGCTTCACCGTGCTGATCGCCCGCCGCTCGATGTGCTGGAACACGAGGTCGGCGACATCCTTCTTCGAGGATCTCTCGATACCTTCGAGCCCGGGACTGGAGTTCACCTCGAGGACCTTCGGACCTCCCTCGGAGCGCAGGAGGTCCACTCCCGCAAAGCCCAGCCCGAGCGCTTTCGCCGCGCGCAGGGCAACCTCCCGCTCGCCCTTGGTGATCCGCACGCTGATCGCGGAGCCGCCCTGGTGGAGATTGGAACGGAACTCGCCGGCGGCCGCGACGCGCTTCATGGATGCGACGACCTTGTTGCCCACCACGAGACAGCGCACGTCCTCGCCCGCGGCTTCCTTCACGAATTCCTGCACCAGGAAATCGGCCTTCAGGTTACGGAAGGCCGAGATCACCGACTGGGCGGCCTTTTTCGTCTCGGCCAGGACCACGCCCTTGCCCTGGGTGGATTCAAGGAGCTTCACGATGATCGGCGGCGACGACATCAGGTTGATGATGGCATCGGTGTCCTTCGGCGAGGATGCGAAGGCGGTCGATGGCATCCCGATCCCCTCCCGCGCGAGGATCTGGTGCGCGTAAAGCTTGTCGCGGCTCGCAAGGATGGCGTCGGAGCGGTTCAGGCAATAGGCTCCGGTCGTCTCGAACTGCCGCACCACCGCGGTCCCGTAGGACGTGATCGAAGCGCCGATGCGGGGGATCACCGCGTCGTAGCTCGGCAGCGCGCGCCCGTCGTAATGAACCTCGGGGCGTTCGGCGTTGATCAGCATGTAGCAGCGGGACGTATCGATCAGCTCGACCACATGTCCCCGCGCTTCGCCCGCCTCTTTCAGTTTCTGTGACGAGTAGATCTTCGGCTCCTTCGTCAGGACCGCGATCCGCAGCGCCCGTTTCTTCGGAGCCTGGCTCACCAGCCTGTCGTAAGCCGAATAGTCGAGCGTCGGCTGGACATGGCTCTTCGTGGGCGATACCACCGGCTGGCCTTCGGGATAGCTTTCAAGGGCCTGCCGGCCGAGCAGCATGTGGAAGCTCATGCCTTCTCGGTCGCTCAGGGTCAGGATGATCGGCCATCGCTGGCCCGCGATCTCGATATGGGTTTCCACCGCATACCGCGTTTCGGTTTCGCCGTTGGAGGAGGTGACCTCGCGTTTGTCGAGGATGTCGGCGGAGCAGTAGACCTCCACCTCCGGACGCTCAGGGATCGGATGAACGCCGAACCTGACCTTGGGCCGGTTCGCAGGGCCGAAGGGCTCGACCGTGAACGCGTGCAGCGCCGAGGTCCGGGCGCCTGTATCGACTTTCGCCTTCATCGCCGGAAGACCGAGGTCCGGCAGCGAGATCCACTCTTCCCAGCCAAGCTCGAGGGTCAAGCCGGCTTCTCCAGGGTCATGTGGCGGGCGCGGGCGGCATGTTCGATGGCGGCGGCTCCTTCGTCGGAAACGTCAAGCGCGTCCCTGATCAGCTCGAGCATCCTGATCTCCTCGAGGTTCAGGCTCTCGTCCGCCGTCACCACGTCGACGACAGCGGCGTAGGCGGTTTCGGCGAGGTGTTCGGGCAGGGCCTGCCTTGCGGCGTCCATGACCTTCTGGAGGCCGCCTTCGGAGGCCATCACGGAGCGTGCCTCGTTGGAGAGCGTGGTCAGCCGCTCTTCGTCCTCCGCCGAGAACAGCGCGAAGGACCGGACAACCCGCCCGATGGTGCGCAGTTCGGAGGAATTGATCGAGCCGTCCGAGGCCGATGCGGTCAGCATCAGGTAGATGATCGCCTCTTGCGGGCTGAGGGAAGGTGCGGCCGTTGCCATGCATCTCTCCGTCGAGGGTGAAGTTTCCGCATGAGCCCTATCGACGGCTTGTACCGCCCGTCAATAAGCGTGGCTGACACGGGCCGGGGATCATTGCTCTTTGATCAGGGCGTCGATCCGCCGCGTCCTGTCCTCGAGGGTGGGATGGGTGGAGAGCCAGGACGGTTCTTCGCAGTCGCCGCAGGCGCTGGTGAGAACCCTCAACGCTTCGGTCAGTTTCCCGGGCGCGATGCCGGCGCGCAGGGAGAGCTCGACGCTCAGGGCATCCGCCTCGCGCTCCATCGCGCGGGACGAGGCAAGATTGCTCAGGAAAGCGGCCTGGATCAGTCCCCGTTCGACCATCCGGCTCATGTCTCCGCCGAGAAGGGCGGAGATGCCCTGCACCGCGATGCCGCGATAGAGCTTGTAGAGGCTGTGGCGGTGGTGAACATGGCCGATCTCGTGGGCGAGGACCGCAGCAATGGCCTGGTCGTCCTCGACCAGTTCGAGGAAGCCGTCCGTGATGACGATCTGGCCGCTCGGAAGGGCGATGGCGTTCGCCCCCATCAGCTCCGAGCGGCGGAAGAGGATGCCGAAGGACGGGTCGGGCCGCGCATCGGCGCGGTCGTCGTAGATCGCGACCAGGCGGGCGAAGCTGTCCTCGACCAGGGCCCGCCGCTCCTGCGGGATCGCTGTCTCCTCGAGAATGGCTCCATCCATGGAGGTCAGCGTCGCGACGGTGAGATCATCCTCCACGGAGAATGGCGTGAGCGCGACGGCGAGCCGCAATGCCGCGGGCGCGACGAGGAGGCTCATGGCGGCAAGGATCGCAAGACTTCCCGCGATCCAGAGAACGAGCCGGGGATGGAAGGCTTCGGCCCAAGCGAGCCATGACCGGCCCGCGCCTGCCGCATGGTCGTCGGACCGGGCGACAAAGATCGAGCCATCGGCGAAGCGACAGGTGCGCCCAGAAGGCAGGACCGAGCGCAGCGCCAGCCTTTGCCGGTGCCCATAGGTCACGGCCCGCCGCGCGCCCTTGTCGACCATGGCGAGGCACTCGCCCCGGAACACGAGGGACGCACCGATCACCCGGCCATCCGGACGAAGGCCGAAGCTGCCTTCTCCAAGAGCCCTGCGCAGCTCCGGCCGGGCCGCGAGCCCGGTCTCGAGCGCGGCTTCCATCGCGGTGCGCATCTGGGGCCCCGGAACCATGCGGCGGTCGAGAACCGGTTCGAGGTTCAGCCACCGTGCCCGCGCGAACGCCGATTCCCGCTGCCGCCTGAAAAGCACCAGACCCGCGACCAGGGACACCCACGTTCCCATGACGAACGCGGCGGTCAGCGCGGGCCGCAGGACGAAGGCGTCGTAGGCCGGCCCTTCGAACCCGAAGATCGCAAGGCTCGCCCAGATCGGGGCCAGCACGAGGATCGAGGGCAGAACGTATCCCGCCGCGCTCTCCTTCGGATCAAGGGCTATTCCGCGAAACCTGAACCGCTCCACCTCGAGGCGCCCGGCCCGTGCAGCGGCCAGCGGGAGGTAGAGACCACCCGTCGCCAGAATCAGGAAGACCGACACTGCCCCCATGCCCACGCGCTGGCGCAGGACCGGCACCTCGACGAGCCCCTGATCGTTTTCCCGGACAGTGTCTGCTGCGGCCATGAACGCCCCCGCTCCCCGAAACCATCGGAACCCGAAGCGGGCGAGGACGCAAGAGGCGGAACAACAAAACCCGGCGCGGGCCCCCCCGCGCCCGGGTCCTTGTTGTCGTCGCGACCCGAAGGTCCTAGTGCGTCGTCGTGGGCTTGTCCTGTTCGGCCCGGTCGATGCTTTCGTTGACACGGCCGAGTGCCTGTTGCGCCGCTTCCATCAGTGCGCTCGCAAGAGGGTCGGTGGCGCGGCGTTCACGGTCCGTGACGGGCGTGAACGATCCGGCCAGCATGCCGAGACCCATGCCGACGCCGAGACCCACTGAGGGGTTCTCCTTGTGGGCATCGTTGAACTGGCGGGCCTTGGCGCTCATCTCGCGCTTGGCCAGGGCCGCACGGTCCTGAGCATGCCTGCTGAGCGAATGGGCGTGGTCGTTCAGGCGTTGAGCGCGTTCGGACAGCGAGGTCGCGACGCGGTCGGCACCCTGGGCGACACCCGAACCGGCCGACTTGATGCCGGATCCGGTCGCCGAGGCAGCGCCTGCGATTCCCGAACCCGTTGCCGAAGCGGCACCGCGGAGACCGCGACCGGTCGCGCCGGCGGCACCGGCAATCCCGCGGCCAGTGGCATTCGCGGCTCGCCCCGTCCGGTCGTAGCCGTGGCGCAGACGCGACGACAGCGCGTTCATCGCATCGTCGACACGGTCCATGAAGGCGTGCTCGTCCTCATTCTCGTGACGGTGGATGTCGAGCCGACGGCCGTACTCCTCATAGGTCCGGGTCGCGTAGGCATCGTCACTCTCGCCGGCCCGGCGTTGCAGGCGGGCCCGGGCGGTGCCGACATCACTGGCGGACAGGTAGTCGTTATGGTCGTAGGCGTAGTCCTCGCCCTTGCGATGGTCTTCCCATGCCCGGCTGGCGAGCATGGCCGCACCGGCGCCGATGAGCGCGTAGGGCAGCTTGTCCTCGTCGGCCTGGGTCGACTTGCGGAAGCTGTCGATGTCGAGACCGAAATTGCGAGCCAGCGCGGTCACGACGTCAGCGCCGGAAAGGCGGTCACGAAGCTCACGAAGGTCGCTTGCCAGGGACTGGCGCTTGGCTTCGGTAATCTCTTCTTCCCGTTCAATGTTGGTCATGGTTCAGATTCTCCCTAACTGCGTCGCGATCACGCTCGATATTCGTCCGGGTACGGGACAGGGTTTCCCTGTCGCCACCGATCTTCGACTTGCCGTAGGCGTAGAAGCCCGCGGCGAGCAGGGTGAAGAGCAGCGCCGTGACGAGATGCGCGATGGCAACCGGCATTGCGTCGGCAAGGGCCACGCTCAGGGCGAGACCGAGAAAGATCAGCGTCGGAATGGCCAGGACACCGGCCAGCAGGGTCATGATACCGCCGCGGACGGTCTCCTTGCCCTGATGGGTGATCTCGGCGCGTGCGAGCTGGATTTCGTGGCTGGCGAGGTCGGTGGCGTTCTGGGCGATGCTCGAAAAGAGCTCCCCGAAACCCCGGCGACGGGTTGTCGTCGACATAAGTTCTCTCCTTCTCGTTCCTGTTTATTCGGCGTTGTAGCGGACGGTGTCGTCAGTCGACGAACCGAGTTCCGTATCGGTCGTCGCCGTGGGCTTGACCGGGTCGACCCCTTCGGAGCCGCCATAGGCGCCGGTGGCCGAGGTCGAGGTGGTGCCACGGCCTTGGACGCCGCCGCCGCTTTCCCCGGTCGTCTGGGGCGTCGCCTTGATGGCGCGGGACATCGCAAAGCCCGCCAGAAGGCCGGTGACGATCGACGTTACGGGGCGCTCGCGCAGCATGTCCGTCGCCGAACCGATGACCTGTTCACCGTCGCGCTGCTCGATATTGTCCTTGAAGCGCCTGATCTGCGAGGCGGCAGAGCGCGTCAGCTTGGAGAGGTCGGAACGGTCAAGCTCGTCCTCACCGCTTTCGAGCGCGCGGGCCACGTTATCGAGGGTGTGGCAGAGCCTGTCGCGATGCTCGTCGATCTTGGAGGCCGCGTAGTGCGCCGCAAGGCCCTGGGCACGGCCTGCCGTACGCTTTGCCTCGTCTTCCACGTCGTGCTGCTTGGATTTCCAGTCGGACTCGCCCGAGAGGTTCTCGGTTTTCGAGGCTCCCGTGTCGGACATCCCGCCCTGTGGTTCGTTTTCTATCGCCATGTCAAAACTTCCCTTCACTGGCATTCGACCAAGGGAACTCTCCAGAAGGCTATTCGGTTTGGTCCATGACGAAGGTGTGATTGCCGAAGAGGCAGATCGGCCCTCTTCTGCGGCCTGCAGACGGCGGTCCTTCGCCGTGGACTTCCGCTATCGCGCTGCTATCCGCAGCCGATGACAAACGCCGCCCCGGAAGCCGAAACCAGGCTCGGTATCCTTTCCGCCATCGCCGCCTACTCGATGTGGGGAATGCTGCCGCTGTTCCTGATCGCCCTGAGAGGGGTCGGAGCGGACGAAGTCCTGGTTCACCGGGTCCTGTGGTCCGTTCCGTTCGGCGCCGCGATCATCACCGCCCGCGGCCAGTGGGCCGACGTGCGAAGGGCGCTCACCAGCAGGCCGGTGGCACTGGCGCTGGCTGCGTCGGCCACGATCATCGCAATCAACTGGCTCGTCTATATCGCGGCCGTCCAGTCCGGGAACATCTTCCAGGCATCGCTGGGCTACTACATCAATCCGCTGATCTACGTGCTTGCCGGCGTCGTCCTTCTGGGAGAGCGGCTGTCGAAGCTCCAGCTCGCGGCGGTGGCGCTGGCGACCACGGGGGTCCTGATCCTCACGCTCTACGGCGGCCGGTTCCCGACGATCTCGCTGGTTCTCGGGATCACCTTCACCGTCTACGGCCTCCTGCGGAAGCAGACGCCGGTCGGGGCCATGCCGGGCCTCTTCATCGAGACCCTGCTTCTGGCCCCCATCGCCGTCGCCTACCTCGCCTTTTTCGGCACCATGCAGGAAGTGGGTTTCGGGGAAACGCGGACCCTCACCCTCCTCCTGCTCGCGGCGGGGCCGGTCACCGTCCTGCCGCTCCTCAGCTTCGCGATTGCCGCACGGCGGCTGCCGTTGTCGCTGATCGGCTTCCTGCAGTTCATCGGGCCGACGCTTCAGTTCCTGATCGGGGTCATCGACGGCGAGCCGTTCACGCGGGCGCACCAGGTCTGCTTCGTCTTCATCTGGACGGCGGCCGCCGTCTTTGCGGCGGACGCGATCATCAAGGGCCGCAAACGCACAACGCCGCGCCCCGCCTGAGTCAGGCGGAACGACGACGCGCTATCCATGGAGGGGGTAGCGGCGGGGTGCCTGAGGGGGAACGAGGGGAGCGGCACCCCGCCTTGGTCACCGTAGCGACCTCACGATAGCAGATGGCAGAAAGCGAGCGCGAAAAAAGGGATTAAATTCAATCACTCCCTTACCGTTCGTTCAATCTGGAGGGGCTCGGACGCAGTGCTCGTCCCGTCTTCGAGGTTCACGAGAAGGACCCGCTGCGTTCCGGCCTCGTCCTCAACGACGAAAAGAGCCCTGTCACCATCGAGACTTACCGAACTTATCCGCTCTCCCGCCTGAAGAGGTATGGGAGGCAGTTCCTCGGCGGCAGCGCCGCTTTCGCGCGTCACGAGGAGCGTGATCAGAAGAGCCGTGCCGGCGATCAAAAGAAGGCCGAGACCGAGCGCGATGCCCTTGGCGGCGGCGAAACCCGGGACGGGGGTCGAATCGGAAGCTGTCATGCTCGGCATTTGACAGAAGCTGCAGAACTTTGCACCGCCTGTTGCGTGACAGACAAGAACGACATCACGCTCACCGTGGAAGACGGCGAAGGCGAGCGCGTGGACCGCTGGATCTCGGAGAGGTCCGATCCTTCGCGAACCCAGGTGAAGGCCATGATCAAGGAGGGGGCCCTCCTGATCGGCGGTGAACCCGTGCTCGATCCCACCCGCAAGGTCAGGCTCGGCGAGGTCATCTCCCTCACCCCGCCGCCGGTCAGGGACGCAGCCCCGCAAGCCGAGGACATTCCCCTCGACGTCCTGTTCGAGGACGCGCATCTGATCGTCCTCGACAAACCCGCAGGGCTGGTGGTCCATCCCGCCGCCGGGAACTGGACCGGCACCCTCGTCAACGCCCTCCTGCATCACTGTCGCGGATCGCTTTCGGGGATCGGCGGGGTGGCGAGGCCGGGCATCGTGCACAGGCTCGACAAGGATACTTCGGGCGTGATGGTGGTCGCGAAGAACGACGAGGCTCACCGTGGGCTCCGGCGGCTGTTTTCGATTCACGACATCGAACGCGAGTACCTCGCCCTTTGTCATGGCGATCCGCGGCCCGCATCGGGAACGATCGATATCCCGATCGCACGGTCACGGAAGGATCGCCTCAAGCGCGAGCTCGACCTGAGCTTCGAGAGATCGGACGCGCGCGAAGCGGTCACCCATTACCGCAGGCTCGAAGCCTACGGCTCGGGGCGGGGCAAGGTGGCGGGCGAGCCGGTCGCCAGTCTCATCGCCTGCAGGCTCGAGACCGGCCGCACCCACCAGATCCGCGTGCATCTGAGCGGCACCGGTCATCCCCTGATCGGAGACCGGCTCTACGGCAAGGCGGGCATCGCGGGGCTCGGCGGGGACGAGCCGGCGGTGGTCGACGCCCGCGAGCGGGTCCGGAAGTTCGGGCGGCAGGCCCTGCATGCGCACAGGCTGGGCTTCGTTCATCCGGTCACGGAGGAAGACCTTTCCTTCGAAACGCAACCGCCCGAAGACTTCGCGGCCCTGCAGGCAGCCCTCCGGCAGATCTGATGACCGGTTAACTGCGAGAGCAAGATAAAAAAAGCCCCGCCGAAGCGGGGCTTTCCACGAACGCCGGAGCGTCGTTATTTCTTCGGCCCACCGATCTTCTTGGGGCCTTTGCCGTTCTTCGACTCAACGATGTAGGCGTTGGTGATGTACTGGCCGGTGCGGAAGAACGTCTCGGTCTCGAGGTCGAAATCCGAGAACGGAACGACGATGGCGTTGCCTTCGGCATCGACGCCGAAGAAGACTTCGTCCGGTGCCTCCATCTGCAGGACGTAGGTTCCGTTTTCCGGCAGGGTCACGTCGAGCAGGAAGGCATCACGGCTCTCGAACTCGTCGTCGTTGCGGGCGATTTCCGTCAGCGAGCCGTCCCTGTTTTTCTTGAACAGGGTGAGCCCCGGGAACATCACGTCGAAGTCAGGGAAGAAGCTGCTTTCCACGTCCGAGATCATTTCCGCGTTGAAGACCTGACCGGCCTTCGCGTCGAAAGTGAGGGTGTCGACCTCGCCGAGCTCCTCGATCTCCCCTTCGACGATGATGTTGCGGACGTCGATCCTGCCGTCGGCATTCTCGCCGACCTCGATCTGGTTGACCACCTGGAGCTTTTTCAGGCCCGCCTTGCCGGCATTGGCCTGCTCATCGGTGATGAAGCGCCCGCGTTGGTTGATGGCGAGCTTGATCGAAGAGCGTTCGGAGAAGAACCTGTCGGCATTGGCCGAATCGGCGAGCGTCGAGCCGGCGCTGGCACCCGAGACCATGACGTGGAGGGTCGTTTCGTCCGCATTCTGTCCGTTCGTGTAGAACGGGAAGAACGAGGTCGGCTCCGGCGTCCCCGTGGCCGGAAGGCCGCCGCCGATGGGGCCCCAGGCGTCATAGTGGCGAAGGCCGAGACCGTGGCCGAGTTCGTGGGCACCGGTGTTGGCGGTCTGGTTGAGAACCGCGAGACGCACCGCTTCATCGACCGGGAGGGCATCGGGGCCGTCATCGAAGACACCCTCGACGTCGATCCCGGCGTTCAGCTCGATCAGGCCACCCGGCGCAAAGCCGAGGAAAGGATCGAGGGCGGTCAGGAACGGCCACACATTGGCATCGTTGATCGCGACGATCGAACGGTTGTCGTTGCCGAAGTCGATCTCGCCGGCGGAGCCGAAGAGGATGCCGCCCGAAGGAAGCACGCCGGCCGTGCCATTGCCCGGCGCGTCGTTGGAGTTGAACTGGAGTTCGACGAATTCACCCTCGGTGGGGCGTTCCAGCACGAACTCGAAGTTGTAGGGCGCGTAGTCCGCCTCGAGGCGCGAAACGATGATCGCCTTGTCCTCAGCCGTGTATTCATAGTCCGGCAGGGTCAGCGTGATCCCGAAAAGCGAGAAGGTGTAGGTGGGAAGGCCGGGCTGGAAGTTCAGGTAGACGGTCTGCGGGGTGTTGTTCCGAAGACCGAGGCCGAGACCGATCCCGTTGCCGGGCTTGCCGAACTGCTCCGGGGAGCCGCCCGCGCTGACGGGACCGGAACCGACGCCCGCCGCAGCAGCGATACTGCGCAGGTAGTTCATCCCGTCTTCGCGGCTTTCGAACTGCGGAAGCCCGCATTCGGTGATGCAGTCATTGATGATTTCGAGTTGATACTGGCTCGCATCGACTTCCGTCTGCGCGAAAGCCGGCATGGAAACGCCTCCCATAAGGAGGGCCGCCACCGCGGTCGTCGTCTTAAGTTTCACAAGCATGTCCCCGTTGATGGATCGGCCATGGGGCCGATTTCGATAGCGACTGTTCCATCCGAACGGTCGCGGGCAGAGGAATTCATGGTTTCTGAAAACTCAATGAACCCTGCCCGCGGCAACACTCCGTCAACATCAATCGATGGTCAAGGATATTGTAGCGCTTACAAGAGGGTGCGTGCCCGACATGATGCGGCGACGCCACAATCCCCAGCCGATCATGCTCAAACGGCTGCCGGAGAGGCTTTCGCCGGCGGAAACGCCCTGAAAGGGTTCCAATCTCAACGAAGCGTCACCAAATAATCCCGCACGACGAAGGGAAGGCCCGTGTTGAATCTGGCACGACGGTCATGTCCACCGGGGAATAGATTTCATGGCAGGTAATGCTCTTACCACGACGAGCGGCGCGCCGCTGACACCCGAAGGCGGGCTTTCCCGCTATCTCCAGGAAATCCGGAAGTTTCCGATGCTGGAGAAGGACGAGGAGTACATGCTCGCGAAGCGTTTCCTCGAGCATGGGGATCGCGACGCAGCGCAGAAACTGATCACCTCGCACCTGCGCCTCGTGGCCAAGATCGCCATGGGCTACCGCGGCTATGGCCTGCCCACGGGCGAGGTCATCTCCGAGGGCAATGTCGGACTGATGCAGGCGGTCAAGAAGTTCGACCCCGAAAAGGGTTTTCGTCTTTCGACCTACGCGATGTGGTGGATCAGGGCTTCGATCCAGGAGTACATCCTGCGTTCATGGAGCCTCGTGAAGATCGGGACCACGGCGGCGCAGAAGAAGCTCTTCTTCAACCTGCGCAAGCTGAAGGGCCAGATCGACG
>CAZAFU010000059.1:0-16376 GCA_964484475.1 uncultured Caulobacterales bacterium | reverse complement strand
CTCCCTCGCGGGAGGAGAGGAATGCGATCCGCTCGCCGTCCGGGGACCAGCGCGGAGAGGAGCCCTGGGTGTCCCTGTCGAGGAGCGGCTGGTGGGTGTCCCCGTCGAGATCGATCAACCACAGATCGCTCCTGACCCGGTCAGTCTCGATATCCATCGAGCGGCGTTCGTAGACGATGCGCCGGCCGCCGGGGGCGATCTGCGGATTGGCCGCGTATTCGAGGTCGAAGACCCGCTCGGCGGTGAAGAGGTCGGCCCGCTCCCCGGTCCCGGTGGGGGCTTCGGTCGCCTGCTGCTGCGCCGTGGCCAGCGCTGGCGCCGCGAGGCCCGTCATGAGTGCGGCCATGGCCGTCTTCCATGCGATCATCGTCGTTCTCCTCTGCTTCTGGGTGATGATGTAGCAGCCGATAGTCACCAGGACATCCACGCTCCGCAGTGGCCAGGGAGGCACCGATCCCTTAAGCGCTGGGAGCCCCGAAGACACGCGCGAGCGCCCATGCCGAGCCTTTCCGACAGCTACACCCTCCCTTGCGGCGCCGAGCTGCCCAACCGTATCGCGAAGGCCGCGATGACCGAGCAGCTCGCCCGGGCCGACGGCATCGCGAACGAACGGCATGAGCGGGTCTACCGCCGCTGGGCGGAAGGCGGGGTGGGCCTCCAGATCACCGGCAACATGATGGTCGATCGCGACCACCGCGAGCACCCGGGCAATATCATGCTCGACCCGGTCCCCACCGGCGAGGCCCTGGACGCCCTCAAGGTGCTGGCCACCGCGGCGCAGTCGAGGGGCGGTCTCGCCATCGTGCAGCTGAGCCATTCAGGCCGGCAGACCCCTGCCATCGTCAACCCGACCCCACTCGCCCCGTCCGCTGTCACCCTCGGCCTGCCCGGCGGCCAGTTCGGCGAGCCCCGCGCCATGACTGCGGAAGACATCTCCAAGGTCCGCGCGAACTTCGTCGCTGCCGCCCGGGCCGTGGCGGAGGCCGGTTTCGCGGGGGTCCAGATCCACGCAGCCCACGGCTACCTCCTGTCATCCTTCCTCAACCCCCGGGTGAACCAGCGGGAGGACGATTACGGAGGAGATCTCGAGAACCGCGCGCGGCTCCTGCTCGAGATCGTCCGCGAGGTCCGTCAGGCCCTTCCCGCTCCCGCGATCCTCTCCGTCAAGCTCAACTCTTCGGATTTCCAGAAAGGCGGGCTGACCACCGGGGATTCCATCAAGGTCGCAAGCTGGCTCGCTGACGAGAAGGTCGATCTTCTCGAGATCTCGGGCGGCAATTACGAGCAGCCCGCCATGATGGACCTCGACGGCATGGAACGGCGTCAGGAGGAGCACAAGGCGGACAGCACCAAAAGACGCGAAGCCTATTTCCTGACCTTCGCCGAAGCGCTCCGTGCGCATACCGACATGCCGCTGATGGTCACGGGAGGGTTCAGGACGGTGCAGGGCATGGAAGAGGCGCTATCCACGGGTGCGACCGACATCATCGGCATCGGCCGCCCGCTTTGCGTCGAACCGGATTTTCCCGAACGGGCCATGCAGGGCGAGGCCCAAGGCGTCCCCTCCTACGAAAAGCGCCTGCGCATCGGACCCGGGCTTCTCGGCCCGCAATCGCCCGTCAAGATCATCAAGGCCGTCAACGGCTTCGCCGCCATGAGCTTCTTCTACGACAACATCGCGAGGATGGGCGACGGCAGGCCCCCCACCCCCGAAGGCCGCATCCTCAAGACATTCATCGCACAGCAGCGGGAGGCCAAGCGCCTCGCCCGCAGCATCCGCGCCAAGGAGGCATGACCGGACATGAAAACCACCCTCCCCCTCGCCCTCAACGAGGCCAGGCCCGCCGAAAGTCCGAAAGAAGCCGTCAGCCGGCTGATCTCCCTCTATGACAGGGAGATCGCCCTGATCACGGAGAGGTTCGAACACTTCGCAAGCGGTAGGCTCGACCCCGAGGACAACCGTCACGGCTGCTACCCGGGTATCTCGATCGAGGTCCCTGCGGCGCAGGCCACCATGACATCGAGCCTCGCCCTGGGGCGTATTGCGGCCCAGCACCACTTCGCAACGTCGATCACGGCCCCCCGGCTCTTCGAGCGCTACCTCGTCGAGCAGCTCACCTATGTCCAGGATCGCTATGGCGCGCAGATCAGGACCGGGCTCTCGAACCGTCCGATCCCGCTGCCCTTCGCTCTCGAATCCGCCACGGCGAGCCTGGACCAGGAGCAACGCGAGGCGGTGCAGGCGCATTTCTTCACGCCGAACCTTGTCTCCACCAATGACGACATCGTCGATGGCCGGACGATCCTCGAACGCAAGGGCGCCATGCCCCTGTCACTCTTCACCGCGGAGCGAACGGACTATTCCCTCAACCGGATCCGCCACTACACCGCCACCGATCCCGAACACTTCCAGGGATTCGTTCTGTTTACGAACTACCAGCGCTATGTCGAGGAGTTCGTCGCCTGGGGCGCGGAAGAGGTCAAACAGGGGCGGGCGGATCAACTGGTCGAGCCCGGCGGCCGGATCACGGAGAAAGAGAAGGAACCGAACCAGCCGCCGCTTGCGAAACTGCCCCAGATGCCGGCCTATCACCTCGTCATGCCGAAGGGGCGGGGCGTCACCCTCGTCAATATCGGCGTCGGACCCTCCAACGCCAAAACGATCACGGACCATCTTGCGGTTCTCAGGCCCCATGTCTGGCTGATGATCGGCCATTGCGGCGCCCTGCGCCGCACCCAGAGGCTCGGCGACTACGTTCTCGCCCACGCCTACCTGCGCGACGACCACGTCCTGGACCACGCGCTCGCACCCTCGATTCCCCTGCCGACCATCGCCGAGGTGCAGCTCGCCCTGACCGAAGCGGTGCGCGACGAGACCGGCCTTTCAGGCAAGGACCTCAAGCGGCACCTGAGGACAGGAACCGTTGTGACCACGGACGACCGGAACTGGGAACTCCGCTTCGAAGAGCTCGCCATTCTCCTCAACCAGGCCCGGGCCATCGCGATTGACATGGAATCCGCGACAGTGGCCGCCAACGGCTACCGCTACCGGGTTCCCTACGGCACCCTTCTGTGTGCGTCGGACCGGCCGCTGCATGGCGAGATCAAGCTTCCCGGCATGGCCAACGCGTTCTATCAGGAGCGGATCGGCCAGCACCTCAAGATCGGCCTCAGGGCCCTCGACCGCCTGCGTTCGGAAGCCGATGCAGGGAGCCTGCATTCACGCAAGTTGAGAAGCTTCGACGAACCGCTCTTCCGCTGACCCTCAGAAGCTCCTGCCGAGCCAGAGCCTCAGGTCGGCGTCGGGTGAAGCCTCGTTCACTCCGAACAGGACGCCGGTGAAGAGCCGCAGGTCATCGCGCAGTGGCCAGAAGGCATAGGGGCCGACCTGCTGGCGCCCGCCGAATGGATCGACCTCGGAGCTTCGGCCGTGCAGGTTGAAGCTCTCGATCCCGAATTCCACGCCGCCGCGGTCGATGATGATGTTCGAGCGGGTCTCGAAGCCCACCCCGTCATGCGCCCGATCGCCCGCCTCGATATCGGTCAGGACGACGAACCGTGCCCGCACCGCTTGCGAGAGGCGCCACTCGTTGCTCCAGTGAAGACCCAAACTGTCCGGGTCGCTTCCGTTGCCCAAGGTGGCATCGAACCTGAGCCCCGTCCGCCAGGGCCCCGGACGCCGGGTCAGCTCCCAGAAGAGTTCGCCCTTGAGATTGTCGAACCGCTGCGCTCCATCGCGGTCGGAGATCTGCACGATCACCCTGCCGAGAGTGTTCTCGCCCATCAGCTTCTGTCCATGGATACGCCAAGCCGTAGAAGGGGACCGCCCTTCCTCGGGCAGCCGGTAGCCGACGCGCCCCTCGATATTCGACTGGCCGGGTCTGGGGGGAAAGACGCCGCCCATGTTCTGACCGTAGGCCGTACCCATGCTCAGCATGAGCGCGGCCAGCACCGCCCTTTTCATCATCACGTCCGCCCTCTTCCGCAACGGCGAGCCCAACCGGACACCTCTTCGCCCGTCAAGTCGCGCAGCCGGCGCGGGCGTGAGGCCCTCCCTCCCGTTTTCGGAACCGCCCTGCAAGGTTGCAAGGACGCCCTCCGAACGTAAGGTATGATGAAAAACATAGAGGTGCTGGCTCTGTCAGCGCTCGGGGAGGGAGGAGAAACCATGGCCACCGCCACCGCCACCGGTTCACTGCCGCAGGGTGAGGATACCGAGGATCGAAACTTCGGTACGCGCGGCTACCGCTTCTATGTGCTCAATGCGCTGCTTTTCGTCTACATCCTCAATTTCGTGGACCGTGGCCTTCTCTCGGTGGCTGCGGCACCCATCAAGGCCGATCTCGGGATCGATGATACCGGCTTCGGGCTCCTGACGGGCTTCGGCTTCGCCCTTCTCTACACCATTGTCGGCATCCCACTGGCCCGACTTGCGGAAAGAAAGAGCCGGGTGAAGATCATTGCCGCGTCGGTCGCGCTCTGGTCCCTCATGACGGCCCTCTGCGGGCTCGCCACGGATATCACCGTGTTCGGGATCGCCATCGGCGGGTTCTGGGTGCTGCTTCTCTTCCGCGTGGGCGTCGGGATCGGCGAAGCGGGCTGTACCCCACCGGCCAATTCCCTGATCGCGGATTATTTCGTGCCGGAAAAGCGCTCGTCGGCTCTTGGCTACTACGCCATGGGGGTCACCCTCGGCACGATGCTCGCGGCCCTTATAGGCGGCCCGGCGACCGACGCCTTCGGCTGGCGGGCGGCGTTCCTCATCCTCGGGCTGCCCGGCGTCATCGTCGGTCTTCTCCTCGTGGTGACCGTCAAGGAGCCTCCCCGGGGCCATACCGACCCGCCGGGTACGGAACGCAAAACCGGTCTCGATTTCAGCTCGGCGATGAAGGAGCTCCTCGCCAAGCCCTCCTACTGGACGATGACCGCGGGAGCGACGGTCGCGGCTTTCTGCGGCTACGGCATTTCGAGCTTCCTGATGCTCTATGTGGTCCGAACCTATGGCCTGAGCACCGGGCAGGCCGCGGTCTATTTCGCCACGCCGGCAGCGCTCGCCAGTGCGCTCGGCACCTTCGCCCTCGGCTGGCTCGCCATGCGGCTGCGAAAGCGGAACCCCGCATCGATCGCCTGGCTGGCGGCGGGGGGCCTGGCCCTCTCGGTGCCCTTCTACTGCATTGCATTCCTGACGGGGACGGCCTGGGTCTGCGTCCTCTTCCTCTCCCTCGGCGGGTTCATCAAGTACGGTTATCTCGCCGCTCAGTACACGATCGGACAGGGCGTGGTGACGAGCCGGGTCAGGGCAACGGCGACGGCGATCCTTCTCTTCATCGTCAACCTTCTCGGCTACGGCCTTGGTCCTCTTGCGGCGGGACTGTTGAGCGACTTCTGGTTCACGAGGGCGCGGGACGTGGCCGGGATGACCGTGGACCGAAACCTCTGCGACCTCGTCCAGCAGGCGGCGGCGAGAGCCGATGTCACGATGCCCGAAGGCATCACGGATGAGGTCTCCCTGTTCTGCCTCGAAGCCAACGCATCGAGCACGGAATTCTCGATGGTGACCATCGCGCTTCTCTACCTCGTCGCGGGCGGGTTCTTCGTCCTCTGCGCGCGCCGCCTGCGGCAGGACCTCGTGGCCTAGGAGGTGACGTGACCCCTCGCTCTGTCTAAGGTTCGATCATGCCGAACCCCTCCGCCAGTTCCGCAGGCTCCGCCCGCTTTCAGGAGAAGCGGCAGCTGATCCTCGCCGCTGCCACCCGCCTGATGAACGAGCACGGCGCGAAGGGGATGACCCTCACCAAGGTTGCCGAGGCCATCGGTCTCAACACGACGAGCGTCACCTATTACTTCCGCCGCAAGGAGCTTCTGGCCGAGGCGATCCTCGAGGATGCCATCGACCGTTATGCCGGCGTGGCCGAGGCCGCGGCGCAGGCAGAGGACCCCCGCGCCCGGCTCGCTCTCCTCGTCTACAGGACCCTCGAGCTCTTCGCGGCGATCAGGTCGGAAAACGCCCCGCCGATCGCCAACCTCTCGCATATCCAGGTCCTCGGGGAAGCCGCCAGAAGCAAGCTGACCCGGCGCTATCTCGAACTTTTTCGCTTTGTACGGAATTTCCTCGGCGAAGGGTCAGGGGCATCGAAGGACCTGATGACCGCAAGGACCCATGTCCTCCTGGAGAACCTCTTCTGGGCGCAGGCCTGGCTGGCCCGCTATTCGCTCGGGGACTTCGAGCGCGTGAGCGGAAGGCTGACGGAGGTGCTTGGCAGCGGGATCGGCAAACCGACTGCGCGGTGGCGCACCGGGGCGCTCGATACGGAGGAGCCGCAAAGTCTCCTCGGCAAGGGAGCGATGAGCGTCGCCTTCCTGCGTTCGGCGACATCGATCATGAACGATCGCGGCTATCGCGGTGCGTCGGTCGACCGGATCGCAGGAGAGCTGTCGGTCACCAAGGGCAGTTTCTATCACCACCTCGAAAGCAAGGACGAGCTGGTTCTTGCCTGCTTCGACCTTTCCTACGCTCGTGTTTCGTTGACGCAGAAGGCAGCGCAGGCGGCCGGCGGGGGCTGTCACGAACAGCTTTCGTCAGCCATCGCATCACTTCTCGAGCTTCAGTTCTTCAGCGATGCCCCTCTCCTGCGCACGACGGCTCTTTCCGCCCTGCCGCCGCATGTGAGGGCCGACGTGATCGAACGGTCCAACCGGATGGCCCGCCGTTTTGCCGGCATGCTGATCGACGGCATCACCGAAGGGACGGTGAAGGCCATCGATCCCCTGATCGCGGCGCAGACGATCATGGCGGCTCTCAACACCGCCTACGAGATGCGCAAATGGGCCGGAATGCAGGACCGCGACGAGGCGATCCGCCTGTACATGTCGATCCTGGAACACGGCATCATCGACTGCTGACCCAAGAAAAAACCCCCGCCGGAGCGGGGGTCTTCATTCTCGAAAGGTCTCTTCGGATCAGAAACCGACATCCAAGCCGACATAGAACATCCGGCCGCGCGGGTCGGCGACCTTGGAGTCGTAACCGGCATTGGTGAAGACCTGTGGCGGCCGCTCGTCGGTGAGGTTCCTCACACCGGCATTGAGCTGCAGGAGCTGCTCGGTGTTCGTCAGCTCATTGATCCTGAGCGAGTAGCGAAGGTCGATGCGTCCATCGCTGTCGATGGTCTCGCCCGGGTTCTGGTCGTCATCATAGCTGTCGATATAACGATAGAACGCATTGGCGCTGTGTGCCCCGGCGTTCCACTCGAGGCCGACATTGTAGCGAAGCTCCGGAGTCGGAGAACCGAAGTTCCGGAAGTTCCGGTTCCCGGCACCATCGACATCGCCGAAGAAGGGATCGGTGAGGTCGTAGGTGTTGATCCAGGTCCCGACGAAGCTCGGCGCAAACTCGCCGACCGGGGTCTCCAGACTGTAGCGCACGGAGAAGTCGAGGCCGGAGGTCTCCACCGAGTTCGCGTTGAAGCGCTCGACGAAGATCAGCGTGATCTGCCCTGCATCGTTCCGGACGATGTTCGGGTCGAAGGGGTCGTTATCGACGAGACCCTGGAAGTTCTGGACCGTGATCACGTCCTCGAACTTGTAGTCGAAGTAGTCGATGTTGAAGACCAGGTTGTCGACAGGCTCGAACGTCGCACCGAAGTTATAGGCACGCGACTCTTCCGGAGTGAGGTTCTCGGAACCGATTGTCCTCACACCCACGAAGACGTTGCCCCCCTGAACCGGATCGGTCACCTGGTTGAGCGCCGTCGTCAGGCCGAACCGCTGGAACACCGTCGGGACGCGGAAGGACGTTGAATAGGTGCCGCGGAACGAAAGCCTGTCGGTCGGCCGGAACAGAAGGCCGATCTTGGGATCGAGGGTGTCGCCGAGGTCTCCGTAATCTTCGTAGCGCAGGGCCACCGAGAGATCGAGGGTGTCATGCAACGGGATGTTCGCCTCACCAAAAATGGCGTAGACGTCCTGGTCCGCCGAATAGGGCCTTGCCCCGATGACGAAACCGAAGCCGTCCTCGACGGCGATGTCGTCATACTCCGCGGACTGCTCTTCACGCCGATACTGCGCGCCGAGGGCGATGGCGACCGGCCCCGCAGGAAGCTCGAAGATCTCTGTCGACATTGACGCGTCGAGAACGGTGAGCTGCGAGGAGAGGTCCTGGACGTAGTCGTCGATGAAGTAATCGAGGAGCTCTGGCGAGTTCGCGAGCGAAGGGTTCAGGAGCGATGTCGCGAAGGGGTTGAAGAACTGGTCGGCAACACCCGCTTCCTGGGCGAGGGCGGCCGCGTTGTCGCAATCGAACCCGAAGGCTGTATCCACATTGGTGTTGAACCCGAGGAGCGAGCACTGGAAGCGATCGGTCACCACGTCGGGGGTGACCACCAACGCGTCGTTCTCCGCGTGCACGACACCGAGTTCCCAGTAGCCGTTGCGGAAGGCGTCACCGGTGATCCGCGAGCTGACCCTGAAGGTCTCGTTGTCGAAACTGTTCGTGGCCGGAGAACCGCCATTGGCGATGGGTCGCCCGAGGAAGCCGACATTCGCACCGTAGATGTTGAACGGGTTGAACTCCGGGATCACCAGGTTCTGCAGGAACGGGAAGGTCGGCGAGTTGTTCCGGACCGCCTCGTTGTCCGCGTAGCTGACCGCCGTGTTCCATTCGATCGTGTCCGTCAGGTTCACGTCGAGCTTGCCGTAGACGAGCTTCCTCGTTTCTTCGGCCACGTGGTTGTAGAATTCGCCGAAGTCGAACTGGCAAAGGCCGATGGTCCCTGCCGGCGTCGTCGGACCCAGGGGCTGCTCGATACCGCCCGCCGCGGCGCAGCCGGTGGGATCGATGACGGGAAGGGGAGCGCCGGTGGCGGGGTTCACGACACCGGGGACGAAGAACGATCCGGGGAAGCCGACATTCGAGGTGTCGTCGATGGTCCGGCTCAGGCGGCGTTCACCCGTCGTCAGGGGTGTCCGGTCGAGGAAGCTGCCCGCGACCATGAAGTTGCCCCAGTCCATGGTTTTGCCGACCAGCCCCTGGATCAGGCCTTCGGAATACTCACCATCATTGGGGTGGTTGAGATAGGTGCCGGAGAAGAGGGCTCCGTCAAAATCCTTCCGCGTGATGAAGTTCGCGACGCCCGCCACCGCGTCCGAGCCGTAGATGGCCGATGCGCCATCCTTGAGGATCTCGAGCCGCTCGACGGCGATCAGGGGAACGAGCGAGGCGGTGTCGACAAAGTTGACGCCGTTGTTGTTGGCGACGGCCGTCTGCACCTGCCGCTGTCCGTCCAGAAGCACGAGGGTCGCCCCGAGGCCGAGGCCGCGCAGGTTGATGTTCTCCGTGCCGGTGGTCTGGTTCTGGGTGAAGGCGTCGGGGTTGTTCTCCGCGCCCGTGTTGATGGTCAGGGTCTGGGTCAGGTCCGCGATGTTCACCGCGCCGACATCGGCGATCTCTTCGGCGTCGAGCGCCGTGAGCGGCGACGCGAGATCTTCCTGCCTTTGCCGGAGACGAGAGCCGGTGACGACGATTTCGTCGGTGATGACGACTTCCTGTGCGGAAGCCGTGGTGGAAACGGCAAGACCGCTCGAAAGAGCGAGCACGGCCGTTGAGGCGCAGAGCGCTGACTTCATGAAATCCTCCCTAGTCGGCCCTCTCCCGGGGCCATACCGAGGCTTCAGTTCAAGCAGAGTTCATAAGTCCGTCAAGCGCAGGAAGTGGAATTCACCAGTGCGAGAGCACCGTTTGCAGCTTTTTCTCGTCGAGCGTTGTCAAAAAGCGATACTCCACCGCTCCGCCTGATCGCTGGTCTGTCTGGCGCCCGGGCTTCCATACCGCAACGCCGAAATAGCCAAACGAAACAGCTCCGTTCCGAGGTTCGGCCAAGGTTGCGGGTCAATAGAATGTCACGGTCCTGGTGGATGTGGTCTGGCCGACCGGTCGGGTGCCAGGAATGCAGGCAGCGTCGAGGCTCAGCGCCGCAGCCCGGGGCGCTGAGGCCGTGAATTTTGCAGGTCCGGACCCTAGTGCACGAGCACCGTGGGCATCACCGCCTCGCACACGGATTTCCTGGTCACGCCGCCGAGAATCCGCTCGCGCAGCCGCGAGTGGGAATAGGCACCCAGCAGCAGGGTATCGGCGCCCTGGGAACCTGCCTCCTTCCTGAGGGCCTCGATGGTGCTCCCCTGGGCCTTCGGCATGGCCCTGCTCTTTGCCTCGATCCCGCAGCGGACAAGGCTCTCCGCCACAGCCGCCGCGTCGGGGGCGCGGTGTGGAAGCTCGCCGATCGAAACCACGACGCAGCGTCCCGCCAGCTCAAGGAGCGGACGGGCCGAGGCAATGGCCCTCGCCGCCTCGAGGCTGCCGTTCCAGCCGATCAGGTAGGATTCTGGCAGGTGGGGCTTGGCATCGGGTGGGTTCACGAGCACCGGCCGGCCCGAGCCGATCAGCATGGATTCGACGAGGTCGGCGGCATCGGGCCGGCTACAGGCTTCGGGGCTCGGAGCGACGATGAGATCTGCCGTCCTCGCTGCGACGCCGTAATCCAGCTCTTCGGCGCCCTCGGGTTGCAGCCATTCGAAGGGGTGGCCTTCGACGCCCTTCTCGAAGACCTCGCGCACCGCATCGGCCCTGCGGCGCACATTCTCCTCGAACTCGTTCATCACGGAGGTATGCCAGTAATATTCGGCCACCTGCCCGGCGGGGTAGCGCTCCCTGATATGAAGGCCGATCACCGCGGCGCCGGCGGCCTTGGCGAAGGGAACAGCCGCTGAGGTCGCCTGCTCGACGCCCTTCTGGTCGAATGCTGGAACGAGAATGGTGCCGATGGCCATGGGATGTACTCCGCGTGGTTGCTCCTGCCACGTTAGGCCAGCTGGGGAGCGAAACGTTGCGCAGGATCAGGTTTGGCGAGACCCTTCCCAGCGGAAAGCAGCACGTGCTTCTCCTCGCGTTGGCGAAAGCGGCTTTGACAAGCCGGGACGGTGGGGGAAGATCGAGCCAGCGGCCTTGGGAGATCACGGGAGCCATGCGCACCATCACGAAACCCTATCTTCTGTTCCTCGGCGACGCGGACAGTGGTTATGGCGCCAAGACCGCGGAGGGGCTCGCCTATTGGCGGCCCGGGGACTGCCTTGCCCAGTTCAGGCTGCCGGGCTGCGAGGTCGATTTGGGGATCGAGGAGCTCGGCCTCGAGGAAGCGGCTGCCCGCGGCGCCGGCACGGTTGTGCTCGGCGTGGCGGCACGCGGAGGCATCCTGCCGGAAAGCTGGGTGCCCCATCTCGTGCGGGCGCTGGAGCTCGGTCTCGATATCGCCAGTGGTCTTCACGACAGGCTGAACGCCATTCCCGAACTCAGCGAAACGGCGTCGAGGCTCGGCCGCACCCTTCATGACGTTCGTCATCCGCCTGCGAAGCTTCCCCTCGCCACCGGCACGCCGCGGCCCGGCCGCCGTGCCCTGATGGTTGGGACGGACTGTGCCGTCGGCAAGAAATTCACCGCCCTCGCCATCCACCGGGAGATGCTGGCGAGGGGAATCGATGCTGCATTCAGGCCGACGGGGCAGACGGGGGTCCTGATCGCTGGCGAAGGAATTGCCCTCGATGCTGTACCCGGAGATTTCATATCAGGGGTCGCTGAAGCGCTCTCACCGGCAGCAGCCGACACCCATTGGGACATTGTCGAAGGCCAGGCGACAGTCCTCCACCCGACCTTCGCAGCGGTCACCCTCGGCCTTCTCCACGGGACCCAGCCCGAGGCCCTGGTCCTCTGCCATCAGGCGGGGCGCACGCAGGTCCGGGGCCTCGAGGAGCGACCCCTGCCCTCCCTCAACGAGAGCATCGAGGCGCACCTCGCCTGCGCGCGGGTGACGAGCCCTCGGGTCCGGGCGGCCGGCGTCAGTCTTGCTACGCACCGCCTCGGCGAAGACGAGGCCCGGCGGGCCATCGAAGCGGCGGCAGCGGAGACGGGCCTGCCGGCCACGGACCCCTTGCGCTTCGGCGCGGGGATCCTGGTCGATGCGCTAATCAGCCGGTAAGGCGGAAAAGGCCGGAACCGGCCCGGCCTCACCGGTTTTCGGACAGCCGGAAGGCCGGAGTGGTCGCCCTGAACGTGGCCCGCATCGGCCGGGGGGCTTCGAAGGCGAGGCCGTAGCCTGCGAAAGTATCGGCGATCCTGACCACGAGATCCTTGAGCGAAACCGATGGGGACCCTGCAAGCAGGCCTTCGAGATGGTCTTCGAGAGCCGCCTCGTCCCACGCCTGAGCCGCAGTGAGGGCACAGGCGATGGAGACTTCGTCCTCGGTCATCCTGGCGCAACCCGGCGCGCAAAGCCCGATCTTGCGTGAGCCCTCGAAGCTCATGATCCGGGTGAAGACGAGGAGGTCAGCGAGGGCGCTGTCCGCCTCCTGCCCGAAGGCCGTGCCGAAGCCGCTTCTCACACAGCAGCAGTCGCTGCTGCCGAAGGCATGGCTCCTGAAGCCGAGAACGGCCAACCCCGTGGCGGGCCCGAGATCGGGAAGAAGGACGGTCGAGAAAGAATGCGCTGTCATGAACTGACTCCTCGGTTCGTTCTGATCGCTCAGTAGGCGATGCGATAGGCGATGGATGCCTTGACGTTGCGGCCGGGTTGGGAGACGCCCTCGAAGACCCGCTCGAAATCCGCGTCGGCGACATTGTCGACGCCAAGGTCGAGGCGCAGGTCTTCCGCGAAGGGCGGGACCCACGTGGCGTAAAGATCGACCACGGCGTAGCTGTCCCGCTCCTCGACGACAGCCAGGCTGTCACCGACGAGGCCGCGGCGCTCGAATTCCTCGGCAAACTGAAGGCGGGTGCCGAAGGTCAGCCCCAGGGGCCTCGCCCTGTACCCGAGATCTACCGCCAGCCGGTCCGGCGTCAGGGTCCCCAGATCCGCGCCCGTGGCATCGTTCTCGCCGTCGATGCTCGCGTAGGAGAGATAGGCGTAGAGACTGTCTGAATCGTAGCGCGCCTCGAGTTCGGTTCCACTGAGTGAAGCGCTGGCGACATTGGCCGAACGGGTGGTGCCCGCCGTGCACGGAAAGAAGGGGGGCGCGAAACAGGTCGGCTCGAACGTCACGTCGACGGCAAGGTCGATGAGATCCTGGACGTCGCTCTCGAAATAGCTGAGCTTCGCCTGGAACCGGTCACCTTTTGCGACCAGGTCCGCGAAATCGAGACCGAGGCCGAGCTCGGTGGTCTGTGCCCGTTCCGGATCGAGGTCGGGATTGGGAATGAAGTTGTTGTTCACGAAGACGAAGTTCGGTGGCCTGCCGGTCGGATCGAAGAGCGTCGGGTGGGGCAACGGGAAATGGATCCCGTCGAGGAAGAGCTCGTTGAGGGAGGGCGCCCTGAACCCTTCTGAGTAGCTGCCGAAGAGCCGCAGCCATTCCGAAGGCCCGTAGCTGACGGCAATCCGCGGCGAGACCGCGTCATCCGCGTTGCTCGAACCCGCATCGTCGGAGCTGTTGCTGAAATCGTCGTAGCGGATACCCGGGATGACGATCAGCTCGCCGGGAAGTCCCATCGGTTTTTCGAACACCGCTTCGAGCTGCGCGAAGGCACCGAAGAACTCCGCCGTGCCATCCGGGACCCCCCCGCGGCTGCGGTCCTCGGTCCGGTCGTCCGTCCCGGTCTGTTCGTCCTCGAACCAGTCGCCGCCGATGGTCGCCGTGAGGTCGAGCCCCCCCAGGTTGAAACGCGAAGCGTTGCGCAGGCTGATCCCGTTGGTCTCGACATCACGCGTCAGGAGCTGGGGTACGCTGTCGTCGAACTCGTCGAGACTCGTCGTCGTGCGGTATGCGGTGATTTTCGCATCGACAAGGTTGCTCGAGGGGTCGAAGGCGGCGGCGACACGGAACGTGTCGGAGACGATCTCCTTTTCGACGTCGACCGCGTTATCGTCGAGGCCGTTCACCCCCTGACCGTTGTTCGGTTCGATGGCGTCATTGCCGAAGCGCTGCCAGGAGCCTTCGAGGACAAGGGCGTCGGTCGCCTGCCAGCTCCCCTTGACGAGCCCCGACAGGACCTCATCGTCGGAAGGCAGGTCCGCTCCCGAACCGAGCGCGATGTCCGAGGACTGACGAATCGTCAGGCTCGCCAGCCCGTCGAAGCTGTCATTGCGGCCGAACACGGCAAGGGAGCCCGAGCTTTCCTCGTTGACGCTCTGGTAGCCGGCGCGGATACGGGCACCGACGCTCTCGCCGCCGCGCAGGAGATCGTCGGCATCCACCGTTTCGAAAGCCAGGACACCGCCCACTGCACCGGATCCGTAAAGGGCCGAGGCGGGCCCGCGGACCACTTCGGCCCTGCCCACGAGGTCCGGATCCAGGAAGAACCGGCCGTCATGGGCGGAAAGAAAGGACTGACGGGCCCCGTCCAGAAGGATCAGCACGTTCTCCCGACCGAGCCCGCGCAGGGTCGGCACCTGCCCGTTGCGCCGCGGCCCGCCAACGAACTGGAGGCCCGGAACGTCGCGCAAGCCATCGAAGATCGTCGAGACCAGGCGCGCATCGAGCTCGGCGCGGTCGATGACCGAAACCTGCCCGGGATAGTCAATGGTCGGGATCGGGTTCGATGTTGCGTAGACTGTAATGACCTCGGCCTCGTCACTCTCCGTGTCTTCCACCTGGGCCGCAGCGATCCCGAGCATCACGAGGCCCGATGCTACTCCCGACAACCAAACCGATTTCATTCTCGAACTCCAAACTGCGAATGACTCGCAGTACCATGTTCTGTGCTGGATAATCTTGCAAGTGCGAATTGTTCGCGATAGCAGTCCATGGAGATTTTTTGGAGACGATACCCGTGCGAACCGTGATCCTGTTGAGCCTTTGCGGACTGGGCCTTGCTGCCTGCGCGACAGACGAAGCCTTCATCGCATCCAAGGCCGGGCCGGAGGCCACCACATCCGAAACCGACGACCGTTTCGAGAAGGACCGCGAGGCGATTCTCGCCATGGCCGGGACCTTCAAGGTCACCTTCGACTTCATCGAAACCGCGAGCCTGAGCGCCGGCTACGAGCCGAAGGAGCGCAAGCTGTCGGGCGGCTATGAAATCGTGAAGGTGGTCGAGGACCGTGGCGACTTCATCAGCCTTCAGCATATTCTCTATGTCGGGGGCGAGGACAAGTTCCCGCTCAAGCACTGGCGGCAGGACTGGCAGTATGAACCGGACCGTGTCCTGACCTTCATCGGCGGGAATGCCTGGACCGTGAGCGATGTCCCGGCCTCGGCAAGGCAGGGAGCATGGTCGCAGGAGGTCTATCAGGTGGACGACTCCCCCCGCTATGGCGGTGTCGGCCGCTGGAGCTACGATCATGGCATTCCGGCGTGGCAACCGGCCAAAGCATGGCGCCCCCTGCCCCGGCGCGACATGACCACGCGGGAAGACTACCACGTTGTCGACGCGGTGAACCGCCACGCGATCACGCCGAACGGCTGGCTGCACGAGCAGGACAACACCAAGGTCGTGCTTTCAGGCGGGGAACCCCGCGCCCTGGTCCGCGAGATCGCAATCAATACCTATGAGCGCACGGACGAAGTGACCAGCGGCGAGGTCGATGCCCATTGGGAAGCGACAAGGGCCTACTGGGCCGGCATCCGCGAGGCGTGGGAAGCTTTCGAGGCGGATGGGGAACCCTACGCCCTCACGGTCCGGGGCGAGCCCGGCGAGGTCTATTCACCGCTGCTCGAACTCGCATCCGAGGTCGAGGAGGGGGAACGCTCGGCAGAGGAGGCACTTGTCGAAGCCCGCCGGGTGATCGCGAGCTACACGACGACGGACCTGCCGCCGCTTGAAAACCGCCTGCGGTAGGGCAGCATCGGAGGCTGGGGCCCGGCCTCAGCCTCCCGGCCGGCCGAGCCAGACCAGCAGCAGCGGGATCCAGATGAACGCCAGGGTGAGGGAGCCCTTCACCGCCTGGTAGATGATCCACGCCCAGAACAGCTTCCCCCCGCTGCGACGCCAGGCGCGGGGGTTGAAGCGCTTCTTCCGTTCGGTTTCCTGTTTCGGTGTCTCGCCGGGCACCGGCCCTCCGTCATGCGAACTCTGCCTGCCGCGGCGACGGATAACAGAGCGAGCCCGGCTTGGGCAGCCCCTTCGGATCGGAAAGAACCGGACCGCGCCACATTGCGGTCCTCTGGTTCCGCCGTCTAGGATCAGGTCGCGGGAGCGGGAGACAGCACGATAGCGAACGAGGAGAGCACGCCGCAGGCCGGACAGGAGCGCGACACCGGAAGCGGTGAACACCGGCGGGTCTTCCTCCTCGGCGGCACTGGCACCATCGGAAGGGCGACAGCCAGCGCCCTCTGTGATGCCGGGTATGACGTCACCGCCCTTGTCCGCCCGGGGAGCGACCGCGACGAGCTCG
>CAZAFU010000058.1:0-16453 GCA_964484475.1 uncultured Caulobacterales bacterium | reverse complement strand
ATCGTTCTGCATACCTCGCACCACACCCACTACGTGATCGGCACGGGTTCGGGCGATCCGCAGAAGATGGACCCGAAGGCCTCGCGCGAGACCCTCGATCACTCCATCATGTATATCTTCGCGGTCGCGCTGCAGGACGGCGAGTGGCACCATGTCCGCTCCTACGCGCCCGAGCGTGCGCAGCGCGAGGACACGGTACGCCTGTGGCACAAGATCGAGACCACCGAGGATCACGAATGGACCCGGCGCTACCACAGCCAGGACCCCAAGGAGAAAGCCTTCGGCGCGAAGGTTGTCGTGACCATGGAGGACGGCACCGTGCTCGAGGACGAGAAGGCCCTCGCCAACGCCCACCCGGACGGTGCACGTCCCTTCGAGCGTGAACAGTATATCGGAAAGTTCCGCACCCTGACCGAGGGTATTCTCGAAGCTGCCGAAGTCGAACGCTTCCTCGACCTCGTGCAGCGCCTGCCGGAACTTTCGGCCGAGGATGTCCTCAAGCTGAACCCGGTGGTGCCGCAGGGCTATCTCGAGGAGAACGGGCTGAAAGGTCTCTTCTGAACATGAGGGACAGCATCCGGGACTCGCTTGATCGCTGGCACGCCATGATCGAGCGCATGGACATGGCAGGGCTGCCAACGATCGTTCATCCGGACGCTGTCTTCCGCTCCCCGGTAGCGCACAGCCCCTACCGGGGCAGCTTCGCCCTCTGCCTCGCTCTTCATACCGTGAGCCAGGTTTTCGAGGGTTTTGACTATCACCGGCAGTTCGTCTGCGAGGACGGGATGTCGGTGGTGCTGGAGTTCTCCGCCCGGGTCGGCGACAGGGCGTTGAAGGGGATCGATATGATCCGCTTCGATGAGGACGGCCTGATCACCGAGTTCGAAGTGATGATCCGGCCGATGAGCGGGCTGGAAGCGCTGGCCCGGGAGATGGGCGAGCGCATCGGAGGGCAGCTCTCGGCGATGAGGGACGCCTAGACCCGCCGGGTCACCATCCGCACGAGGATGAAGAGGACCGCCATGCCCACACCGAGAAGCGCAATCGTCCCGGCGCCGAGCCCAAGACTGGTGTAGCCGAGGGTTTGTGCAAAATAGAGCGACGCAGCGTCAGCGAAAGCGGCAAGGACGACGAGCCCCGCAGCCCAACGCTCTCCCTTCAGGACACCGATGAAGGTCCCGATCAGCAGGATGGTGGAGAAGAGAAGAAGAAGGGCCGGCGCCCAGCCTGCGTCCACATAGGCGGTGATCAGCGGATCGGCCCCCGACAGCAGGCTGTAGACGTAAGGGTTGGTCAACTGGCTGATCTTCACCACCGGCACGAGCGCGTGGACTGCGATCACGGGCAGCAGAACCAGGGCGATGAAGATGCGCGCGATGATGGCCACGTGGAACGTTCCCTCCGAAATCGCCGCTCCCTAACGCGAAAGCCGGTCGAGGCAAAGCTCTGGAAGCGCCTGCCGCGAGAGGGGCAGGGCCACCCTGGAAGACAGGGAAAGCGGAAACGAACGCGAAGGGCCCGAAGCTGGTCTTCGTGGTTACGCTCGAGGGACCAAAAGACACCCCGCGCGCCCGAAGCCTGCTTGCGAACTCGACGGACTCAGCTTCGCCTTGGGGCAACACGAGTTGGCTCCCAGAGCGTTCGGTCCCCGGGCGGGGGGCTGGAACACAACGCTCATGATCGAGCACCGACAAGCCGGCCTCGCGCCTGACAGATGGAGATTCCACCCGGTGAAGCGTTTCTTGTTCAAGTTGGGCTGCCTTGCGTTCGGGCTCGCCGGGCTTTCGGTCCCCTGCGCTGCGGAGACGGCGGAACGCGCTGATCCTTTCGAAACCGTCCTCGAGGAGATCGGGCAGAGTACCGAGATCGTCGGTCTTGCGGTGGCGGTGGTGCGCAACGGCGAGGTTGAGTCGATACGCACCTTCGGCGTTCGCAGTCTCGAAGGAGGAGAGCCGGTCGACGAGGATACCGTTTTCCGCCTGGCGTCGCTCTCGAAGGGAATCGCAGGTAGCGCGATAGGGCAGATGGTGCGTGAGCAGAGCGTTTCCCTGTCGATGCCCGTCCGGACCTTCTCGACAACACTTCGTCTCAAGAGCGATGCCGCGCTGGATCAGTTGACCCTCGAGGATATTCTCAGTCACCGGACAGGCCTGCCGCCCTACGCCTATGACAATCTTCTCGAAGCCGGTATCGCGCCGGCGGCGATCCGGCAGCGCTACGCAGACGTCGACCCCATCTGCGCCGTCGGCAGCTGCTATGCCTACCAGAACGTGGCTTTCGATACGGTCACCGAACTGGTCGAGATGGTCGATGGCGAGGCGTACCCGGACGCCCTGAGCAAGCGGCTGTTCGAGCCTCTCGGCATGACCCGCACTTCGGTTTCGCTCGATGGCCTTCGCGCCGACGGGAACTGGGCGAGGCCTTACCGGCGAAGGGGCGAGGGTCCCTGGCAGGGCGTCGAGATCGGGGATGTCTATTTCGGCATACCGGCTGCCGGCGGCGTCAACGCCAGTATCGCGGATATGGCCATCTGGCTGGAGGCGCAGATGGGGTATCACGAGCATGTCCTGCCAAGGGACGTGCTGGACATGATCCACGTCCCGAGAGTGAAGACATCAGCGGAGTTCCGGCGATTGCGGAATCACTTTCCCGGTATGACCGATGCGCATTACGGTCTCGGTTGGCGGATCTACGATTACGGGGAACACCGCGTGATTTCTCACTTCGGCTCCGTCGATCACGGTTATGGGGCGCAGATCACCTTCATCCCGTCGCGCGACGTGGGTATCGTGATCCTGACCAATTCGCGTTCGAAGGCCTTCGGCAAGATTCTTCCCGCGTTCCTGCGGCAGGAACTCTTCCCGGCCGAATGATCGCGAACTGGCGTCCTGGGGCGGGGGCGACACCGCTCACGGCATCGCCGGGCGGCGAAGCCGCCGCCTCCACCTTCAATCGTCCTTGCAGGGATCGTGGCCCCAGTTCATCAGGCTGTAGCGCCAGTCGGAGTTCTCGACATCGCCATCCGGCCCTTGCGCCTTGTGGCGTTTGATATAGCCGACAACCTTGCGCATGTGGTCCCAGTCGTCGTCGGACAGGTCATCCTTGTTCTTGCGCTTGATCTCGATGATCCGCTTCCCGGATTTGTGACCCTTGCTTTCCCCGTCGCCACTGTCCGCGCCGACGGCCTTGCTGTCGTCGGTCTCGAGCCAGTCCTCGAGTTCTTTCGGCGCCATATTGACCAGTTCGCGCCATTCATCCCACACGTCCTCGCGGTCCTTGGACATAAACTCTCCTTTCGTATCCGCGCAGTCCCACGAACCCCATCGAGCCCCGGAAAGTTGCCGGTCTCGACCCTGTTGTTTCGCCGCAACAGTGCGGGCGGGTCGTGCGGCGGGGTGCGAACGCTCCCCCCGGTGGTCTGTTGATCAGGGCACAAACCGGTCGGCGGCAACGCCTGACCTAACATGACGTCCATATATGACGTCACGGAAAGAGGATAGTTATGCGTTCCATCATCATGGCCAGTGCTCTCAGCATCGCCGCAGCCACAGCGGCGCAGGCGCAAGTTCCGGGTACGATCTACGTCGAGGGTGGGTACACGAATCTCGACGTCACGCTCGACAGCAACATCGACAGTGTCGATGACATCGGCGAGAACGTCCACGCCCTGACCGCCCGTGCGGGCTACCAGTTCAACCGGATCTTTTCGGTTGAGGCCGATGCCTCCTTCGGCATCGACGAGGGCGATTTCGACTTCCAAGGCGACCGGGAAGACTTCTTCAGCGAGGACGGGGATGACGATGTCGATCTCGACGACGTCGTCCGCGCCAGTGGCAATGGCGACCTCGGCGTCGATTACCTGATCGGCATCTACGGCAAGGCGACCTATCCGCTAACCGAGCGCTTCGAGGTCTTCGCGCGCGCCGGCTATGCGTTCATCGAAGCCGATCTCCAGACCCGCCTCGACCCGGTCCCGGGCGAGCAGGAAACCGACCCCATCGAGATTGCCTCGGGGGATGACGACGGCTTCGCCATTGGCGGCGGCATCGCGGCGGAACTCACCGAGAGCCTGACCCTGCGCGGCGACTATACCCGCTACGAATTTCAGGATGTCGACACCAACGCGTTCGGCGTGACGCTCGGCTACGCGTTCTAAGCGCGACCGGCGTCCCCGATTGGAGGGGAGGGCGGCGGGGGTCACCCCCGCCGCCTTTTTGCCATCTCGGGCGTGCCTCTGGACAAGGGGCGCCGAGGGGAAGAAACAGCGCGCGACACCGAAGACCGACAGCCGGACAAGAAGGAGCGCCTGATGCTTTTCACCACCAAGACCCCGAACCAGAAACGCAAGGACCTCCGGACGCTGCTCGGCGACGGCAAGCTCCACGCCTTCCCCGGCGCTTTCAACCCGCTCTGCGCGCAGGCCATCGAGCGGAAGGGTTTTGACGGGGTCTACGCTTCGGGCGCCATCATGTCGGCGGAGCTCTGCCTTCCCGATATCGGCATTGCGAACCAGGAAGAATTCGTCACCCGCGGCCGCCAGATCGCCAGGGTCACCGACCTTCCCACCATCATCGACGTCGATACGGGCTTCGGTGAGCCGATGAGCGCAGCGCGGACCGTGCGCCTGATGGAAGAGGCGGGCCTTGCCGGCTGCCATATCGAGGATCAGGTCATGCCCAAGCGCTGCGGCCATCTCGACGGCAAGGAGATCGTGCCTGCCGAAGAGATGGTGCAGCGTGTCCGCGCCGCCCATGCCGGACGCCTCGATGAGGACTTCGTCATCATCGCCCGTTCCGACGCCAGGGCGAAAGAGGGCCTGAACGAGGCCATCGACAGGATGAAAGCCTATGTCGATGCGGGGGCGGACATGATCTTCCCCGAGGCCCTGAAGGACGAGAGCGAATTCGAGGCCGTGCGCAAGGCGCTCGACGTGCCGCTGCTGGCCAACATGACCGAGTTCGGCAAATCCCGGCTTCTCAACCGTTCGGAACTCGAGAATCTCGGCTACAACATGGTGATCTACCCGGTGACCACGCTGCGGCTGGCGATGGGTGAGGCGCTCCGCGGGCTCGACCATATCAAGGCCTATGGCGACCAGAACGGTATCCTCGACCGGATGCAGCACCGCCGAGACCTCTATGACCTCCTGCGCTACGAGGACTACAATGCGTTCGACCAGGACCTCTTCAACTTCGAGGTCGGCGACACCCCGACGGACTGACCCGTTCGCGGAAGAGTGATCAGGGGCCGGATTGTCAGTGAGGTGAACGTCTCTTATATCTGTCCCATGCGGCAGTTCGTGCTGCATTTGACATCCAAGGATGCACCAGGTGGACAAGAACAAATCCGGCAAACCGGACCAGAAGCCGGCTTCAAAACCGGCCGGCGAAAAACCGGCAGGCGACAAGGCCAAGAGCGGCAAGCCCGCTGAAGGCAAGAAAGCCTAGTTCGACCGAGAGGCGTAAGCCTTCCGATCTGTAGCGAACCCGCCCGGTTCGGACCATCAGGTCCGGCCGGGCTTTTTGTTTGGCCTTGCCGCACGCAGGAGCCCTTGCCTGCGGGCCCGGTTCTTGTTGTCTTGCCTCAGCCCGATCCCGTGACCGCGGGTTTGTCTTCGCGCCGCTGATCTGCGCGCCCCTCTATGACCGCTTCCGTCAAAGCGGCCCGATCCCGCTTCCGTTCTGGGAATGAGGGTTCGCAAGAATGTGACTTTCCGCTACGATGCGGTGAGCAGGAGGGGTCTTATGGCAGAGTGGATGGCTGCTGCGGCGTGTGCTGTGATGCTGGCGGCGATGCAACCGACCATCGCGCAGAACCACGTCGTCACCGAGAAGATCGAGACCGCGGTCTATTTCGATTACGGGCGCAGCGAACTCGGCTCCGCCGGACAGCTTCTCGTGCGAGAGATGGCTGCGAAGGCCAGGTCCGCTGGCCTGACGCGGGTGACCATCACCGGCCATACCGACAAGGCGGGCACAGAGGAGCAGAACCTCCGCGACGGCCTGAAACGGGCGGAAGCCGTGGCGGCCATCCTGCAGGAGGCGGGCTTTTCGCCGCGCAGGATCACCGTCACTTCCGCCGGGGAGAGCAAACCCGCCCGGCGCCACGAGGATGAGCGGCGCGAGCCCCTCAACCGGCGGGCGGAGATCCGCTTCGAGCCCTGAACTTGAATGTCACAGCTTTTGACGTTATATGGGCCGTCAGGAGTGACATATGGATCTGACCCGTTTTTCCGACAAAGGCCTCTTCGCGCCGACGAAGATCGCAGACGAGCTCCTGACCTCGGTGGCGGACGTGGCCCGGACGGTTGGGGTGGGGCGTGAGACCCTGTCCCGCAAGGACCGGGTGGCGACACCTACCACCCAGAGCCGCCTGCGCGAGATGATCGAGATCCTCAACCTCGTCACCCCCCGCTTCGGCTCGGTGCTTCTCGCCTATGCCTGGTACCGTTCGGAGCCGTTGCCCGGTTATGCGGGACAGACACCGATGCAACTCGTGCTCGAAGGTCGTGCCGACGAGGTGCGGGCCCTGATCGAAGGGATCGATGCCGGCGTCCACGCGTGAGCCTGCGCTACCGCGGGCCGCTGTTCCGGTCTCTCAACCCCCGCTGGGCCCAGGATCCTCTCTCCGGCGAAGGCGCCCGGCGCTTCGGCGGGCGTTTCAACCGGCAGGGCAGGCCCGCTCTTTACACGTCGCTGAGTATCCTGACCGCCGTGCGCGAGGCCAACCAGGTGGGCACGTTGCAGCCCACCGTGCTGGTTTCCTATCGCGCCGATCTCTTTCCGGTCTTCGACGCGGCGGACCCGCGCGCGCTCGAGGAGCAGGACCTCAACCCGGAAATTCTCGAGGCGCGTGACTGGCGGATCGCGATGCGGAACGGCCCGGCGCCCACGCAGGCGCTCGCCGAACGCCTGATCGAGGAAGGCTATTGCGGGATGCGGGTACCGAGCTTCGCCCCGGGGGCGGGGCCGAAGGACCTGAACCTCGTCCTGTGGCGTTGGAAAGGCATGCTCACCCTCGTGGATGACGAGGGGCGGCTTGGCTGAGGAAGGCTTCCTCTTCTCCTCGGAGCCGTGCTACCGGGCGCGCAGGTTTTCAAGGAGATGACGATGTCCGATGAGGTGAAATACGGTCTGGCCGGTGTCCTGGCCGACGATACCGCGATTTCGAAAGTGGTGCCCGAGACCAACTCGCTGACCTATCGCGGCTACGCGGTCCAGGATCTGGCGGTGAATGGCAGCTTCGAAGAGACGGCGTACCTCATCTGGAACGGCGAACTGCCCAGCACGTCCGAACTCGAAGCGTTCCGCAAGAAAGAGCGCGCCGAGCGCGGGCTCTCAGGCGCGCTCCACGACACCATCAAGCGCTACAACAAGGATGCGCACCCGATGGACATGGTCCGCACCTCCCTGAGCTTCCAGGGGCAGGAGGACCGGGATGCGAACACCGGCTCCGGGATGAGTGCGGACGGTTTCGACAAGCAGGGCCTCTATGACCTTGCCGTGCGGATGTACGCCAGGCTGCCTGAGATGGTCGCAGCGGAGTACCGCCTTCGCGAGGGCAAGTCGCCGATCGATCCGGATCCGTCGCTTTCCTGGTCCGAGAACTTCTTCAACATGTGCTTCGGCGAGGTGCCGGCACCTGAAGTCGTCAAGTGTTTCGACGTCTCCATGGTCCTCTATGCGGAGCACAGCTTCAACGCCTCGACCTTCACCGCGCGGGTGATCGCCTCGACGACCTCCGATATCTACTCCGCATGCGTCGGCGGTATCGGCGCCCTGAAGGGGCCGCTCCACGGCGGCGCCAACGAGGCGGTGATGCATACGCTCAAGGAGATCGGCGAGCCGGGCAAGGCGAAGCAATGGATGCTCGACGCGATCAGCCAGAAGAAGAAGATCATGGGCTTCGGCCACCGGGTCTACCGTTCCGGTGACAGCCGCGTTCCGACGATGACGGACTATTTCAAGAAGATGGTAGAGGTCGTCGACAGCGACGAGGCCCGGAAATACTGGGAGATGAGCCGTATCCTGGACGATACCATGGTCGAGGAGAAGGGCATCTACCCGAACCTCGATTTCCCCGCCGGCCCCGCCTATTACCTCATGGGTTTCCCGATCCCCATGTTCACGCCGCTCTTCGTCATGAGCCGGATCACCGGGTGGACGGCGCATGTGATCGAGCAGCTCGAGGACAACAAGCTGATCCGTCCGCTCTCTGCCTATAATGGCGAGCAGCAGCGTGAGTTCGTGCCTATCGAGAAGCGGGGCTGATGACATGGGGGCGAGCAGCGCGGACCTGAACGTCGTTCTCCTCGTTTGCGTTTTCGCCCTCATCACTTTCGGCTTCGTGCATCTGACTGCGGCCGTGCTTGGTCGGCATGCCCGGCCCGGCACGGCGCACTGGAAGATCTACCTCGCGACTTTTGCCGTGACGTCAGGATTCATCGACATCACCTGGAAAGAGGAGCCCTATGGGTGGCTATACGTTGCGAGCTGCGTGGCCGTGAGCTGGGGATGGCGTAGGAAAGCGAACGCCCGGCTCATTCCCCCGCTCACGGCTGGCCGCGATGAGGCCCTCGGGAAACACAGTTCATGACCAGACCCCGTTTTCATCTTGCTTTTCCCGTCGACGACCTCGAGGCGGCGCGCTCTTTCTACGGCGGCGTCCTTCGGTGTCCCGAGGGTCGGGAGCATCCGGGACACTGGATCGACTTCGACTTCTACGGGCACCAGATCGTTGCCCATTTCGCGCCCGCTGACTGCCGGGCGGCGAGCCGGAGCGAGGTTGACGGGCACGGCGTTCCGGCCAGCCATTTCGGCGCAATCCTCGAATGGGAGGAATGGGAGCGGGTGGCCGTAAGGCTGCGCGACGCTGATGCGGATTTCATTATCGAGCCCTATATCCGATTCGAGGGGAAACCCGGCGAGCAGGCGACGATGTTCGTCCTCGACCCGGCGGGCAACGCCCTCGAATTCAAGGCCTTCCGCGACGATCGGATGGTCTTTGACAAGGGCCTGAGGGAAACCGGATGACCGAGATCAGGATCGAAGAAGCGGGCGCACGCGGGCGCTATGTTCTCGACGCGGAAGACTGCGAGGCCGAGCTGACCTTCCTCCTGGTGGAAGGGAAGATGGTCGTGAACCATGTCGGCGTACCCCAGCCTCTCGAGGGGAAGGGCTACGGCACCAAGCTGGTGGAGCATGCTGTCAGGGACGCTCGGGCCAAGGGCCTGAAGATCGTTCCGGTCTGCCCGTTCGCAGCCCTCAAGATCAAACGCCGGCCCGAATGGCAGGACGTCCTGGACGAAGGTGCGGCCTGAGGGGGTATGACCCCTCAAGGGAACCGGCAGCGAGAGCTGTTACGCCATGACCGCGGGCAGGCACGCACAGAACGAGGGCGTTGGTCGGTCTCGCTGCTTCGCCGCTTCACCAAGGCGCGGATCCAGCGCGATCCCGGCTGGCAGGACATCCTTCAGTAGACTTTCATGATCTGGTCGAGGCGTTTCTTCCGCAGGGCATGGCGGGGAACGGTGGCGTCCTCCGATGGGTGTCCGACGACGATGATCATCAGGGGCTTCTCGGTGGGCGGACGGCCGAGGGTCTCGTTCAGGAACCGCATGGGGTTCGGCGTATGGGTGAGGGTGGCGAGCCCCGCCTGGTGCAGGCTTGCCAGGAGGAAGCCGCAGGCGAGGCCGGCGCTCTCGGTGACGTAGTAGTTCTTGCGGTCCTCGCCTTCGTCGATCCCGCCGCGTTTCTGGGCAAAGCAGACGATGAGATAGGGCGCGGTTTCGAGGAAGGGTTTTTCGGCATCCGTACCGATGGGCGCGAGGGCACCGAGCCATTCCTCGCCCGCCTTGCCGCCGTAGAAGGCACGTTCCTCCTCCTCGGCTGCTTCGCGGATCTTGCGCTTGACCCCGGAGCTCTCGACCACGGCAAAGAACCACGGCTGATGGTTAGCGCCGGAGGGTGCGCGGCCGGCGGTCTCGATCGCGATCTCCACCAGCTCCCGTGAAACGGGTGCCCGGGAGAAGTCGCGGATCGTATGCCGGGTCTTCATGCGCTCGAGGAAGCGCCGGGCCATGTCGATGCGCTCTTCGTCCTTGAAAGCGCTGGGCGAATGGAGTTCGGCGAGGGGGATGTGGGTCGGCTCTGACATGGGCCGAAGGTAGCGCGGTCCGGCATGGGAGTCCCGCTGCGTGTGCTGCACGTTTTCGGCGAAAAAGTTACCGGCGTTAACGACCCGCTAACCCTCGTGACCGATGTTTTAACCCTCATCGCATCAGTCCGGGGACATGTACCATGCCGCTCAACCTCTCCGCTCCGACTTCGGCCGAGCTCAAGCCCAAGATCGTCGTCATCGGCGTGGGCGGCGCCGGCGGCAATGCCGTCAACAACATGATCACCTCGAACCTCGACGGTGTCCATTTCGTCTGTGCCAATACCGACGCGCAGGCTGTCGGGCTGTCGAAGGCGGACACCAAGATCCAGCTCGGCACCGGGGTGACCCAGGGCCTTGGGGCCGGGTCGAGGCCCCAGATCGGCGAGGCCGCGGCCGAGGAAAGCCTCGAGGACGTGATGAACGCCCTTGAAGGGGCGAACATGCTCTTCATCACCGCAGGCATGGGCGGCGGCACCGGCACCGGCGCCGCGCCCGTCATAGCGAAGGCAGCGCGCGACCTTGGTATCCTGACGGTCGGCGTCGTGACGAAGCCCTTCGCCTTCGAGGGGCAGCGGCGTATGCGGATCGCCGATGAGGGCATCGACGAGCTCGCGCGCCATGTCGACACCCTGATCATCATTCCGAACCAGAACCTTTTCCGCCTCGCGGACGCCAACACCACCTTCGCCGACGCCTTCGCCATGGCCGACGAAGTGCTCTACTCGGGCGTCCGGGGCATCACCGACCTGATGATCGTGCCCGGTCACGTGAACCTCGACTTCGCCGACGTCCGTACGGTGATGAGCGAGATGGGCAAGGCCATGATGGGCACCGGCGAAAGCCAGGGCGAGGACCGTGCCTCGGTCGCAGCCGCTGCTGCCATCTCCAACCCGCTCCTCGACGAGACTTCGCTCAAGGGCGCCAAGGGAGTCCTCATCAACATCACTGGGGGCCTCGACCTCAAGCTCTTCGAAGTGGACGAGGCGGCGAATGCTATCCGCGCGGAAGTCGATCCGGACGCGAATATCATCGTCGGATCGACCTTCGACCAGTCCATGGAAGGCACGATCCGTGTCTCGGTGGTCGCGACCGGGATCGACGGCGAAGAGATCGTCCTTCAGCAGACCGTTCCGGCACCGAAGGCCGCCGAAGCACCCACGCCCCGGGTCGTCCATGACGAGGAGCCGCAGGTCGCAGCCGCAGCAACCGCAGCCCGGGACCTCGAAGGCAATCCGGTCGGCGATGTCCACGAACGCATTCGCCGTATGCTGACAGAAGATGCCGGTGCCGGTGAGGCCCAGCAGCCCGCGGCCCGCCAGAACCCCTTCCGCCAGACGCGCCAGAATTCGACCCTCGAAACGGCGATGGGCATCCTGCGCGAGACCTTCAAGCCGGGCAAGGAACAGGCCCAGCAACCGCCCCGCCGTACGCCGTCAGCCAAGCCGCTGACCGATGATGACGACGAGGTCGAAGTCCCCGCCTTCCTGCGCCGGAACTGACGGCCAGGCTGATGTGAGAGCGAAAAGGGGCCCTCCCCGGGGCCCCTTTTTGTTATTCTATCGTCCCGCTTCGGCAGATCGCGGCTGCTGCCTTCGCAGCCCTCGGCGCGATAATCAGGCCGATCATCGGAACCAGAACGCCCGACAGAATGAAGGTCTGGAGCGGCATCGGCCACGCAAGACCCAGCCAGTTCACGCAAAGAAGGAAACCGGTCACGATGGGCCAGACGAAAACCCATACGATCAACGAGCGGATCACGATTTCCTTCATGAGGGCGCCGTCTCGGTGAGAATGCGAAAGTAGCCGGGAAGAAGCGCAGCGAGCCGCTCCCCGCCGTTCGATGTCAGGGTGAGTATCTTGCGGCGCCGGTCGGCTTCGGTATCGCAAACCGCGATCAGCCCCTCTTCGTGGAGCCCTTTCACCGTCCGTGTCAGGACGGGCTTTGAAACATCGAGCCGTTCCACCAGCTCGGATAGCGAGAGCCCGTTACGTTCCGGCTCCCGGTCGATGACGATCAGGATCAGGAAGCGAAGTTGCGAGAACCCGTGCTCGGCGAAATAGGCCTCCAGCCGCCTGAGCCGAAGGCTCGCTTCGCGCATCAGGGTGAGGGCGGAGAGAACCTCTTCTGCCGGCGCGCTGTAGCGGCGGGCGTAGCGGTTCACCATCTCCCGGGTCGGAAGGTCCTTCAGGAAGAACACGACGAACTAGGCTCCTTCCGCAACCTTGCGCAGTTTGACGACCTCCACAGGCCTATCGAGCCATGCCTCGTAGCGGGCGAAGACCGCGCGCGTGTAGTCCATCGCGTAGTGCTGCTCGAGGGCTGCATCGTCGTCCCACTCTTCGAGGAGATAGAGCTTCTCCTCGTCACCCGCCTGGCGGAGAAGGTCGAACCGCCGGCATCCCGCCTCGGCGCGGGTAGGCTCCATGATTTGGAGGATTGCGGCCTCTGCTTCCGCCCTGTGGGCTTTCTTGGGGTAGATCGTGGCGAAAACGGTCAGGCGATCGGGCATGGAGACTCCGTTTTTGGTTATCATGGTAACTAGATGGGCTCGGTGAAATTTGCAAGCTTCGTCGGCAGCTCCGTTCTCGATACCAAGCCCGAAATTCCGGCGAGCTGGCCGCGTTCCATGGTCCCGAAAAAGGGGAGTTCAGCCTGCGGACCGTCCATCCCGGAGCCGGCCCCGCGGGCACGGAGGTGGTTCGCCGTGAACGGATAGCGCGAGGCCCCCGGGTGTTTCTCGTCATCTCCGGATCGTTGACAATCTTTCGAAACGTCTTCGCGTCCCGCGGGCCTCTTGGCCGTTCGGAAAGCCTTCGCGGCCCTGAAGCTTCAGGCCATGGCGGTCGGCGGGCCCCTCGGGCGGCCCGCCGCTTCGATCAGATTTGAGAAGGATAGACGGGCTGGATGTCCACCGGGATGCCTTCCATGCTGACGATGATGCGCTCGGCTTCCGCGTCGAGGACGCCGTATCCGTCCAGGAATTCGCCGGCCCCCTCGTAGTCGCCGTCGCCCTGGATCATCACCACCTTTGCCGTCAGTTCGCGGATCGCCTCTTCGAGAGTGTCGAAATCCACGCGGATGAGGCCGGTGTCCTCATCGATCTCGAAGGCGCCCGCTTCCTTGTAGAAACTGTACTGGAAGGCCGCGCCCTTGCCGTGAGCCTCGCCGATGCCGAAGCGCATGGAGCGGAAGAGCCCCGCAAAATAGGTGGCGAGGAAGTTCTCCTTCTCTGTCGCGGGCAGCTCTCCGCGTTCCATCATGTAAAGGATGTTGTAGGCACCCATGACGTCGGCCTTGCCCTCTTCCAGCGCGGAATACCGTTCCTTGAGCTGAGCGTTCACCGTGGTCTCTTCGCCGTCCACCGTGATGGTGCCCGGCCCGAGGGAGTGGCTGAGCTCGTGGAAGAGCGTGTTCACGCCCATGTATTTCTGCATGAGGAGGTCGGCCTGCTCTCCCACCAGGACCCGGCCCGCGAGGGGCGCGAGGATGCGGTCGAACTTTGCGCCCATGACGTTGTTGAGCAGGACCTTCTTCGCGCCCTTCGCCTCACGCACCCGCTCGTCATTGGGCAGGTTGAAGGCGATCGTCTGGACGCCCGGCACGTTGTCGCCGCCGCCGTGGACCTGATCGACCACCGCGATGGGGCTCTCGAAGCCGCGCTTGAAGTTCTTGTATTCGTCGGGCACCGGAAGGTTCTCTTCCATGTCGCGCAACATCCCCTTGTACTTGTCGAGGGCCGCGCTCTCCTCGGGGTTCTTGACCGTGACGAAGGCCTCGAAGGCGGTCTTCATGCCGAACAGGCCATCATCATAGACCTCGTAGGGGCCGATCGCGATTTCGATCGGGCCTTCGAGATCCATCCACGCCATCTCGCTCTGGTAATAATCGTCGGTAAGGAAACTTTCCGCCCGCAGCTCGAGAAAGCGCTTCAGGCTCTGGTTTTCGGTGAGAGCCGCTGCCTCGCGCAGCTTTTCGGCTGCAGGCTCGAGCCACCGGGCGTAGGCCGTGGAATAGGGCACCGCGATGAGCCCGCCCTCCTCGGTCCGCCTGATGACCGTGTAAGGTGAGGTGAAAGCGTCCTCGTCATCGGGGTTGTCCTCGAGCCAAGCCTCGAATTCCGACTTGTCGATGTCACCCGGATAGAAGCCCGCTCCTGCTGGACGCTCCTCCGAGCGGTAGAACGGTTTGTTGTGATCGAGGCTGTCCCAGACGCCGAAATGGAGGTCGAAAAGATCGAGGAGCTGGTCGCGCTGGGAGAGGTCGCCAGAGGCGATCTCGGCACGCCAGTCGGGGTTATCCTCGCTGAGTTGGCGCAAGTAGATCTCGTTCATCATCTCGGCGGCGTCGATGAGGAGGTTCACGACCTCGCGCTCATTGTCCGAGAGGAACGAGGTGTCGGGGTTCATCTCGATTCGTGCGAACTGGTCGCGCATCGCCCGCAGGTCCCCGGCGGGCGCGGCGTAGATCTCCTCGAGTTCTGTCTCCATCGTATCGCTCGTGCTGTCGATCGTGGGGTCGGGCATGGCAGCCTCGCGGGGCTCGGTGGGCTTGCCCGCATCGCCGCAGCCGGCCGCCGCGGCCGTCAGGATGGCAAGGGCGAGAAGGCGAGAGGGAGGGGTGGTCATGGCTTCGTCCTTGTGTGGCGCAGCCTCCGGCCGCGGGCGTTTTCTCTTGATCCGGCCGGGAGAGTAACGGGCAACCCGCCGCGAGCAAGTGCCGCGGGGCTCAGCTTGTGTCCCGGTTTGAAATTTGCGGGGTCACGGTCATGTGCGGGCCGACCGAACGGACCTGACAGCTGCTGTCGCGGCGGGCAGCCTGGAGGCGAGATCCCGGCCTTGTTGTTTCCTTCCGACCAAGAGTAGCCTTCGATCCAGGAGGCACCGATGGGCAAGGTGAAATTGGGGGTCGCAGCGGCGCTGGTGGTTGCCGCTGCCTGGTTTGCGTGGCCACTTTACGGTTTCGGCTCGAACCAGTTCGAGACATGGCGGCTGCCATTCGGCTGGGACATCGTGCCCGAGGCCGTACCGGCCTACTCCCATGTGCACGACGATGATTATGCAGCGGCCGCCGGGGAGGCCCTGCGCGCGCTTGAGGCTAGGCGGCGGGCCGTCGGCCTGCCCAGCCTCGCCGCTGCGGTCGCGGTGGATGGCGAACTCGTGTGGGCCGGCGGTGCTGGACTGCGAGATGTCGCGGACGCGTCGGCAGCGTCTGCGGACACGGCCTACCGCATCGGCTCGACCTCAAAGGCCGTGACGGCGACCCTCCTCGCGCGGCTCGCCGGTGAAGGGACCGTCGAACTCGACGAGCCCATCGGGACCTACGTGCCGGAACTCCGAAGAGCGGACTGGGGTGACATCACGTTGCGGCAGCTCGCGTCGCATACGGGGGGCCTCCCCGGCTATGAGGAGAACACCGATCGCATTGGCTACTACCGTAGCCTCAGCCTCCGTGGACGTCTGGCGGATCCGTGCGAGGCGACGGACCTCTTCGACGGCTCGGGTCTCATCGGCAGGCCCGGTGAGACGTTCGGGTACACGAGTTTCGGCACGGTCCTGCTCGCCTGCGTCCTGCAGGAGGCGGCTGGGTCTTCCTATGCCGAACTGATGCGGGACCGGGTCGCTTCGCCGCTCGGCCTCTCTTCGCTGGTCCCAGACCACGATGCGGCGGCGCCCGGTTCGGAGCGCGCCTCATTCTACCAGGCGCGGCGCCAGGGCCCTTCGGGCGTCAGGGAAGAGCCTCGGATCACCCATGTGGCAACATGGCGCCGTGTGGACCTGTCGCAAAAGCTCCCCGGCGGCGGCTGGACGGCGACGCCATCCGACCTCGCACGCCTCGGCGCGGCGTGGCTTGATGACGGCTACGTAAGCCCGGACCTCAGGGAAGAGTTCTTCACGCCGGTTGCTCTTCTGGACGGATCGGCGAACCCGCAGGGCTACGCTCTGGGCTGGCGGCGCAGTTCCTGGCCGATCGGGAGCGTCGGCGACGTCGTCCATCTGAACCATGGCGGCGTGTCGAAGGGCTCCCAGGCCTGGCTGATGGTGGTGCCCGAATACGGCGTTGCGGTCGCGCTCGCTGCCAATGTGAGGACGGAAGATTTCTTCGCCTTCGCCGACGTCTACGTGGAGCTGCTGGAAGCGTTCCTTCCCCGGGCAGTGGAGGTGAACGCGCAGGGTAAAGCCGCCCGGGACCCTTCCTGAATGGCGCTCGCCATGGCCCGCCCCCGCGCAAAGCCAGCCTGTGGGCTCGATGTTCTCACCGGAACATCACCCGCAGGAGGCCCAGATTTGAAACCGG
>CAZAFU010000057.1:14053-16576 GCA_964484475.1 uncultured Caulobacterales bacterium | reverse complement strand
GAGCTTCCTGATGTCCACCTTGCCGACCAGGGCGGAGATGTCCTGGTTGTTCTCGTCGCCGGGCTCGGTCTTGGTGATGCCGATCTGGCGCAGCTTCGAGGGGTAGAGCTTCACCACCGAGAACTTGGAGATATCGCCGCCGAACTCGTCCAGGCGCTTGACCGCCCAGGGGCTCATGAGGCCGGTGAGACGACGCCGCTCGATGCCGTATTTCTCCTCGAGGAGGGCCTTGAGCTGGTCCGACTGGAAGAGGCCGAGGGGACTTTCGTAGACAGGAGAGATCTCCTCACCCGCCTTGAGCACGTAGATGGGATAGGTCTCCATCAGGTCCTTCAGCCGTTCGGCGAGGGAGGACTTGCCCCCGCCCACCGGGCCGAGAAGATAAAGGACCTGGCGCTTTTCCTCGAGGCCCTGCGCCGCGTGACGGAAATAGCCGACGATCCGCTCGATCGTGTCTTCCATCCCGTAGAAGCCTTCGAACGCCTTGTAGCGTTTGATGGTGCGGTTGAAGAAGATGCGGCTGAGGCGCGGGTCCTTCGACGTGTCGATATACTCCGCTTCGCCGATGGCCTTGACCATGCGCTCGGGAGGGGAGGCGTACATCATGACGTCGTCGCGACACCCGAGGAGGTAGTCGCGGAGGCTCATTTCCTCGTGCTTCGTCCGCTCGTAGCCTTCCGAGAAGGCATCGAAGACGTCCAGTCCATCAGTCGTCGTCATGCTCATGTCTTGCCACCCGTTCTGCCGGACCCTGACATCCGGCTGTCGCCAGCAGCGACGTTCTCGCCCTGCTTTGTCCTATGCCGTTCGGCGCACCGCCGAGGCCGAGACGCTCGGCAGCGATCCTAGGGTAACCCGCGTTTGGTTAACGGACTGCAACAATGCTCTGCTAAACACTACGTTGCCAGAACACGATCCGTGCGTGAAACCCTGCCTCACATATAGGATGGTGCACCGGGGCTTTCCCGTTCGACAAGCGCCACTTGTCCAACTTTTTTGCAAGTTTCGCCCTGCGTTGCGTGAAGGACACACGGAACCTTTGTAGACGGATGGATTTTTTCCGCGAGCAGTCGGCGAGGGCATCTGCTGCCACGGGACGCTCGGTGTCGCGGCTCTCGACATTTCGGTAATGTTGGTTAATGCTCGGCCCCGGGCGGGGGTCCATGAAGGTCAACATTTTCAATCCGAACATGATCGAGCGTCGCGCCTTCAAGCGCCACGCCAACGCCCTGTTTGCGTCCATCCTGGGCGAGACGGACGCGTTCCGCGCCGAAATCAACAGCTGGGAGAACAACTACCTCGCCACCTCCTTCCTGGCCCGGACACTTTTCCATGGCGGCCTCGTCGCGCTCGTCGCCGTGGGCATCGGCGTCGCCCTCGAAAGGGGCGGATATGTCACACTGCAAAGCGCCGCGGTGATCATGACCGCCGGAAGCGTCGCCGGGTTCGTGATCGCCGGGATCGCGGCGATCGGCGGGAAACAGCAGCAGGACCGGATGTACCAGCGCACCGCGCTGGCCTTCATCAATTTCGCCAAATGCGAGAACCTCTACGTCTTCCCGTTCACCGAACGCTCACGACGGCGGCGCGACGGCAGGTTCAACCGCAGCGGCGCCATGGTGACCGCCGTGGAAGCGCGCATCCAGGCCGAGCCGCAACTGATCCACCGGCGGGCCGTGAAGCTCTATACCGGCGCGGAGAGCGACGAAGGCCTGACCTATGACAGGCTCGGACTTCCCCGCACCGTCGCGTCGGCACTCGAAAGCCTCGACGCGGAGAGCCCGGCGGTCCTGCTCAGGGGCCTTTTCGAACGCCAGAGGTTCATCAATTACGCTGCCAGGCGATTCGGGGTGGAGCGGAGCGCCTACAAGCGGGAGAGGTATTTCCTGCGGTCCCGGCGTGTGAGGAACGCGATCAAGGCGGGCCTCGTGATCCGCAGCCTTGGCAGCATCATGCGCGACGAACGGCGCAACGAGCCCGGGTGGCGCAGGTCCTACATCACCGCGCCCGATGAGCAGGTGACCGTTCTCAAGGAGAACGAGGACATGCGCCTGCGCTTCAGGACGGCATCGCCGCATTTTTCCTGGCCGGACGTGAACAACCAGACCGTGGGGAATTTCGAGACGGCCCAGCACGTGGTGATCCAGTGCGTGCAGAACCCCATGAACCTTCCGGTCCACCTGATCAGTGTCAGGGACGTGATCGCGAAGATTCCCGATGCGCTCGATGCCAACAAGCGCGAAGAAGGCGTCGACCTCAAGGGACTGACCAAGGAGACCGTGCTTGCCCGGCTGCTCGGTGCCGCCCCGGTGATGTTCAGCCGCTGGAACACGGCCGCGATGCGGCACCGCGACCAGATCCCGACCAACCAGCCGATCCTGAGGGACCTCAACGAGGATCCGGAGAACCCGGATTACGTGTTGAGATGGGATCCCAACCGCATCAACTGGGAAAGCCTCGATGAAAGCGACCAGGAGCTGCGGTTCTCGTTCGGCGTTCTTCTCAAGGCGGTCGAGCTGGCGG
>CAZAFU010000057.1:1944-14043 GCA_964484475.1 uncultured Caulobacterales bacterium | reverse complement strand
CGCGGCGATCAGGCCCGCCGTCTCGACCCGGCCCACGAGGAACGCCTCCACGCCTGCCGCTGCGTCCTGCGCCGGGGCGACGCCCTCGTGGTGGACAATCTGCGCTGCCTGATGGCGAGGCGCGAGTTCTCCGCCGGATCGGTGGGCCAGAGGTTCAAGTACGGCATCGGCATCGATCCGCACTGGGAGCTTCGCGCCTATTCGGGCTTCAGGCCGGTTCGCCTGGCCTGAGCGGGACCTTGCCGGGATCGTCGCCGTATTCGGTGGGCTGGTCACGGTCGAGGAGGTCTTCGCCCGCAACCATCGCGCGGTCTTCGTCCACTTTTTCCGCGATGGCGAGATCGGGGGCGACATCTCCGATATCGTCCTTCGCCGCCTTGGGCGGCACCTTCTTCTCGGGAGCGGTGGGGCGGAAGGGCTCCTCGGCCTGGTGGACGATAGCGGTGAGGGCATCGGGGATCTGGTCGATCCTGAGCCTGTAGATGGGCTCGGGCAGGGTGAAGCCCTGTTCCTCGAGTTCCATCTTCACGACCCTGATCGCAGCGGACCGGGCCTTCAGAAAATCGGTCGCGCCCTGATCGATCCAGAAGGCAAAGGTGATGAGGATGTTGCTGTCACCGACCTCTTCGATCCAGGCCCTCAGTCCGGGATCCGGCAGCACGAAGGGCAGCGCGGAAAGCCGCGAGGTGCCCGCGTCCATCGCGGCGCGGGGGTCGTCCTCCGCGTCGACGCCGAGGGCGAAGACGATCCGGCGCTCCGGATTCCGGGTGTAGTTGATGATGATCGCCTTGAAGACCTGGGCGTTGGGGATCCTCAGGTGATTGCCGTCGAGGGTCATGAGGATGGTCGCGCGGCTCGTCAGGCTGACGACGACGCCTTCGCGCCCATCGATGTCGACGAAATCCTTCGGCCTGAAGGGCTGCCGGATCGACAGCATGACCGAGGCGATGAAGTTCTCGATGGTGTCACGGATCGCAAAACCCACTGCGATGCCCACCACGCCGGCCGCGCCGAGAATGGCGGAGAGGATGGCCACCGCGTCAAGGATATTCAGGGCAAAGACGACGCCGAGAACGAGGAAGGTGAGCGGGATCACCCGCCTGAGAAGCTCCGCGATCAGTTCCGAGCCGCGCGAGAGTTTCCCGATGAGAAACTGCCGGGAGCCGAGGAAGCTGCCCAGAAGCCAGAACAGAACGACCGCGAGTGCGGCAACGACGAGAAGCGGAACGAGCCCCCAGAGGGTCTCGATCAGCTCCTCGGTCCGCTGCGCCGCCGGGGAGAGGCTTTCCTCGATGGCCTCGATCTGTTCGTCGAGTTGCATCAGGCCTCGCGGGCGAGGGCCTGGTCGATGAGGTCGGCGGTATCCGAAGCGCCGTAGATCGCAACGAAGGGACCCATGCGCGGGCCTTCGGCCTGGCCGAAGACAACCTCGTAGAGCCCTTTGAACCACTCCCGGATGTTCTCGTAGTCCTGGGACTTGCCTGCGTCGAAGACCGCGGTCTGGTAGGCGTCTTCCTCGCGGCCTTCGCCGATCTCGCGCAGGCGCGCGGACAGGGTCTCGAGGGCAGCGCGCTCCTGATCCGTCGGCTTGCGGAACGACTTCTTCGGCAGGACGAAATCCTGGAAGTAGTTGACCGCGTGGCCGAGCATCGGCTCGAGCGCCTGCATCTCCTCTTCGGACGCATCCGGACGGTATTTCGCGACGAAGCCGCGCAGCACCTGCGTGTCGGAGGTGCCCGACGCGTCGACGATGTTCAGGAGGAGACCGAAGCTGACCGGTGGGGTGACCGAAGGCACGTCCCCCTGATGGATGTAGAGGGCCGGGTTCTCGATCTTCTTCCGGTCGTCCTGCTCCGCGTACTTGCCTACATGGGTCCAGTATTCGTCCGCCGTCTTCGGAATGACGTCGAAGTAAAGCTTCTTCGCCTTCTTCGGCGCGGTGAAGTTGAAGAGTTGCAGGGTCTCGGGCGCTGCGTAACGCAGCCATTCCTCGATGGTCAGGCCGTTGCCCTTGGTCTTGGAGATCTTCTTGCCCTGCTCGTCGAGGAAGAGCTGGTAGTTGAAGCCCGCGGGCGGCTCGGCCCCGAGGGCCTTGACGATGCGTGATGACAGACGGGTCGATTCGGTGAGGTCTTCGCCCGCCATCTCGTAATCGACGCCAAGTGCGTACCAGCGGCCGGCCCAGTCGGCTTTCCACTGGAGCTTGCAGGCACCACCGGTGACGGTCTGCTCGCGGCGGGTGCCGTCCTCGTCCTCGTAGACGATCGTGCCGGACTGCGCGTCCCGTTCGAGGAGGGGGACGTAAAGGACCTTCCCGCTTTCGGGGCTGATCGGCAGGATCGGGGAGTAGGTCTGCCGCCGCTCCTCGCCCAGGGTGGGGAGGATGATGTCCATCACCTCGTCATAGACCTCGAGCATGCGCAGGAGCGCCTTGTCGAGCCGGCCGGTCTCGTAGGCGTTGGTGGCGGAGACGAACTCGTATTCGAAGCCGAAGCGGTCGAGAAAGGCCCTCAGGCGGGCATTGTTGTGCGCGGCGAAGCTCTCGTGCTCGCCTGCGGGGTCGGGAACCCGGGAAAGCGGTTGCTGGAGATAGGGCTCCAGGGTCTCGGCATTGGGCACGGGCGGGATCTTCCGCATGCCGTCCATATCGTCGGAAACACAGACGATGCGGGTCTGGTATTGCGGGCAGAGCTGTTCGAAGGCGTGACGCACCATGGACGTCCGCGCCACCTCGCCGAAGGTGCCGATATGCGGCGGGCCGGAAGGGCCATAGCCGGTCTCGAAGGTGACGAGGCCGTCCTTCCTGCCGATCTTCTCGAGGCGTTTCTTCAGGGCCCTGGCTTCCTGAATGGGCCAGGCTTTCGCGTTCTCGAGGATGGCGGGGTCGAAACTGGTATTGCTCATGGCGCCGGATATAACGGGTTCCGGGCCACAGTATAGTGGGCGCTCACACCTCGCCCTCGGGCTTCCGGAAGAGCCTGAAGGCGGCGATGCCGACCGAAGCGACGAGCAGGATCCCCAGAAGGCGCTCATAGGCTCCGTTCCAGCTGTCGGGCACCACGTAGAAAAGAGGCGCGCCGAGAATCCACGCAATTCCCGCGGCCCGGCTGAGGTTCTTCGATCCGCGGGTCCTGTCGGGAGTGACGGCGGGAGCGAAGAGAAGGATGATACCGACCAGGATATAAAGCGCGATGAGGAAATAGCGGTGGAGGACAAGCCCGCCCCGGTCGCCGTCACCATACTCGTTCCAGAGGGCGATCGCCGAGATATCGAGGGCCAGAAGAACGAAGGCGATCCTGACCGCCATGGCAGCCTTGCTGCTTCGGCCGCGGAGGGTGAGGCCGCCGGCAAGGATCAGGATACCCACGGCAAAGATGGTGATCCCGGTATCCTGAACCTCCTGGTGGGGTCCGGCACCGAGTTCGCTGATCGTCTGGCTGACCGGGCTGTAGCCTTCGACCAGGAACCACATCGTCACGTCACACAAGAGCACGACGGCGCAGCTTGCCAGAGCCAGCCCCCCGATCACCCGGTAGGGTGTCCAGCCGAACTTCGCCCGCAGGGTTTCGTCGATCGACCCCCCTGAAGAGATGGTCGTTTGGGTCATGTCTGAGCTCCTCCGTTTGTCATGCGAAGGTTTGCGAAGGGTGGTGGTTCCGTCACGGAAAGCCCGGCCATCGGTTTTTTCGATGCGGATTATCCTGATAATTCGTTGGATCGCTGAACTCCGGGGCTGCTACTCCGGCCGGGAGCCGGCGCGAACGATCAAGAGCGGCCGGGCCGTCCTTCGCCTGCCGCTCTTCGCGGCGGCGACCCATGAGAGGAAACGTCATGACCAAGACATCCAGACTCCTGCTCCTCACCGTCTCCGCCATATCCCTCGGCCTCGTCAGTGGCTGCGGCGACAGCGGCGAGGTCACCGAAAGCGCGCAGATGATGCGCAGCCAGGACGCCAGCGACCTCGAGGCGCGGGGCGGCTCCGATCCCAAGGGCGAGGGCGAAAAGGAAATCTTCCCCGACAGCGATACCCCGCCGAGCCTCGCGCAGGTGCCGAAGACCAATGACTTCTGGTGGCCCGACAGGGTCGACCTGACGCCTCTCCGCCAGAACGAAGCCACCCGCTCGAACCCGTTGGGCGAGGACTTCGATTATGCCGAGGCCTTCAACAGCCTGGACCTCGAGGAGGTGAAGGCCGATATCGAGGACCTGATGACCACCTCGCAGGACTGGTGGCCGGCCGATTACGGGCATTACGGACCGTTCTTCATCCGCATGGCCTGGCACTCCGCGGGAACCTACCGGTTGACCGACGGACGCGGCGGCGCGGGTGGCGGCCAGCAGCGCTTCGAGCCACTCAATTCGTGGCCTGACAATGCGAACCTCGACAAGGCGCGCCGCCTTCTGTGGCCGGTGAAGAAGAAGTACGGCGCTTCTCTGTCCTGGGCGGACCTCATGGTCCTGACCGGAAATGTGGCGCTCGAATCGATGGGTTTCGAGACCTATGGCTTCGCAGGCGGCCGCGAGGACGACTGGCAGGCGGAGCTTGTCTACTGGGGTCCCGAGGCAGAAATGCTTGCCGACAAGCGGTATGCGGATGGCCGCAGGCTCGAGAAGCCGCTCGCCGCGGTTCAGATGGGCCTGATCTACGTGAACCCTGAAGGTCCCAACGGACAGCCCGACCCGCTCGCCGCAGCGCAGGACATCCGCGAGACCTTCGGCCGCATGGCGATGAACGACGAGGAGACCGTGGCCCTGATCGCCGGCGGTCACACCTTCGGCAAGGCCCACGGCGCGCACAAGCCGGAGGAATGCGTCAGCCCCGAACCCGCCGCCATGGGCGTGGAGCGGCAGGGCATCGGCTGGGACAATGACTGCGGCAAGGGCCACTCGGAAGACACGGTGACTTCGGGGCTCGAGGGCGCCTGGTCGGCCAACCCCGTTGCGTGGACCCATCAGTACCTGGAGAATCTCTACGGCTTCGAATGGGAGCAGACCAGGTCCCCGGGAGGCGTCATCCAGTGGGTGCCGGTCGACGGCGGCGGTGAAGGGATGGTCCCCGATGCCCATGTCGAGGGAAAGAGCCACCAGCCCATCATGTTCACCACCGACCTCGCCCTGAGGGAAGATCCCCAGTACCGCAAGATCACCCAGCGCTTCCTCGAGGACCCCGAAGCGTTCGAAGATGCCTTCGCCCGGGCGTGGTTCAAGCTGACCCACCGGGACATGGGGCCGCGGGCACGCTACCTTGGTGACATGGCGCCTTCGGAAGAGTTGATCTGGCAGGATCCCGTTCCGGAAGCGGACTATCGCCTCATCACCAACGCGCAGGCATCCGACCTCAAGCAGCGGATCCTCGACACCGGGCTTGAGACATCAGAGCTCGTGCGGGTGGCCTGGGCCTCCGCGTCGAGCTTCCGCGGATCGGACATGCGGGGCGGTGCCAATGGCGCGCGGATCCGCTTCGAGCCGATGGCGTCCTGGGCGGCCAACGATCCCGAGGAGCTGCGGGCGACCCTTGCGACCCTCGAAGAGGTCCGCGGGGACTTCAATGAAAACTCCGGGGCCACCAGGGTCTCGATGGCGGACATGATCGTCCTTGCAGGGAATGCCGGGATCGAGGAAGCAGCGCGCATGTCGGGTCACGACGTGACGGTCCCCTTCCGTCCCGGTCGTACCGACGCCACCGAGCAGCAGACCGACACGGCATCCTTCGAGGTGCTGGAGCCGAAGGCCGATGCCTTCCGCAACTATTATGCTTCCGACAGCACCCGCACGCCGACCCAGATGATGGTCGACAAGGCGGATCTTCTCGACCTCACGGTGCCGGAGATGACTGCTCTTCTCGGCGGGATGCGGAGCCTCGGCGCGACGGCCGGGCGCGTGGAGCATGGCGTGCTGACCGACGAGCCGGGGACGCTGTCCAACGACTTCTTCGTCAACCTCCTCGACATGTCGACCACATGGAAGCCGACCGATCGTCCTTATGTCTATGAGGGTATCGACCGTCAGACCGGCGAGAGGAAATGGACGGCTACCGAGGTGGACCTGGTCTACGGTTCCAATGCCGAACTCCGGGCGGTCGCGGAGGTCTATGCCTATGACGACAGCGAAGCGATGTTCGTCGACGACTTCATCAGGGCTTGGACAAAGGTGATGAATGCCGACCGCTTCGATCTCCCCGAGGACGTGCGCCTCGGTGAGGTGACCGTGACGAGCGCGCCGGACCCGACCCGGTAACGCCAAGTCCGTCTCGAAACGAAAGCCCCGGCCACGGCCGGGGCTTTTCTTTTAGCGGCCGGCTTCGAGGCGGTCGAAGCGCGCAGACCGGGCGGCGAGAAGGTATGGGCCGCGATCGTCCTCGAGGCAGTCGATATCCAAGCCGGCTGACATCAGGACGAACCGGCCGCCGCCGGTATGGATCAGCTCGTCCCTGCCCTCGGGTTCGAGAATATAGACCCGTCCTTCTTCTTGGGTGAGTTCGAAGACAGCGTCTTCACCCCCCTCCCGGGCGTAGTCGCCGAGGCAGCGTTCCGCGATTTCGGAGGTGAGAGGCTCGCGGGAGAGGACCTCGCCGTCGCCGCCCTCCGGCGCGAGGGCAACGAAGGCGCCGCGTACGATCTCGTCGCTGAAGCGTCCTCCCGCCGGATGGTTGGTCAGGACGACGACAGCGTCCTCTTCGAGGGCGCTTGCGCGGAAACTCGCCTTGTAGCCTTCGTTGGAACCACCGTGTGCGAATGAAACGGGCTGTCCGCCCTCTGAGATGATAGAAAGACCGAGGCCGTAATCACGGTCGACAGGAGTCAGCATCGCCCTTGCCACCTCCGGCTTGAGGCCGGCGTCCTTGTCGCCCCGGTAAGCCCGTCCCACGGCCAAGGCGAAGCGGGCATAGTCTTCGGCTGTGGTCCAGAGGCCTGCCGCTGCAAGTTCGGGGTAGTTGTGCCAGCCCCCTTCGAGCGGGCCGTCTTCGAGTTCCGCGGGAACGATATGGAGGGGGCCGAGAGCGGTTTCATCCACGGGTTGGCTGAAGCTGCTCCTGGCCATGCCGACGGGGTTCAGGACAAGTCTCCGCAGCGTCTCCGCGAAAGGCTCGCCGGAGTGGTCTTCCACGAAAAGCTGGGCCACCTGATAGCCGCCGCCGGCGTAGGCATAGTTTCCCTTCTTCCGTGTGAACAGAACAGGATCGGTATTCGCGGGACTCCGCCCAAGGACGATATCGAGGCTGCTCGGAAGTGGCTCGCCCCTCCCGTATCCCGGAAAACCGCCCACCGTCGCGCCCGCCGTATGGGAGAGCAGGGCACGTAGGGTTACCGGCCCTTTCACGCCCCTGATCGCCGAAAGGTCGAGACTGGTGACGAAAGGCGTGATGTCCTGATCAAGGCCGATCCCGGCGTCGAGCGCGTAGGTCACGATCCCGGCCGCTGCGACGGCCTTTGAAAGGGATGCGGCCTGGAAGAGCCCATCGGCATCGACGCCATCACCGCGCATACGGTTGAAGACAACCTCGCCGTCGTCGATCACTACGGCCGTGGCTCTCGGCACGCCCAGTTCGTCGGCAAGCTCCGTGAAACCGCTGTTGCTGCTGTCTTCGCCTTCGATCATGACTGCGGGACGGCTTCGCAGGTTGAAACCGGTTTCGCCTCCCCCTTCCTCGAACTGGCAGGCGGCAAGGAGCAGGACTGGGAGAACGAGGATCGGACGCATGAAGGTTCCGCAAATGACTACATTTGAAGTCATAGGGCTTTCCCATGAAGCCGCAACCGTCTTTCGGGATCATTTCCCTGCCCGTGCGACCGCTAGTGGAGGCGCGAGCGTCGCAGGGTGATCCGGCAGAGGAAGCTGCCGGGCTGGAATTCGCGCGTCCACTGGCCGCCGAAGTGCTGTTCGATCATGGCGTCGAGCAGCTTCGATCCGAAACCGCCCTTTTCCCCATTGTTCTCGGCGGTCGCCGGGACGCCGGTCTCCGTCCAGGCGATCGTGACGCGTTCTTCGTCCGTGGACACGGCCACATCGAGGGTCCCGCTCTCCCCGGCGAAAGCGCCGTACTTCGCGGCATTGGTGCCCAGCTCGTTGATGACCAGCGCGAGGTTCTGGGTAGCAGAAGAGCCGACCTTGAGGCTATCTCCTGAAAGGCTGAAACGGTCTTCGCCTTCGGGAACATAGGTCGCCACGACGCTCTCGATGAGCTGATGGAGATCCGCCCCTTCCCAGTTTTCCGAGGTCAGCAGGCTGACGGATTTGGCAAGCGACTGGATCCTGCTCCTGTAGCGTTCGACGAAATCGGGCACGCTGCTGCTCGAGGGCGCGAGCATGGCGGCGAGGGACTGGGCGATACCGAGAAGGTTCCTGGTGCGGTGCTCCATCTCCTTCAGGAGCAGGCGCTGGTCGTCTTCCTTCGCCATGATGTCCCGGTGGGCGTCCTGGAGCGCATCGAGAATGTCCTGGGCTTCGCGGGTGCGCGGCGTGAAGCCCGTGACGACGCTCCGCGCCGACAAGGCCCGGGCGGCGAGGCCAGCGCGCTGGAAGTCACGCCTGACGATGGTGCCGATGACGATCGCGGCACCGATCCCGAAGCTGAGGATCAGGAGGCCGCCGCCGAGAAAGGCATAGGTCTGGAGCTCGACGCCGTCCGGCCCGGACCGGCCAACGCATACGAACCATGTGGAATCCTCGATCAGGGCCTTCGCCCAGACCGTGCCGTCCGTCCCGCCCCCCAGGACGCAAGGGGGGTTTGCGCCATTGCCGCGGAGCGCGGTCCCCGCCTGTCCGATGGATCCACCGGCACCGTCATGAATTTCCACTTTCCAGTCGTTCGAAGGAAGAGCCGAACGGGCCGCCCCGTAGAGGTCGCGAGCGTTCTGGGTCAGAATCAGAATGAACTGCCGGTCGCCGACGAACTCCGGCCGCATGACATTGAAGACTTCGGTCTGTGCCACGTTCCCGGTGAAAAGACTCGAGACCCGCGTCGTCAGGGCGCGGGCCACTTCTTCGGCAGCTTCGGCGTTGGCTGTCGCGCCGATCTCGGAACCGAAGGGAACGCGGGTGTTGAGGATCTGGTCGTAGCTTTCGTCGAGGACGATGAGGTGGAGGTTCTCATCGAAGAGGCTGGCGCTTGCCCGGCGGTGGAGCGCGGCGAAATCGCTTTCGTCCAGCCAGCCGCTGCTCGCGAAGATCTCGAGCATCACCGTCATCTTCCGGAACTGGTCGGCGATGCTGTCGGCGCTCATCTGGGCGATGAACTCCGCTTCGCGGTCGGTTTCCGCCCGGTCCTCGGCGAGCTGCAGGTTGCCCCAAAGCGAGAAGGCGGCGAGCAGGGGCACCCCAAGCGCGATCATCAGTGTGACGATGAGCTGGGTGATGGAAGTCCTGCTGCGCAAAATGAAGGTGCCCCGACCGACGCTCCGCGACCTGTCCCGCGCGCCTCAACAAGGGAGCCTCTAGCACGGATTGCACCAATAGCTTGATTTTTTCGGAAAGTCCCGGCCGGTCAGGCGGGCAGGCTTGGCGCAGTGACGGCCCCACGTCTCTGGCTGACGACCCGCCGGAACTCTTGGTGGTAGAGGGGGTCTTCGGTTCCGCACCAGCGGTCCCACCAGGTGAAATAGAGCCCGAAATTGGTGCCGGCCCGCCTGTGGTGGAGATCGTGGTGCACCGTGGTCGTCATGAAATCGAGAAGGGGCTTTCCGTCCCGGGTTGCCGGCATCAGCTCGAAACCGGAATGGGCGAGTGTGTTCTTGCCGAGCTGGATGAGAATGAAGACCCCGGTCGCCCCGTTCGCATTGGGCAGCAGGAATTCCCACAGCACGATGAAGAGGATCATCATCGCCGCTTCGCGCAAATCGAAGCTGTAGGCGGTGAAGGGCGAGGGGTTGTTCGAGCGGTGGTGCCTGCGGTGATAGAGGCGGAAACGCCGCGGCTGGTGCATCCAGCGGTGCACCCAGTAGAAATACGCGTCGTGGACAAGGATCTGCACCGCCACCGTGCCCCAGAACCATGAGGCCCCGGTCATCCGGTCATTGACCTCCTGCCAGGGAAGAAGATCCAGCCGCCAAAGCAGCCATGGGATGCTCGAGCCGACCGAGAAGATGGCGATGGACCGCAGGGAGTGGAGAAACTCGCTGACGAGCTGCTGCCGCTCCGGCCAGCTCTCGCGGATCTTCCGATGGGCGAGGAGATTGCCGAGGGTGATCCAAAGCACCAACCAGACCCCGACCGCAAAGGCGGTGTAGCGGGTCAGGTCCCGTTCGATCCCATGGGGGATTCGCAGCAGGTATTCGGTGAGAAGCTCCACCGGTTCGTTCTCCCTCTCCCAAAAAGAGGGTACGCCCGGCACCGGTCTCCGCCTAGCCGTTTGTGCGCCTCAATCCTGCCCCCTTCGGGTTGCATTGGGTGGTTGAGCGGGATGAATGCCCGCTCTTTCAAGAGTTTGCCGGCGAGAAGCGCCCGGCCGCGAGAACGACCGGAGAAGAACTTCCGGGAAACGAAAGGGCATGGAGAACCTGCCCGGCGGGGCGCCCGTACCCCGCAGAAAAAGAAGGGCGGTCCGGATGGGCCGCCCTTCCTTCGATGTCCAAGTCCGAGGTTCGTCTCAGACCGTCTGTCCGTACCCGGCCTGGGCACTGTGCCGCGCCTGGTCCACCTCGCCGCCTGTGTTGCTGACCCTGCGGAACTCGAGTTTGGAGATGGCGCGGTTGTGGACCTCGTCGGGCCCGTCGGCCAGACGCAGGGTCCGCTGGTGGGCGTACATCTCCGCGAGGGGGAAGTCCTCGCAGACACCGCCGCCGCCATGGGCCTGGATCGCGTCGTCAATGATCTTCAACGCCATCTGCGGCGCAGCGACCTTGATCATGGCGATCTCGCCCTTCGCCGCCTTGTTTCCGACCGTATCCATCATGTACGCGGCCTTGAGGCAGAGAAGGCGCGTCATCTCGATATTGGTCCGGCCCTCGCCGATCCTCTGCTCCCAGATCGAATGCTTGATGATGGGTTTGCCGAAGGCTTCCCTCGTCGAAAGGCGCCTGACCATCAGCTCCATCGCCCGTTCGGCCGCTCCGATCGTCCGCATGCAGTGGTGGATACGCCCCGGCCCGAGCCGCCCCTGCGCGATCTCGAAACCGCGCCCTTCGCCGAGAAGCATGTTGCTCGCCGGAACGCGGACATTGTCGAGCCTGACTTCCATATGGCCGTGAGGGGCATCGTCATAGCCGAAGACGGGCAGGTGGCGTTCGACCGTCACGCCGGGGGTGTCGGCGGGGACGAGGACCATCGACTGCTGCTTGTAGGTCTCGGCATCGGGATCGGTCTTGCCCATCACGATATAGATCGCGCAGCGCGGGTCTCCCGCGCCCGAGCTCCACCATTTGCGCCCGTTGATGACGTATTCGTCCCCCTCCCGACGGATCGAGCACTCGATGTTGGTGGCGTCCGAGGAGGCGACCTGCGGCTCGGTCATCAGGAAGGCCGACCTGATCTTGCCGTCGAGAAGCGGGGTCAGCCATTCCGCCTTCTGCGCGTCGGTGCCGTATTTGTAGAGCACTTCCATGTTGCCCGTGTCCGGCGCGGCGCAGTTGAAGACTTCCGGTGCGATGTGGCACTTGCCCGTAATTTCCGCGATCGGAGCGTATTCGAGATTGGTCAGTCCCGCGCCGAGCTCGTCGTCGGGCAGGAACATGTTCCAGAGCCCCTTGTCGCGCGCCTTTTCCTTCAGCTCCTCGATGACCGGCGGGACCTTCCAGGGGTTGCCCTGCTCCCGGAACTCCGTGTGCTGTTTCTTGTAGATCTCGTAGCCCGGCCAGACCTCGGCCGCCATGAAGTCCTCGACCCGGCGAATGAGATCCTTGGTCTTGTCGGAATGATCGAAGTGCATTGGGCTCTCCCTGAGGCTCGTCTGTCTCTTGGTCGGGAGGACTGTGCACCGCACGCGCGCGCTGGTCAAAGTGCCTCTTGCGGCACTAGGCTCATTGCCGCCAGGCGGTGTCCGTCGCGACCGGCTGCCCGGCGAGCGCGCCCAGATAGAAATAGAGCGCGTCGACTTCCGCGTCGGTGAGGCTCGGGTACCGGTCAGGGGCGACAAGGCGCATCAGTCCGAGAGATCGTCCCCCG
>CAZAFU010000057.1:0-1934 GCA_964484475.1 uncultured Caulobacterales bacterium | reverse complement strand
CTTTCGCGTAAAGGGCGAGGTTGGGTGCGACGGCCCGCTCCGGCCAGTCCCACACTCGCCGAAGTCTTTGCCTTCGAGCCTCTGGCCATGACAGCCGACATCCTCGGGTCCGCGCGATGTGCCGGCCGTGCTCGAGCGCCGCGGGGTCGGCGGGGAGGGCAAGCGCAACGCCGGATGCATCTAAAGGCCGACGGAGCTGCGCCTCGTTTCTGGCGAAGGGGGCGAGATAGAGGGTGAAAAGCGCGCCGAGGCCGAAGAGGGGGAACACGAAGAAGCGTCGCATCGGCGAGCGACTAGCACTTCGGGTCATCGGCCCGAACCGTCAGGCTCAGTCGCGCTTGCGCCGCCGTTCCGCGAAGAATTCCTTAAGCAGCGCGCTCGCCTCTCCGGCGAGAACGCCCGCTTCGATCTCCGGCCGGTGGTGCAGCGTCTTCTGCCCGAACAGTTTCGGCCCGTGCTCCACCGCTCCGCCCTTGGGGTCGGAGGCCCCGTAGACGAGCCGCCCGATGCGCGCATGGCTGATCGCGCCTGCGCACATGGCGCAGGGCTCGAGGGTGACGACAAGGGTGCAACCGGTCATCCGGTAGTTCCCGAGCCTCGCCGCCGCCTCACGCAACGCCACGATCTCCGCATGGGCGGTGGGGTCGCAACGCCCGATCGGACCGTTCATGCCTTCGCCGAGGACCTCGCCATCAGGGCCGACCACCAGCGCCCCCACAGGCACCTCGCCCCGCGTGGCAGCTTCGCGGGCGAGAGCGAGGGCTTGACGCATGAGGGGCATATCACTCATCGGCTGGCTTCTAGAGCAGCGGCGCGCCCGCAGGAAGCCTCGAAAACCCCTGGTTTTCGCCGCGTCCAGGCGATCTGGAATTTTACCGCTTCCAACATGACCAGACTTATTGACGCCCGCCGGAGAAGGCTTAGATAGGGCTCGTTAGCAGCCGCGCCTGGTGAGTGCTAAAGGCACGGCGGCTATTCGAACATCGCTTGCAAATGGAGAGCAGGATGGCATTCAGACCGCTTCACGACCGCGTTCTTGTCCGTCGCGTCGAAGAGGACCAGAAAACCGCCGGCGGGATCATCATCCCCGATACCGCCAAGGAAAAGCCGCAGCAGGGCGAAATCGTCGCCATCGGTTCCGGCGCCCGCTCCGAGAACGGCGACATCACGCCGCTCGACGTGCGTCAGGGCGACCGGGTCCTTTTCGGCAAATGGTCCGGCACCGAGGTCAAGATCGACGGTGAAGACCTTCTCATCATGAAGGAAAGCGACATCCTCGGCGTCCTCGACTGAGGCCGGAAGTCGTTTTCGATCCCATACTGAACATTAGGAGATAGCATATGGCAGCCAAGGAAGTTCGCTTCGAAGCCGATGCCCGCGAGCGGATGCTCAGGGGCGTCGATATCCTTGCCAACGCGGTCAAGGTCACGCTCGGCCCGAAAGGCCGGAACGTCGTGATCGAGAAATCGTTCGGCGCACCGCGCACCACGAAAGACGGTGTCTCGGTCGCAAAAGAGATCGAGCTCGAAGACAAGTTCGAGAACATGGGCGCCCAGCTCATCAAGGAAGTCGCGTCCAAGACCAACGACGAAGCCGGTGACGGCACCACCACCGCCACGGTCCTGGCCCAGGCCATCGTCCGTGAAGGTACGAAATCCGTTGCCGCCGGCATGAACCCGATGGACCTCAAGCGCGGCATCGACACCGCCGTCGTGCGCGTCCTCGAGACCATCAAGTCGAATGCGAAGCCCGTCGAAGGCTCGATCGGCATCACCCAGGTCGGCACCATCTCGGCCAATGGCGAAACCGCCATCGGTGAGATGATCGCCCACGCCATGGACAAGGTCGGCAACGAGGGTGTCATCACCGTCGAGGAGAGCAAGACCGCAGAGACCGAGCTCGATGTCGTCGAAGGCATGCAGTTCGACCGCGGC
>CAZAFU010000056.1:0-16812 GCA_964484475.1 uncultured Caulobacterales bacterium | reverse complement strand
ATGGTGCCCCCAGTCCGACTCGAACGAACGACCTACTGATTACAAATCAGTTGCTCTACCAGCTGAGCTATAGGGGCAGTGACCGCCTCCGTGGCGCAGGGGAGGGGTTTGGTCAATATGCAAGAAGACAGTAGGGAAAACGTGGCTCCCCAGGCCGGACTCGAACCAGCGACCCAGCGATTAACAGTCGCTTGCTCTACCAACTGAGCTACTGGGGATCACCACGAAGCGAGCGGATAGCGCATCGTTTCAGAGTTGAAAACCCCCCGATTTCCCCAATTCGCCGGTTTTTTGCGGCCGACACGGACAGGTTCCCAAAAGGAAACGGCCCCGCGAAAGCGAGGCCGTCCCTGGGGGTATGGTGGGTATGTCTTCCTGGGAGAAGAAGACCTCTTAACCATGCGCTCGCAAGGTTAACGGGGAGTAAAGGAGGTGGGTGAAATCCTACTCCGCTGGCACGTGATGTTCGGACCCCTTGATCTCGGGAACCCCTTCTTTCGAGGCGCCCTCGCCGAAACGCGGTTGCCGCTCGCCGGTCCAGATCCCTCGCAGGAAGCGGGCGATATCCGTGCCCGCCGCGTACATGGCCGGGACGAAGAGGAGCGTGACGAACAGGGCGAAGAAGACACCGAAGGCGAGGCTGACCACGACAGGCTTGAGGAACTCGGCGTCGATGCTGTTTTCGAGGAGGATCGGCAGGAGACCGATGAACGTCGTCACCGAGGTCAGGAGAATCGGCCTGAACCTGACCGTTCCAGCCTCGACGAGAGCCGCGAAGGCACCAGCGCCCTGGTCCCTCAGGCGGTTCACGTAATCGACGAGCACCAGGTTGTCGTTGACCACGACCCCGGCGGCGGCGGTGATGCCGAAGAAGGAGAACACCGAGAAATCCACCCCGAAAAGCATGTGTCCGAAAACCGCACCCATGAAACCGAAGGGGATGGCGGACATGATCAGGAGCGGTTGGAAGTAGCTGCTGAAGGCGATCGCCAGCAGCATGTACATGCCGAGTAGCGCCGCCATCATGCCGACGAAGAAGGAGTTGAAGAACTCCGCCTGATCCTCGTCGCCGCCGCGGCGGACGATATCCACGTCAGGGTACTTGGCCAGGATTTCCGGCACGACCTCGCCATAGAATTCGCCGCGAAGGGGCCCCGCATCCGCACCCTCGCGGATGCGCGCCATGATGGTCACCGAGCGCTTGCGGTCTGTCCTGCGGATGTAGCGCACCGCCGGTCCGGTTTCGAACTCAACCACAGAAGCCACGGGGATCTGCCGGCCGTCAGGCGTGCGGATACGGAATTCGCCGAAAAGGCTCTCGAGGCTTTCCCGCGTTTCCTTGGGGTAGCGCACCATGACCCGGACGTCCTGACCTTCGCGGGGAAGGCGCTGGACCTCCTCGCCGTAATAGGCCTGGCGCAGCTGACGCGAGGCGTCCTGCACGGTGATACCGAACCGCTCTGCGCCGGGACGAAGCTTGAGGCGCAGTTCGTCGAGAGGAGCCTGCAGGTTGTCGCGGACATCGTAAAGGATGGGCACGGAGTTGAGGTATGCCTTGATCTCCTCAGCCGCTTCCGCCGCCTGGTCGAGGTCATTGGTCTCGATGGCGAGCATGAAGCGGTTGCCGCCCCCGCCGAAGGACGAGCTCAGATCGATCTCCTGCGCATCGGGGATCGGGCCGATGATGTCCCGGTAGATGTCGGAAATCTCCGCCATCGTCATCCCGCGCTCGTCGCCGGACGCGAAGACGTTGAAGCCGTTGAGCCCGCCGGGCCAGCCGTAGAGCTGCGTGCTCTCCAGGATGTCCTTGCCGGTCCGACGCTCGAGTTCGGCATCGAGTTCCTCGTTCGCTGCGAGGATCTGGTCGTAGACCTGCTGTGTGCGGGTCCACGACGTCCCCTCCTGCATCGAGATGTTCATCTGGATGAAGTCGTTCTCGATATCCGGATCGAACTTGAGGGGGACCCAACCCTGCGCCACCAGGGCGACGGCGACTGCGAAGAAGCCGAGGAAGGTGGTAATGGTCAGGAGCCGGGCCTGGATCGCGAATTCGATCAGCGGACGGTAGAACCTGTCGGCGAACCACAGGAGGCTGTCGGCGAAGCGCCGCTGGAACTTCATGATCCCGGTATTCTTGGGCGGGCCCATATGCGCAAGGTGCGAGGGCAGGATCAGGAAGCTCTCGATCAGGGAGAAGGCGAGGGCCAGGATCACCGTCCAGGCGATCGACGCGAGAAACGCCCTGAACATCCCGCCGATGAAGAGGAAGGGCGAGAAGGCCAGCATCGTCGTGAGGACCGCGAAGATCACCGGCTTGATCACGATCTGTGTGCCGATGATCGCGGCGTCCACGCCCTTGCGGCCGATCTCCACCTGCCTGTTGATGCTCTCGCCGACGACCAGTGCGTCGTCGACAACGATACCGATCACCAGCAGGAGGCCGAACAGGGACATCATGTTGAGGCTGACGCCAACCATCGGCATGAAGATGAAAGTGCCGATGAAGGAGACGCCGATACCCATCGCCACCCAGAGCGCGACCACAGGCCTGAGGAACAGCATCAGCACGACGAGAACGAGGATCAGGCCGTAGATGGCGTTCTCGCTGACGATCCTCATCCGGCCGTCGTAGAACTCCTCGAGCGTGAACAGCAGTTCGAGTTCGACGCCTTCGGGCAGGGCCTCCTGCTTGTCGTCGATATAGCCCCGGACGGCTGCCATGATGGTCTTGATGTTGGCTTCCTTGGGCTGCTCGAGCTCGATGATCATCCCCTTCTGGCCATCGATACGGAACCTGAAGTTCCGGTCGGGGAAACCGTCGATCACCGTGGCGACGTCCCTCACGCGGATGACCGAGCCGTCGAGATTCTGCCTGACGATGATCGCGCCGAATTCCTCGGACGTGTCCGCGAGGTTGCGGGAGGCGAGGGGGATATTGCCGCTGGCGGTCTGGATCTCGCCCATGGAAAGGTTGAGCGATGCGCCGCGCACCGCGAGGGCGACCTCGTCGAAGGTCAGCCCGAAGCGCCGCAGCGCCTCCTCGGAGATCTCGATCGAGACCTCCTCGTCCTGGAGGCCCTGAACCTCGACCAGCGGCGTGCCGCCGGGAACCTGGGCCAGCTCGTTCCTGATCTCGCGTGCGAGACGGTTGAGTTCCTTGTCCCCGATCTCCCCGCTGAGCATGATCCATGCGAGTTCGTTGCCGAAACTCGTCCGTGAGACCGTCGGCGGGAAACTGTCCTGAGGCAGGTTGGAGACGCCATCGACCCGCGCCTTCACTTCATTGAGGAAGGCGTCGAAATCCGCGCCCTCGCGCATCTCCACCGTGACGGACGCCGAACCCTCCCGGGCCTGTGCGGTCACCTCCTTGATGTCGTCGAGGTTCGACAGCTCCTCCTCGATACGGAGGATGATCTGCTCCTCGACATCCGTCGGCGATGCGCCCGGCCAGGCGACATTGACGTTGACGCTCTCGGGAATGATCGAGGGCTGCGCCTCGCGGCTGAGGGTGAAGAAAGACAATGCGCCGATGACGATGATGAAGACCATCAGCAGGTTGGCGGCGACGCTGTTGCGCGCCCACCAGGAAACGAGGCCATTCATAGGTTCGACCCCTGCTGGCCCATGACCGCCGCCGCGTTCGCGGCACCGGTGCGAACCGGATCGGCTTCGCCGGCGCTGTCAATCTCTTCAGGCGCGCGACTGGCATCCGTACCGTCAGGATAGAGTGGACGGACGGGATTGCCCGGGCCGGTCGTAACGGGACTGACCACCAGGAGGTCTCCGCTCTCGAGCCCGCCCGTCACCACCATGCCCTCGGGCACACGGCCCGCGGTCGTCACGTCGCGTTTGAGCAGCTTGTCCTCGTCATTCACGACGAAGACCGTCCCGTCACCCTGGAGGGCCAGGAGCGGCACGACGATGGCCCGCGGCAGGTCCTGTCCGAGAATCTCGGCGTTGACGAAGAGACCGAATGCGAGCGGGAAGCCATCGTCCGCACCCGTGCCGTAGGGATCTTCGACCTCGGCGATGGCGGCGATCTGACGGGTGGAGCTGTCGATCGCGGCATCGACCCGGCGGATCCGTCCTTCCCAGTTGCGGACCTGCCCGGCCACGTCGGCCGAGAACTGCACCAGCGGAGCCTCGTCGCCTTCCGCCTCGAATGCGAAGGCGAGCCCGAGCTTGGCAAGGTCCTGGTCCGTGAGGGGGAGGCGGACTTCGGCGACGTCGGTCGCGAAGATCTCGCCGAGCGGAGTGCCGGGACTCACGAACTGGCCGATATCGGCGCTGGTCTCGCGCACCCGGCCGTTGAAGGGGGCGGTGATTGCGGTCCGGTTGAGGGCCAGCTCGGCATCGGAGAGGTTCGCCTTCGCCGAAGCGAGATCGGCCTGCGCCGCGGCGAGCTGGGGCTTGCGAAGGGCGAGGAGCGAGGGATCGTCGCCGGCGTCCTGCCCGGAGAGCTCGGCGTAGTCCCGCGCGGCGAGGGCGGCTTCGGCCTCCTCGACGGCAAGACGCTGTTCGGCCTGTGCCACCTGGGCGCGAGCGCGCGTCACCGCGAGGCGGTAGTCCGCATCCTCGATCTTCACGAGGGTCTCGCCCCGCCTGAAGACGCCGCCATTGGCGAAGGAAGCCGAGACGCTCTCGATCCGCCCACCGATCTGCGCGGCGAGCTGGATCTCCCTGCGGGGCTGCACTTCGCCCTGTGTGCGGACAGACAGGTTGATCGGGCCGTATTCGACTTCCTTGACGAAGACGATCGGGGCGACCTGCGGTGCGACGCGGGTTTCGACTTCGGGCCTGAGCGCGCCGCCGATGGCGATGATGGCGATGAAGAAAGCAGCGATACCGACCGCGCTACCCACGACAACGAGTTTACGTATCATATGACGTCTCCCTTGCCGTCGCTGCTTTCCGCGGAAGGCAGATCGGCCGTGGCGAGGGTCTCCTCACCCTTTAGAACATAAGGCGCGCCGAGCGCGAGGTAGAGATCGACGCGGTTGTTGAGCCGCGCGCGCTTGGCATCGATGAGCTGGCCTTCGGCCTGGATCCGCCGCTGCTGGGCATTGATCAGGTCGAAGATGTTGGCAGTCCCGGCGAGATAGCGCCGCTCGGTGAGTTCCTCTGCGGCGGCGGCCTCCCTGAAGGCGGTTTCGAGGGCTTCCTTGCGCGCAGCGAGCAGCTTTTCGGCGGTGATCGCGTTCTCGACCTCCTGCCAGGCGGTCAGCGCGGTGTTCGCATAATCGGCCAGGACGCCCCGGGCCTCGTCCTTGGCGGCGCGTTCATTGGCGATGAGGCGCCCCCCCTGAAACAGCGGCTGGGCCGCGCTCGCGATGAACTGCTTCACCAGGTTGTCCACGTCGAAGAGGTCGGGGAAATCGGCGTTGTCGACGGGGGTGATCCCGATCACTTCGCCGTTCGCGTCCCGAATTGGCTGCTGTCCACCGGAAAAGGCCCGCTCGGTCAGGGATGCCGAGAGGTTCAGGGTCGGCAGGAACGCCTTTCGCGCCTCGCTCACCCTCAGTCCGGCCGCTTTCAGGCGGCGCTCCGAGGCGATCACGTCGGGACGCCGGTCGAGCAGCGATTGCGGCGAGCCGAGCGCGAGTGAGCCGCCCTCTGGAAGCGGCGGAAGGTCGGGAAGGTTCTCCGCCGTGACGATGCTCCCGGCGGGGTACTGGCCCAGAAGAACCTCGAGCTGACGCGCCGCCTCGATCTCCTGCTGCTTGCGTTGCTGAAGCGTCGCCACGGAGCTGGAGAGGGAGGATCGGGCGAGCCTGAGGTCGAGACTGGTGGAAATACCGCGGTTGTAGCGCCGTTCGATGATCCGGAGATTGGCTTCGCCGGTCTCCACGTCGCGCTCTGCGAGCTGCCGGAGAAGGCGCGCCGCAGTGAGGTTGTAATGGCCCTGCGCCGCACGCCCCGCCACCGAGAGCTGGGCCGCCGCGTAGTCGAGATTGAAGGCGGCAGCGTCGAGGTAGGCCGCACGGGTCCTGTCGGTGAGCCGACCCCAGAGATCGAGCTCCCAACGCAGGTCGAAGCCGCCGGTATAGGTGTTGGTGTAAGTCCCGCCCGAAGTGCCTGCCGCGCCGCCGATCACCTGGCCGTCGACGAAGACACCGCCGCCCGATGGGTTGCGGGCCCTGACGGCGTTGATGCCGAAGCCGAGGGTGGGAAGCAGGTCCGCCCTCGTGACCCTGGCCCGCTGACGCTGGGCGTTCACCCGCTGCGCCCGGGCCTGGAGGTCGAAATTGCTCCTTACGGCATCGGTGACGATGGCCTTCACCATCGGATCGCCCAGCTCGGCGAGCCAGTTCGCGGTCACGGGCGTCACCTGCCGCTCGGCGGCGACCGACGCCCAGGCATCGAGTTCCGCCTCGATGGGCTCGAGCGACTCCTTCGGGCCCGGCGTCGCGCATGCCGCCAGGATGGTGGCCGCAGCGAGCCCGCCGAAGTGTTTTGCTCTACCCATGTGCTGGCTCCGTCTGACCCTTACCAAGGCATGTCCCCTTCGGCCCTTTATCGAAAAACATTGAAAATGTGGAACCGGATTCAACCCCTCGATTGAATTTTCTGCAGGGAACGCAGCATTAAATTGGAACGATATCGCTAAACCGGGCGCTGGCCGCACCGCTGGTTACCAGAAGCGAAGGAGTTGGAGGCGCCACCCGGAATCGAACCGGGGTACACGGATTTGCAATCCGCTGCGTCACCACTCCGCCATGGCGCCTCGCAGAAACGGCCACGAGCGGGCCGAAGCGCGTCCATAGACATTCCCTTTGCGCTTAACAAGCGGGTCCGTCTTCTCTAATCGCCTTTTCCCGGTTATCAGCGCCGCCAGTCAGCACGAGCCCCGAGGAGCGCCAAGCGTGGACACCGCCAAAGCCCGCAAACACATGGTCGACAGCCAGGTCCGGCCCAACGACGTCACCGATCTCGCTCTGCAGGCGGCGATGGGCGAGCTGCCGCGCGAGCGATTCGTGCCGGCGGACCGCCGCGGGCTCGCCTATGTGGAGAAGGACGTGCCGCTCTTCGAGGGGCGCTACCTCGTCACCGCGCGCGTGTTCTCGAAGCTGGTCGACGCCGCGAACGTGCAGCGTGACGACCTCGTCCTCGATATCGGCTGCGGTTACGGCTATTCCACGGCGGTCCTTTCGCGTCTCGCAAGCGTCGTCGTGGGCGTGGAAGAGGACGAGGCCGTGGTCGCCAAGGCCAGCGAGCGGCTGGCTGAAGTCGGGGCGGACAACGCCGTGATGATGCAGAACCCGATGCCGGAGGGCTGCCCGAAACAGGGGCCCTACGACGTGATCGTGGTCGCCGGCGGGGTCGAGACGAATTTCGAGCCTCTTCTGAGGCAGCTGAAGAACGACGTCGGACGCATGGTGGCCATCCGGATGGACGGCCGGGTGGGCCATGCCATGCTGTTCACGCGTTCAGGCGAGGCCTTCGGCGAACGGCGGCTCTTCGAATGCTACCCGCCGCACGTCCTCCCGGGCTTCGAAAAGAAGGCGGCATTCACCTTCTGAAGCCCGAAAAAGCCCGGAAATCGGTCGTGTTTACCACTTTCGCGTGTACAGGCTCTTGCCCTCGGAATCGAACACGAGGATGGTAAATCGGTAGTAGGAACTTCTGAGGTGCGAGCATGGCGGCGGCGCAAAGTGAATTGAGCATGGATGAAATCCTCGCTTCGATCCGCCGGATCATTCACGAGGAGGAAGAGCCCCCGCGCCAGCAGAGCAGGCTCGCGAGCGACACCAACACGGTGAAGCTGCAGACGCCCGAGCCGGCCGCCCAGAAGGCGAAGCCCTCCCAACCCGCGGCGAAATCCGAGTCGCAGCAGCCCAAGGCGCAGGAACCCGCCAAGGCCGAACCCGCACCCAAGACCGAGACCAAGCCCGAGGAGCCGAAGAGGGCCGAGGCGGAAGAGCCCGTCGCGACCATGGAACCTGATGCCGTGGCCACCTCTGAAGAGAAGGTTCTCAACGATACCTTCGACGAAGCGCCTGAAATCAAGACTGCCGAGGTCGTGAACACCAAGAGCGACAAGCCCGCGAAACCGGCCCCTGCCGAGACGCCCGCTCCGGCGACCGATGCCAGGGCCGAAAAGGAACCCGGGACGAAGAAGCCGGAACCGGAGCAGGAGGCCGACGCGAAGCCCGCCGCGACCGCTGGAGACGAAGCGGATCGCATGACCGACCGCATCGTCAAGACGCTGATGGACAATGCCCAGGCTGGCGCGGTCTCGGCCCAGTTCGCGTCGCTGAAGAAACAGGTCTGCATCGCTTCGACACCTGCCGTCACCCTCGAGGGCATGGTGGAGGAACTCCTCCGTCCGATGCTGAAGGCGTGGCTGGACCAGAACCTTCCGGGCATCGTCGAGAAAAAGATCGATGAGGAAATCCGCCGCCTCGCCGAGGGGTGAGGCGGACCCGGCGCTTGAACCGACAAGGGACTTGCCCGGGGCCCCGTGTCGGTTTGCGTCGTAGGCGTTGGCGCGCGCTCCGCTGCTCACGCCCGACACGGACACAGGCGACATGATCTCGCAATACGAGCCGGTCGGGGGTCAACAGGCCCGGGAAGAGGTCTCCGCCAAGCCGTTCACGACGCAAGCGCCCTTCCGAAGCTCTCGATGATGCGTCCGCCCTCTGGCCGGCCGCATGGCGGCTGGCTCAGGCACCGGACCCGAAGAGAACACGCTCCTTGAACCCCAGTCCCCTCGAGCGGCTGAATTGCAACGTGCCGTCCTTCTGTTCGATATCGAAGCTGGCGCTTGCGAATGCTCGGTAGTCGGGGCTTCGCACCGTATCCACGCTGACGAATGTCGCGTTGCCGCGATCAGCCTCGAGACTCAGGAGGACGTAGCCGTTGTTCACCGCGTCGGTGTAGCGGACATCGGCATTGTCCCTGCGCAACAGCAGCGAGTAGTCGAACGCCTTGTCACCGAAATAGGCGCCCGGCCCGGGCGAGGTGATGCCCGATGTGCCGATCTCGACCCCCATCTCGGTCCCGTCGTCGCGCCGCAACTCGTTGGCCCAGAACTGGTGGGTATCGCCGGTGAGGACGAGGAGGTCTCTCACCCCGGCGCCCTGGGCCTGGGCGTAGAAGCGCTCGCGGGCCGCGGGGTAACCGTCCCACGCGTCGGTGTTGTAGGGCAGGCCGAGCGACGACCATTTGAGGAAAGCCCGCACCTCGGGAAAGCTCGGCTCGATCTCGTCGACGAATTCCGGTGGGACATAGGCGTTCAGGTCCGGCGCGAAGACCCGTGCCATGAGGATCTGGTTCGCCAGCATTTTCCAGGTCGAGCCGCGCCGTGCCGCCTCGGTCAGGCTGCGGTTGACGAATGCGGCCTGTTCCTGTCCCAGAAGCTCCCGGGAAGGGTCGGCCAGCACTTCGTTCCGGAAAGCCTCGATATCGGCCTCGGTTCTGAGCCGTTCGACGGCCTCGACATAGGAGATCTGTTCGGTCCTCGCCGTCAGCCGTGTTTCGATGGCCGTCAGAGTGAGAAAGTCGCCCCAACTGTATGATCGATAATAGCTTGCCCGGCGATCTTCAGACTTCGCTTCACGCACCGGCATGTACTCGTAATAGGCCTGCATGGCCGCCCGGCGGCGGGCGTCCCACGCCCCTTCGCTCGCCGGCTGGTGATTCTCCGCACCATTCTGCCAGGCATCGTTCGAGGTCTCGTGGTCGTCCCAGATGGCGATCAGCGGGTGGGCGGCGTGCATCGCACGGGCGGAGGGGTCCGTCTTGTACTGCCTGTGTCGGCGCCGGTAGTCGTCCAGCGCCAAAAGCTCCCGCGGCGGATCATGGGGCCTTCCGATCGCCTCGCCGACATCGCCCCCATACCCTTCGGGCCCGTATTCGTAGATATAGTCGCCAAGGTGGATGACCGCGTCGAGGTCCGGCTGCCTAGCGATATGGTCGTAGGCATTGAAGAAGCCGAAGGGATAATTCGAACAGCTCGCGACGGCGAACCTCGCGCGCTCGGTGCGTTCAGGCAGGGTCCGGGTGAAACCGGTCGGGCTCGTCTGGTCGAAAACCCTGAAGCGGTATGCGTAACGCCGCCCCGGCTCGAGGCCGCCGGCGACCAGCTTGACCGTGTAGTCCCGGGAGCCGTCGGTCTCCGTCCGGCCCTGCCAGAGGATTCGATCGAAGCTCTCGTCCTCCGCGATCTCGGCCACCACGGGAACGGCGCCGCCATCGACCCCGCCGATCCGCGTCCAGAGCACGACCGATTCGCTCAGGGGATCCCCGCTCGCGACACCGCAGGAAAAGGTTCCCGCCCCCGCGGGGCCTTCGGAGGAGTAGCGGCCGAGACCGGGACGGGAAACGCAGGCGCCGAGGCCGGCGCTCCCGGCAAGCAGTGCCGAGCGGCGGGTGATGCTCATGGAGGGCCTTTCTGGTCGCTGTTCGGAAGAAGCCTGAAGGGGGCTTAACCTTCCAACACATTGCAGCCTCGGCTCACAATTCTCAACTTTACATTCGTGCCGAGGGGATGTAGCGGCGCGCACCTGCCGTATCCCACAAAAGCCCCGAAGAGGGGCCCACTGCAAGGGGTCCGGCACTCATGTCTAACGGCGGTCAGGGGGCTGAGGCCTCGTAGTCGCCTTATGCACGGGGGTCCCATGCGGTGGTCCAATACGATAACGCGCGGCAGCTAGCTACCGAGCTTCGGCCTGATAGGCCCGTGATCTGTCGTCGCCCGGCGCTCGCCGAGCGCGCGGCGCGGACGTTCAGGGAGCTCTTCCCAGGCGACATTCTTTATGCGGTGAAAGCGAACCCGGCACCGTGGATGCTCCAGGCCCTCAACCGGGCCGGGATCGACCACTTCGATGCCGCGTCGCTGACCGAGATCCGGCTGGTGCGCGAATACGCACCCGGCGCCACGATCGGCTTCATGCACCCCGTGAAGTTCGAGGAGGCTGTTCGCGAAGCCTATTTCGATCATGGCGTGAAGATCTTCTCGCTCGACAGTCTCGAAGAGCTCGAAACGATAATGCGTGGCACCGGGAATGCGCGCGACCTGACCCTCTGTGTGAGGCTCCAGGTCGGCTCGGACCTTGCCCGGATCAGCCTGAGCTCGAAATTCGGTGCCGACGAAACTTCCGATGCGGAGGTCCTCCAGGCAACCCGCCGGCGGGCCGAGCGTCTGGGTGTGTGCTTCCATGTGGGAAGTCAGGCGATGAGCCCCGCCGCCTTTACGGGGGCGATGGAGCGGGCGGCCCGTGCCGTTCGCCGGGCCGGCGTGATTGTCGATGTCCTCGATGTCGGCGGCGGCTTTCCTGCGGTCTACCCGGGCATGGAGCCTCCGCGTCTCGAAGCCTATGTCCGCGAGATCGTGGCGCGCTTCGAGGAATTCCCGGCGGCCCACAATGCGCGCCTCTGGTGCGAGCCGGGCAGGGGCCTTGCGGCCGACGCGGAAAGCGTCATCGTCCGGGTGCAGGCGAGGAAGGGCGATTCGCTCTACATCAATGACGGCGCGTACGGCACGCTTTACGACGCTGCCCACCTTGGTTGGCGCTATCCCTGCCGCAACCTGACGCGTGAGGGCGAGGAGCGTTCCTTCTCCCTCTACGGCCCCACCTGCGATGATGCCGATCAGATGCGCGGCCCGTTCTTCCTGCCCGAAGGCACGAAGGTCGGCGATTACATCGAATTCGGCGTCCTTGGCGCCTATGGCCGAAGTATGAGCACCGGTTTCAACGGGTACGGACGGTACCTCGAAGCCGAGCTTTCCGACGAACCCTTTCAATCCCTTTATTCCGGCGCCGAGGAAATGGCCGCCGAGGAGGTATCCCGATGAGCCAGACCACCGCAATTGCCATGCAGGCCGCCAATGACACCCTTCACACGGGTGATGAACTCGACCACTTCATTGTCCGTGACGGGAAGGTCTACGCCGGCACCCACCTGATCATTGATCTTCTGGGTGCGAAGAACCTGACCGACAAGCCGCGCATGGAGAAGGCCTTCCGCGACTGCGTCGAGAAATGCGGGGCGACGCTCCTGCATATCCACGTCCATACCTTCCTGCCTTCTGGCGGTCTGTCGGGCGTGGCCGTTCTCGCGGAAAGCCACATCTCCGTGCACACCTGGCCGGAGCGCGACTACGCCGCCTTCGACGTCTTCATGTGCGGCGATGCCAAGCCGGAGCTGGCGGTCGACATCCTGAAGGAAGCGTTCAGCGCCGACGAAGCGAATGTGCAGACCTTCTACCGCGGTGAAGGGGTGGTCGGATGACCCGTAGGTACCTTCACGAGATCGAAGGCGAGCTCTGGTTCAAGGAGGCGATGGAGGAGGGGATCGGCCACGCTGCCCGCGTCGACAAGGTCCTCTTCGAGGGTGAGATCGACCACCAGCATCTGGTTGTCTTCGAGAACGCGAAATACGGACGGATGTTTGCCCTGAACGGCATCATCCAGATGACGTCCTCCGACGAATTCGTCTACCACGAGATGCTGACCCACGTGCCGCTCTATGCCCATGGCGAGGCGAAGCGTGTCCTCATCATCGGCGGCGGTGACGGCGGAATCCTGCGCGAGACCCTGCGACACAAATCGGTCGAGAGCGCAACCCTCGTCGAGATCGAGAAGGATGTCATCGAGTTCGCGAAGACCTGGTTCCCCGAGACGAGCAACGGCGCCTTCGACGATCCGCGTACCGACATCGTCATTGCTGATGGCGCGAAATACGTGCAGGAAACCGGCGACCGTTTCGACGTGGTCATCGTCGATTCCACCGATCCCGTTGGCCCGGGCGAAGTTCTCTTCACCGAGGAATTCTACGCGGGCTGCAAACGGGTCCTGAACACCGGCGGCATTCTCGTCGTGCAGGGGGGCTTGCCGTTCCTCCAGCCGTGGGAGCCGAAGATGATCAAGGAGCGACAGGCCAACAGCTTCGAATATGTTGAGTTCTACGTCGCCGCGATACCGACCTATACGGGCGGCCTTATGACGCTCGGTTTCGCTTCCGACGCCCAGTATCCCCATGACGAGACCTGGCTGGCCCGCCGGATCAGCAAGAACCCGATGGAGATGCGCTACTACACCCCCGAGGTGCACGAGGCCGCATTTGCCCTTCCCGCCTATATCCGGGCGGCGATCGAGGACTGATTTCATGACCAACTGGATGTTCGAACACGACCGCATCGCCGCGCCGGCCGATGCGCCGAAGGTCCACATCATCCCCTTCGGCCTCGAGGACACCGTGTCCTACGAAGGAGGCACCGCGAAAGCTCCGCAGGCGGTCTTTAGGGCCGCGAAGGAGGTCGAGCTCTTCGACGACGAGTTCTGGTGCGAGCCGATCCGCCGCTTCAACGAAGAGATTGTCAATACGGGCACGATCGCCGGTACCATCGAAGAAGGGATGGGGCAGCTCGAAAGTTTCGTCCGGCAGGCGGTCGAGGCGGGGGCCTTCCCGCTGACCATCGGCGGCGAGCACTCCATCACTCCCGGCGCCATCAAGCCTTTGGTCGAGAAGCACGGCGAGCTGCACCTGCTGCAGTTCGATGCCCATGCGGACCTTCGCGACATGTTCCGGGGCGACTTCTACAGCCACGCCAATGCCATGCGGCGCTGCCTCGACGATGAGCGGGTTTCGCTGACCAGTTTCGGTATCCGGAACATCTCGCGGACGGAGATTCCCTTCTACGAGGAGAACCGTCACCGGATCGCCATCAACTGGGCGCGCGAGAAGGCGAGCTGGAACATCGAGGAGGCTCTGGAGCCGCTCCGCGGCAAGCCGGTCTACATCACCTTCGACGTGGACGGGTTCGATTCCTCGCTGATGCCCGCCACCGGCACCCCGGAGCCCGGGGGCATGTTCTGGGACGACGTCATGCCGATCCTGCGCCACGTCAACGAGATCTCGAATGTCGTCGGCGCCGATGTGGTCGAGCTGGCCCCCCGGCCGGAGCTGCATGGCTGCGATTTCCTGGTCGCCAAGCTCTGCTACAAGATTCTCGCCTATCGTTTCATGCGCAAGAGTGGTACAATATGAATGTGACCCCCTTGCAAGGTAGGGGCGAATTCCCAATCTGTCGCACGTGAGAGGTGCGCTATGAAGATCGACAGCCAAGCTAACAACAGTAACGCGGCCCGGGTGGCCCACGGGTTGGGGGCCGCCGTCGGGACCTTCTTCGTGGCGACAGTCGCCATGGCCGTCGGCATCTATGTCGGTGGGGGCGAGGACTTGGCCCAGAGGTCTGCTGGCGCTGACGAGTTCGCCCTGTTCGAACTCACGAGTTCCGCTGCCTTCAGCGTGGCCAGTGCCGTGATGTCCCTGATTTTCGGCCTCGTCGGTTTCGTGACTGCCGCGGGTGCTGCCGTTATCGGCCTCGCCGTCGGCGCGCTGGGTATCGCCGGCGCTGTGGTCGTGACCGTCGGGATGGTGACGGGACCGGTCCTGATCCTTCTCGCCGCCGGGCTGCTCGTCAAACGAAGGTTCTTCCCCGACGTGATCTGATCCTTCGCCAACCAAGCGGCTGCTACGAAAAAGGGGCCCGCGGGCCCCTTTGTCTTGTCCAGTGATCGGTGCGGTGGAGCTATTTTACCCCAGGTAGCCGCAGGGCGCCGCGCTTGTCCTCGGCGATGGTGACGGTGGCGCCCTCGCCGGTCACGCGCTCGATCGATTCGCGACGCTGCTCGAGCCAGGCTTCCTTGTCGTCCACCACGAGCGGTGCGGCGCTGTCGTCGACGTTCCCGTCGCTGTCGAAATTCCAGAAGATGAGACGGTTCGCGAGGCTGTCCGATTTCTCGGCACGTCCACCGTTTTCGGCTGCCAGAATGGCGCGGATCGAGGGATCGACCGCGAGGGCGCCCGCTTCCTGAATGAAGGCCAGTTCGCCGGTAGACGGCGCTTCGTAATCGGTGTCGCCCATCAGGAGCTGCTGCGTCCGCTGCGAGGTGGAAAGCTCCGCGGGCCGGGTCTCACCGGGCTTGGGCGGCCGCAGGGCATAATCCGGCGGAACCGTCAGTGGCGGCTTGGTGAGGATCGCGAACTCGTCAGGCGTCCCGCGCTTCACCATGCCGGGCGCACCCTGGGACGAGGAGCAGGCTGCCAGAAGGGCGGCCGTAGCGGAGAGAAGGAGAATCTTGCGCATGAAAACCCGCGTTTCTGTGTGGCGAAGTGCTACACGAGGGAAGCCGATCACGGAAGGGCTAGCGGTCTGTCCGCTTCTTCATCTCACCACGTTCGAGGATCAGGCTGTCGATCAGAAGAAGACCCACGCCAACATTGATCGCGGCATCAGCGACATTGAAGATATAGGGAAAGCCGAGACCGGAAAAGTCGAGGAAGTCGACCACGAAGCCGTAGGCCACGCGGTCGAACAGGTTGCCGATCGCGCCGCCAAGAATGAGGCCGGCGCCGGCTGCCGTTACCGGGCGATCCGTCTTCCCGAGCCAGCGGAGGAGGAAGCCGGATACGATGATGGCGAGGAGTGACAGGAGCACGCGGCTTGTCATCCCGCCGGCGAAGAGACCGAAGCTCACGCCACGGTTCTCCGTATAGGTCAGGTCGAAGATCGGGGTGAGATTGATCCGCCCGAAGGGCCGCTCGGGCAGGCGGATACCATGCAGGACCCAGAGTTTCGTGACCTGATCGAAGAGCACCACCAGGGCCGCGTAGCCCATTCCCATACGGAAAAGCGGCCGGCGGGCCGCAGTCCTCATCCAGTTGCCGACCGTCATCCCGAAACGGCCTCGCGGCACCGGTTGCAGAGGCCCCCATCCTCCGGGACCTCGGGCAGCACCCGCCAGCAGCGGCCGCATTTGTCACCCTCGGCTTTCGCGATCACCACCGCGACGTTCGGGAGCTCGCCCATCCGGAAGGCGTTATCAGCCGCCGGGCTCTCACCGAGCCCCGCCTGAGAGGTGATGGCGATCTCCGCCCAGTCAGCACCCGACGCGACATCCAGCAGGGAAGGCTCGTCGATATGGATGCCTGCGGCGGCTTCGAGGCTGCCGCCGAGCATCTTCTCGTTTCGCTTTTCCTCGATCGCACCGGTGATAACCCGGCGCACCGTGCGGAGCTTCGTCCAGCGTTCCGCAAGGGCATCGTCGCGCAGGCTCTCCGGCACCGTCTCGAATTGCAGCAGATGAACCGACGCTTCGCGTTGACCGAGACCTTCGGGGAAATGACTGTAGACTTCCTCCGCCGTGAACGGACAGATCGGCGCGAGAAGGCGGGTCATCACATCGAGCAGGCGGCGCATCACCGAACGCGCGGAGCGGCGACGCAGGGAGTCCGGCGCGTCGCAGTAGATCGCATCCTTTCGGATATCGAAATAGAACGCAGAAAGATCCTGGATCGCGAATTCAGCCAGGGCCCGCCACGCCGCCTTGAAGTTCAGCGCGTCGTATTCCCGGCGGACCTTCGCGTCGACCTCATGCAGGCGGTGCAGGACATAGCGCTCGAGCTCGGGCATTTCGGAGGGCTGGACGTGCTCGTCGTCCGTATACCCGTCGAGGGCCGAGAGGAGGTAGCGGAGTGTGTTCCTGAGTTTCCGGTAGGCATCGACCGCGCTGCCGAGGATCTCGTCACCGACGCGGATGTCTTCCTGAACGTCGGAACTCGCAACCCAGATGCGCAGGATATCGGCGCCGAATTTCTGGGTGACCTGCTCGGGCAGCATGGTGTTGCCGAGGGACTTCGACATCTTCCGGCCCTTGTCATCCAGCACGAAGCCGTGGGTGAAGATCGCCTTGTAGGGCGCGCGGCCTCTGGTTCCGCAACCTTCGAGGAGCGATGACTGGAACCAGCCGCGGTGCTGGTCGGAGCCTTCCATATAGAGGTCCGCGGGCCAGGAAAGGTCGTCCC
>CAZAFU010000055.1:0-17108 GCA_964484475.1 uncultured Caulobacterales bacterium | reverse complement strand
GGCACGGTGGGCGACATCGAGGGGCTGCCCTTCTTCGAGGCGATCCGCCAGTTCGGAAACGAGGTGCCGAGGGGCCAGGCTGTCTTCATCCACCTGACTCTCATGCCCTATATCTCCGTGGCCGGAGAGATGAAGACCAAGCCGACCCAGCACTCCGTCAAGGAGCTGCGCTCGATCGGCATCCAGCCCGACATCCTCCTCGTCCGCGCGGACAGGCCAATTCCCGAAGGCGAAAAGAAGAAGATCGCGCTCTTCTGCAACGTCCGGTCCTCGGCCGTGGTGCAGGCGATGAACTCCCGGACGATCTACGAGGTTCCCCTCGACTATCACGGGGAGGGTTTCGACACCGAGGTGCTGGCTGCTTTCGGGATCGACGACGCGCCCGATCCCGATCTCAGCCGTTGGCGCGAGATCACGCGCCGCATCATCGCCCCCGACGGCGAGGTCCGTATCGCGGTGGTGGGCAAATACACGGTCCTCAAGGACGCCTACAAATCCCTGATCGAGGCTTTGGCCCATGGCGGCATCGCCAACAATGTCAGGGTCCATATCGACTGGATCGATTCAGCGGTCTTCGAGAACGACGAGCTGGCCATGAACCGCCTCGCCGAGGTGCACGGAATCCTCGTGCCGGGCGGGTTCGGCGAGCGCGGCTCGGAGGGCAAGATCCGTGCCGCGAAGTTCGCCCGTGAGAAGGACATTCCCTATTTCGGCATCTGCTTCGGAATGCAGATGGCCGTGGTCGAAGCCGCGCGGAACCTCCTGGGCGTCGATGCCGCGACATCGAAGGAGTTCACCGAGGATGGTGAACACGTCGTCGGCCTGATGACCGAATGGGAGAAGGACGGCTCGAAAGAGACCAGGAGCGAAGAGGGCGACCTTGGCGGGACGATGCGGCTGGGTGCGTACGAGGCCCACCTTGCGGAGGGATCGCAGGCCCATGAGATCTACGGCCGGGACCAGATCTTCGAACGCCACCGTCACCGCTACGAGGTGCAAATGGCGCTCGAGACGGAACTGGAAGCGCACGGGGTCAGGTTCTCGGGGCGTTCACCCGACGGACGCCTGCCCGAGATCATGGAGATCGAAGGGCACCCCTGGTTCATTGCCGTGCAGTTCCACCCGGAGCTGAAGAGCAGGCCGTTCGATCCTCACCCGCTCTTCGCCAGCTTCATCGAAGCAGCCCTCAAGCGTTCACGCCTGGTCTAGACCTCGACGCCGGAAACCCGCGGCGGGGTGATGCCGAGCCGCTCAAGGGCCTCTTCGCGCAGGTTGGTCTTCTGCGGTACGGCCAGGTCGCCAAAAGCGATCCCGTTGGTCTCTTTCTCGGTCGCCCAGATATCGGCGGCGACGACATCCACCATGCGCTGCTGGTCGGCGCTCAGAAGGTGCCAGCTCGCAGCGAGACGGACGTTGTAGGCGCGACCTTCGAAGGCGGACGCCTCGGCGTTGAACAGACAGGTGACGGCGGCGGCGAAGGCCGCCTTCTTCCAGAAAGACATACGACACACCCCCATGTGCTTGGACCTGAAATAGCAAAGGGACCTGACTGGTTTGTCACGCGGAACGGCGCAATTTTGCCCAGGCGGTTAAGCATGAACTGGAACGCGCCATCAGGGGGCTATTGGCTGTTGCCAGAAAGCCGAAGTTCGGCTAGCTGCCGCGCCTTATCGAATTTATTGGAGAGTCCGAAGTGGCCGTCCCTAAGAGAAAAGTCACGCCCGCCAAACGTGGCATGCGCCGCGCGCACGACCGCCTCGACCTGCCTTCCTACATCGAGGACAGCCAGTCGGGTAACCTGCGCCGCAATCACCATATCGACCTGAAATCCGGCACCTATAACGGCCGTCAGGTTCTTCCCCCGCAGGAAGACTGAGACCAGCGGCAGACGCCGCTCGGCGGAAGGTCGGACCCATGGGTCCGACCTTTTTCGTATGTGCGCTGTCCGGTCCGGCCGGGCAGGCTTCCTCAGGCGTCAGAAAGCTGGCATGCGCTCGGTCAAGATACTGACGGAGTGCTCACATGATCGCCGATATCCTCGCCCGCGAAATCCTGGACAGCCGGGGCTTTCCGACCGTCGAAGTGGACGTCTTCACCGGTGACGGCTCCATGGGCCGTGCCGCGGTGCCGTCCGGCGCCTCAACCGGGATGCACGAGGCCCACGAGCGGCGTGACGGCGGCGACCGCTTCGGTGGCAAGGGCGTGCGGGATGCCGTCCATGCGATCCAGTCGGAGATCTCCAACCTGCTTCTCGGCGTCGACGCCGACGAGCAGATCTTCATCGACAAGGCGATGATCGACCTCGACGGGACGCCCAACAAGGGCCGTCTCGGCGCCAATGCCATCCTCGGGGTGTCGCTGGCGGTGGCGAAAGCCGCGGCGGCGCAGCACGACCTGCCGCTGTTCCGCTATCTGGGCGGGCCCTCCGCGAACATCCTCCCCGTACCGATGATGAATATCCTCAATGGTGGCGCCCATGCCGACAACCCGGTGGACATTCAGGAATTCATGATCATGCCGGTCGGCGCCGACAGCTTCGCGGAGGCGTTGAGGATGGGGGCGGAAACATTCCATGCCCTCAAGAAGAAGCTCAAGGCCAAGGGGATGGGCACCAATGTCGGTGACGAGGGCGGCTTTGCGCCGAACATCGCATCGAGCCGTGCGGCCCTCGACCTCATCATGGCCGCGATCGAGGATACCGGCCTGAAGTCGGGTTCGGACATGGTCCTCGCTCTTGACGTGGCCTCGACCGAATTCTTCGAGAACGGTCAGTACACCCTCGAAGGGGAGGGAACGACCCTCGATGGCGGGGGCATGGCCGAATACCTTGCGAAGCTCGCCGCCGATTATCCGATCCGGTCGATCGAGGACGGCATGGCGGAGGACGACTGGGACGGCTGGGCCGAACTGACCCGGCAGCTCGGCGAGCGCGTGCAGCTCGTGGGTGACGACCTGTTCGTGACGAACCCCAAACGCCTGAAGGACGGGATCGAGAAGGGCGCCGGCAATGCGATCCTCGTGAAGGTGAACCAGATTGGGACACTGACCGAAACGTTCGAGGCGGTGAACATGGCCCACAAGGCCGGATTCAAGGCGGTGATGTCCCACCGGTCGGGGGAAACCGAAGACACGACCATCGCCGATCTCGCGGTCGCGACAGGATGTGGACAAATCAAGACCGGTTCGCTTGCCCGCTCGGACCGGACGGCGAAATACAACCAGCTCCTCAGGATCGAAGAGATTCTGGGCCCTTCGGCGGTCTATCCGGGTGCTGAAATCCTCAAGGGCTGACCGGGCCTTAAGCTCAGCGTAACAGAGGTTACCGGCGGGACGAATTTTCGTCCGTTCGATTCACTCGCCGGTAACTCTGATTGGGGAAGCCTTGAGTCGCAAGCTGGGTTTCTTCGTATGCAGAGTATTCGTTCGATCCTTTTCTCTTCCGTGCTTCCCGCGGCCGTGATCGTGGCTTCGGCATATCAGGGCCTGATGGCGCTGAACGGTCCCGAAGGCATTCACACCCGGGCGCAGCTCGAGGCGCGGAAGGCGTCGGTAGCCGCAGAGGTCATGGAGTTGGCAGAAGAGCGCCAGAGGCTCGAAGCCCGCGCCGACCGGCTGATCCTCGCCTCGCTGGACGAAGACCTCCTCGAAGAGCGCGTCCGTTCGCAGCTCGGGCACATGAAGCCGGGCGAATACCGCATCGCACTCTCCGAACTCGACGCCGTGGCCCAGGCGGAGGCTGACGAGGACGCGGAGCTCACAAGCCTCATCGCTATCGCCCTTCTCGAAAACGCGGGAGCATGACACTGCGGCGAAGTCCCGCCGTTCCTGCGGCTTGAGCCCTCCTGACTTCGCGCTTATGTGCCTGCCATGGCCACCCTGATCGATCTCAAGAACCGCCCGGCACTGCGCCACCCCGAGAAGCAGAACCGCCCGGACAGCCCCATCCAGCGCAAGCCCGAATGGATTCGGGTGAAAGCGCCGGTTTCGAAAGGCTATGCGGAAACCCGTGAGATCGTGAAATCCAAGGGTCTCGTGACCGTCTGCGAAGAGGCGGCCTGCCCGAATATCGGCGAGTGCTGGGAACAGAAGCACGCGACGATGATGATCCTGGGCGAGATCTGCACCCGCGCCTGCGCCTTCTGCAACGTGCGCACGGGGCTTCCCAACGCTGTCGACACCGACGAGCCCCGCCGGGTGGCCGATGCGGTGGCCGAAATGGGCCTCAAGCACGTGGTCATCACCTCGGTGGACCGCGACGACCTCGAGGATGGCGGCGCCCAGCATTTCGTGGATGTCATCGAGGCGATCCGTGCCCGTTCCCCGGGCACAACCGTCGAGATCCTGACCCCTGATTTTCTCAGGAAGCCGAAGGCGGCCCTCGACCGGGTGATCGATGCGGCCCCCGACGTCTTCAACCACAATCTCGAAACCGTGCCGCGGCTCTATCTGAAGATCCGCCCCGGTGCGCGCTACTTCCACTCGCTTCGCCTTCTCGAACGGGTCAAGGACCGGGCCCCGGACCAGTTCACAAAGTCCGGCCTGATGGTCGGTCTCGGCGAGACGACCGAAGAGGTCATGCAGGTGATGGACGACATGCGCTCCGCCGGCATCGATTTTCTCACCATCGGCCAGTATCTCCAGCCGACCCGCAAGCACGCGGCGGTCGACCGGTTCGTCACGCCCGAAGAGTTCAAGCGTTACGAGGTGATCGCACGCTCGAAAGGCTTCCTGATGGTCTCGTCGAGCCCGCTGACACGCTCCAGCCACCATGCGGGCGACGATTTCGCGAGGCTGAAGGCCGCCCGGGAAGCCAAACGCTCGGCCTGACCGGCGGAAGTCTTCGTCCCTAACGAGTGTGCTGGCCCTCGCCGGCCGGACGCGCTTATAGAGGCAGGATGAAACGCCTGCTTCTCTTCGTTCTCGCGCTCTCGGCCTGCCAGTCCCCTGATTCGTCTGTTCAGGTTGGTATCGGCACCGTCCCTTCCGAGGCCGCTTTCGTGGAGGCGAGACGGGCCCCCGACGGGATCGAATCCGTCGTGATCGGCGGTGACGGCAGGCGGGATGCGCTCTACCAGCTCGGCTCGATCTCAAAATTCGCCTGTACCCTCGCTGTCCTCGACATGGCGGAGGAGGGGAGAGTCGACCTCGACGCGAGCATCGACACGCTTTTGCCCGGTTACGAGAGCCCTTCCGCTGTCGATGTCACCCTGAGGCAGCTCCTGAGCCATCGGGCAGGGCTGGCCGACGGCGTGGTCGAGGCATTCAGCAACGATCCGGGCACTGCCGATCTCGAACTGGGGGCGCTCGAAGCGGCCAACCGTTTCGCCTCCACGCCTTCAGGGGTCGAGCCGGGGTCCCGCTTCGACTACGTGATTTCCAACTGGATCTTGGTGCAGGCGATCCTCGAGGAGGCGGACGGGCAGGGTATCGCCTCGATCCTCGAAGACCGCGTCTTCGCCCCCGGGGCGATGAGCGGCATCACCGCCTATAGTGGGCGTCTGGCCTCCCGGATCACGGTCGAGCCCTCATCGCCGGTGCCCCCGATCCCGCCCTTCCTTGTCTGCGCCGGCGGTGTCGCCGCGACGGCCGAAGGGCTTCTCCAGCTCGTGCAGTACCCCTTTGCCGGGTCCGGCTGGTCGGACGAAACTCTCACAGAGCTGACGACGGTGGTCACTCCCGACGAGAACTATGCCCTGGGCGGTCGGGTCTGGACACCGCTGATCGACGGCGAGCCGCATCGGCTGATCTGGCTTGGAGGCAGCAACGGCGCATTCAAGTCGCGCGCGGTCCACGATCCCCTTACCGGTGCCGCCTTCGCGATCGTCACGAACGAGGACGCGAATGCCGTTGTTGATGACCGGCGCGAAGCATGGCTGAGGAGCCTTGGTGACGTGGAGTGAACGGGGGACCTGCGGCGTGAGAGCCGTTGTCCCTGAAAGCTTTCCTCAGTAGGAGCGCCGAATGCCGGCTCATCACGAACGTATCGTTGTACCCTTCACCCCTGAGCAGATGTTCGATCTCGTGATGGACGTGCGCCACTATCCGCGGTTCATCCCCTTCATCGAGGCATTGCGCGTCACCCGCGACGAGACGGTCGATGGTAGCGGGATGCTCTGCGCCGACATGGTCGTCCGCTACACGGTCTTCCGCGAGACCTTCCGGTCGGAGGTGAAGGCCGACCGCGAGGCGAAGACCGTCGATGTCCGTTATGTCCGGGGCCCCCTGCGCAACCTGACGAACAACTGGAAATTCGAACCCCACGAGAAGGGCTGCATGATCGATTTCCAGATCGATTTCGCGTTCAGGAACCAGCTCATGCAGGTGGCGGCCAACCGCTTCGTCGAGCACGGTTTCAAGCGCTTGTCGGGCGCCTTCATCCAGGAAGCCCATCGCCGCTATACGGTTGCGGCGTAAGCCAGATTTCACGTCACCCGGGCGGGATTTAACGTTTTTCGACGAAACCGCCCTTGTCGAATACCGATGTCAATACCATGTCTACTCTGTCAGAGGCGAGACAGTGCCTCTACCAAGACAAGGAGGCCATAGTGAAGACAACATCGACCACCAGTGACAAAGTTTTCGACGAGAAGACTTTCCAGAACCAGTTAAGGCCGGCGTGGACGCCGATCAACATTGCGCTGATGATCCTCTTCTTCGCAACGGGACTTTGGCCGCTCGGTCTCTTCGCTATCGCCTACATGATGTATGGCCGCGAAATGGGTATCGACCTGTCCAACTGGGGCAGCACGAAATCCAGCGTAAAGCGAAAGGCCCGCAACTGTTCGTGGTCTTCGAACAGAACCCGCGGATCGGGCAACGTTGCCTTCGACGCTTGGCGTGAAGAGGAACTGGAACGCCTGGCCGAGGAACGCAAGAAACTCGACGATGCGGTCGCAGCTTTTGAACAGCATATGCGCGACCTCCGCATGGCGCGGGATCGTGAAGAGTTCGAGAATTTCCAGCGCAACTGGAAAGACCAGCGCGATCAGAGCGCTAGCGACCAGCAAGCCTAAATCGGGCTTGTCCCTCCAAGGTCCGGGCCGGGAACCGATGTTCCCGGCCCTCCGTTCGTTTGTGAGAGTATCGCAGAGGAGCGGACCATGGGCCAGGCCATCGGAAGCCTGTTGTTTCTTGCCATGCTCAGCTTTGTCGGCTGGGTGGTTTATACCGAAATCAACGGCGACATCGATATCGACACCTCGGTCACGTCGCACTCCCCGACCGACCCCTCTTTCGACAGCGAGCTTGAGCTGGCTGATTACAACACCGATGCCGTGAGGGATCTCGACGCGGTTCTCGAGGACGCCCTGCGCAACGCCGATCGGGCGGAGCAGCTGGCCGACGAGCTCGAAGCCGCGAGCGGCAGGGCCTATCAGGCGGCTTCCAGGGTCGAAACGCTTTCCCATACGAACGGCGCGGTGCCCGTCTCACGTCTCACCACGGTCAACGCAGCGCGGAGCGCCGAATATGCTTCCGCCCTGATGCGTGACTATGCCAGCCAGATGAAATCGCGGCTGCGGGAAGTCGAGCTTCTGGCCAGCGATGCTGAAAATGCGGCGATCGCTGTGGCGAAGGTCGAGGAAACCCAGCGGGATGCCGTCCTGGCGGCCGCACGGCTTGAGGAATCCCGCCGCGAGCTCGAACTTGCGAGGGCGCAGGCGTTCCAGTCCGAGCGCGACGCGGCGGTGGTCTCAGCTCCCCGTCAGGCCGAGCCGGGCTACGAAGCCGTACCGCTGGAAGACGAAGACAGGGGGCCTGACGCCATCATCGTCGTGCCCCTTGAAGACGACGAACCTTACGAGCCGATTCCCTGAATATCAGGGGCCGCCGCCGGGTTGCCCGGCGGGAACCGGCGCCGCAGCCACGCCGACGCCGCCCAGAAGCTGCTCCCAGATGCTCAGTTCCTTGCCCTTGGTCGCTGTCACGCGGTTGACCAGGTCGACATCGGTACCGTCGGCAAGATCGAGCCGGCTCACTTCCTCGACCATGCCGTCATCGTCGAAGTGGAAGGCGACAACATCCCGCTGGTAGACTTCAGTGCGAAAGAACGCCCGGGCGTTCGTTTTCTGGCTGATATAGTACCAGACATCGTCGTTCAGGGGCGGGCGGACCGAAGGTTCGCCGAACCGGGCGAGGACTGATTCCTTGCTGTCGATCCCGGGCTCCGCCTCAAGGCCGGTCTCACCGAACTCGACCACGTAGCCGTGCTGGGAGCGTGTGGAGACGCAGCCGGAAAGAAGGACGGCCGTCAGCAGGAGGGGGATCAGGATCGACTTCATGGCCTAGTGATGGCGCCAGACAGGCGCTTGGTCAATAAAACGTGGCGATCTGCGAGGTGAGATTGACGCAAGGCTGACAGGTGGCTTGAGAGCGGGCTCCCGAGGCCACATCTGATCCTTCATGTTCGAACGCGCCAAAGAGATTTTCCAGAAAATGACCCGCCGTGACGCCGAGAGGCGGCAGGCCCACGAACTCTATGTCGGGATCGCCGAAGCGGCGCGACGGCCGGAGTTCTTCGACGATCTGGGCGTGCCGGACACCGTCGAGGGGCGGTACGAGATCCTGAGCCTGCATACGGTCCTGGTCCTGCGCCGCCTCAAGGCTTCCAGGGCGGAGACAGCGGGGTTCGCCCAGCTTCTTTTCGACGTGATGTTTCGCGACGTGGATGACACCCTGCGGGAAATGGGCGTCGGCGACATGCGGATCGGCAAGAAGGTCCGTGAATATGCCGAGGCCTTCTTCGGCCGCGCGCTCGCCTATGAAAATGCGCTGGCCGGCGAGGGATCGCTCGAAGACGCGCTGAGCCGCAACGTCTACGAAGCGCACGATCATCCCCGTGCTCCTGCCCTCGCGGATTATGTTCGGCGAGCGGATGAACACCTCGCGGCCATGCCGGTCGAGGAGCTTCGGGCGGGGCGCGTTGATTTTCCGAGGATAGAAGCGGCTGAAAGTGCCGCGACGGGGTAAGACCATGACGACCGACAATGCCGAAAGCCTTTCCCACCCGATCCAGATCGACCGCCTCGACGACGAGCCGAGGGTTGTCGAACTGACCGCGAGTGCGGAGGACCGTGAACTTCTCAGGCAGCGATATGATGTCGAGGACGTCGCCTTCCTCAGGGGCAAGCTGACGGCCGTGCGTTCGGGCGACCTCATTCGGGTCACCGGGACGATCGACGCCGAGCTTGGAAGGATCTGCGGGGTCAGTCTCGAACCGATGCGCGAGCGTATCGATGAGCGTTTCGAGGTCGAATACCGGATCGGCTCTCAAGGGGATTTGGAAGGCGAGGTCGAGGCCGACCTCGATGCTCCTGAACCGCTGACTGCGTCGAAGCTCGATCTTGGCGAAGTGCTGGTGGAACAACTCGTTCTTGCGATGTCTCCGCATCCGAGGATCGAGGACGCCTCGCCGCCGAAGGATCCGGGGGCAGGCAAGGAAACCAGCCCCTTCGATGTCCTGAAGACCTTGAAGAATTGAAGCTCGGCGGTTCGAAAAATGGTCGGAGTGGCCGGATTCGAACCGACGACCCCTTCACCCCCAGTAAAGTGCGCTACCAGGCTGCGCTACACTCCGACCGTCCGCTGAGCGGACCTCGCCAGTATCAAAGCTTGGCCAGGACCGCAAGCGCTTAGCGTGATCGGTAAAGGCGGACGGTCTGGTCATAGCCGCAGGACGGCCTGCCATCGACCAGCGAGGTCTCGTAGACCCGTGCGCTGCCACTGGCCACGCTGAGACAGGCCACGCCCAGGGACTCGGACGGAGCGGTGGTGGTCGAAGTGCCGCCGAGGCTGGAAGGAACCATGTGGTCGTAAGTTCCGGCCGAGACCCGCTCGAGGCCATAGGTCCCCGCACGGAGGTTCGGGCCGACGGTCTGGCTGGCGACCCGTTCGGGAACCAGCCGGTAGGTTCCGGGAGCACGGCTCGAAACCCCCGCATCAGAGTCGATGCTGATGACCGCTCGGTCACCGCGCGAACCGCGGCTGTTGATGTATATGACAACGGGAGCGTCCGCCCCATCCGCGATCCTCGGTGTGCGGGGAAGGGGGTCAGCAATGGGCTGGGCAGGCAGCGGCCGATGGACCGCCGTCTCGGGAAGGACGATCCGTTCACCGATTTCGAGATCATACGGGCTGACCCCCGGATTGAGGGCGTAGATCGAGCGGACGGAGACGCCATAGTCCGAAGCGATATCGGCGATCGTGTCGCCGCGCCGGACGATGTAGACTTCGCGGTCGTCATACCCGGCCGACCTGATGGCCGGCCTCGCGGCAGGCCGCGGGGTGAGGCCGGGCGCATAGCGGCGCGGCGTATGGACATAGCCGTCGTAGACGTTGGCCGTCACCCGGGGGATGTAGACAGCCTGGCCGACACGCAGGTTGCGGGGATTGCGGATCGAGCCATTGGCACCGATCAGCGCCGAGACGCTCGTGTCGCAATATTCGGCAATGTCGCTGAGGGTATCGCCATACCGCACGGTCACAACCTCTTCGCACTGACCATCGACGGTCTCGGCGAAGGCTTCGCTGTAGGCCTGGTGAGCATACCGGCTTCCCTCATAGCCCGCGAAATCACTGATGTTCGCACGGTTCAAGCTGACATTGGTGGCGTAGGGCGTTCCGACAGCCGGGCTGTTATGGCGCCGCGGTACGGCTGGTGTATTCCGGGTCGCGCCGATGGGTGTCACCGCCGTTGCAGTCCCGGTGCTGACGATCGGGACTTCGTTTCCGTAAGGATTGTCATAGGGATCGTAGTATCCATAACGATCCGACGCGCAGCCGGTCAGCGCTGTCGCGCCGAGGAGGGCGAGAAGGGCATTTCGGGGGCGCGGAGCGCAAGCGGAAAACATATAATTCACCATGTCCAATGAAACCTGTCCAAAGAACGTGTGAAAACGGAATAATGTTCCGGATTGCCATGGGTGAGAAGCGCTCACACCTGTGCGACTGCCGGGTCGCGATCTGTTGATCGCCTAATAAGGTCGCAACTCTTTGAACGTATCCTTGAGGATGGACGTCTTCTTCTTGATCGCGAGAAGGCTCGCAAGGAGCTGCTCTTCGTCGGAGGAGGCTGCGCCCGCGGCAGACGGTGCGATCTCGCCCCGGCCGATGGCCGCCACATGGTCCGGGCCATCACTTTTCAGGATCTTCTGGACACCCTTGGTGGCGTAACCTTCCTCATGCAGGAGGCGCTTGATACCGAGCAGGAGATCGACGTCTTCCCGCCGGTAGAGGCGGCGCCCGCCGGCCCGGCGCATGGGCCTGACCGCGCGGAACATCTCTTCCCAGTGCCTGAGGACGTGCTGGGCGACACCGACTTCGGCGCTCGCCTCGGAAATCGTTCTGAAAGCCGTTGGTTCCTTGCCCGCGGAGCGGTCGCTCACCCACTGCGCTCCCGCATCTCGGCGTTGATCCGGTCCTTGAGCACATGGCTCGCGCGGAAGGTCAGCACCCGCCGCGGCGTGATGGGAACTTCCTCTCCGGTTTTCGGGTTCCGACCCATCCTCTCGTTCTTCGATCGCACCTGGAAGCTGCCGAAGGAACTCAGCTTCACGGTCTCGCCCTGCGCCAGTCGGTCGCAGAGGTGTCCTAGAAGGCTTTCAACAAAGGCAGCGGATTCAGAGCGGGAGAGGCCGACATGGCGATGGACGGCATCCGTAAGGTCGGCGCGGGTACGGGTCCTGGACATCGTGTCTTCCTAACTGAGGCATGATCTCGCCTCTTCGACATGACGAATACTATCATGCGGCGAAGACTTTCGCCAGCTCAGGTCTTGAGAAGGACCGCCCCCCAGGTCAGGCCGCCGCCCATCCCCTCGAGCATGCAGAGCTCACCCTGTCCGATGCGGCCATCGCGCCGGGCCGTGTCGAACGCGAGGGGGATCGAAGCCGCTGATGTGTTTGCATGATCCGCGACGGTGGAGACGACGCGGTTCTCGTCCAGCCGAAGCTTGCGGGCGACGCCGTGGAGGATGCGCTGGTTGGCCTGGTGAGGCACGAACCAGTCGATATCGGGAACGGCGACATCCGCCTTGGCCGCGCACTCGACGATCGCGCCGCTGATTCGGGTGACCGCCTCCTTGAACACACGTGGGCCGTCCATCCGCAGGTGACCCACCGTGCCGGTCAGGGAAGGGCCGCCATCGACATAGAGGATATCGGACAGCCGCCCGTCGCAGCACATCACCGAAGCGATCACGCCGGCATCCGTGTTTTCCTCGGCCTCGAGGACGAAGGCCCCCGCACCGTCACCGAAGAGGACGCAGGTCCTGCGGTCTTCCCAGTCGAGAATGCGCGAGAAGGTCTCCGCACCGATCACGAGCGCCCGGCGATGCACGCCGCTTTCGAGGAGGCTCGATGCCGTCGCGAGGGCGTAGAGAAATCCCGAACAGACCGCGCCGATATCAAAGGCTGCGCCGCCATTGGTGATGCCGAGTTCACGCTGCACGAGCGCGGCCGAAGCCGGGAAGGTCCGGTCGGGCGTGGCGGTGGCGAGGACGATGAGGTCGATCCCGGATGCCGCAATGCCTGCATCCTTGAGGGCCCGCCTGGCGGCTTCGGTCGCGAGACTGACCGTCGTTTCGCCATCACCGGCGATGTGACGCTGGCGGATACCGGTCCGCTCCCGGATCCATTCGTCCGAGGTGTCGACAGTCTGTGCGAGCTCGTCATTCGTGACGAGCCGTTCGGGGAGGATGCTTCCGACCCCTTTCAGAACCGCACGCACCGTCATTCCGCCGCGGCCGCCGGTTCGTCCTGATCGTCGACTTCCACGGTCCGTGCGCGTTCGTTCACGCTTGCCACCGTCCGGCGGATTTCGTCCAGGAAGGGATGGGCTGCGAGCTTTTCGGTCATCAGGAGGGCGGAGGCGACCCCTTCGGCGTCGGCGCCGCCATGGCTTTTCACCACGAGACCGCCAAGCCCGAGGAGAGGGGCGCCGTTCACGGATGAAGGGTTCATCCGTGTCTTGAGTTTCTTGAGCGAAGGCATCATCATCGCTGCACCGGCTTTCGCCATGAGATTGGCTGTCAGGGCCTCCTTGACCCAGGCGCCAACGAGGCGGGCGGTGCCTTCAGCGGTCTTGAGCGCCACATTTCCGGTGAAACCGTCCGTGACCACCACATCGACCTCACCGCTGGAGATGTCGTTGCCCTCGACAAAGCCGATGAAGTCCATCTCGGGATCGGCTTCCCGCAGGATCTTGGCGGCATTCTTGATCAGGGTGCTGCCCTTGAGGTCCTCTTCGCCCACGTTCAGGAGGCCGACCCGGGGCTTCTCCTTGCCGGACATCGAGCGGAAATAGGCCTCGCCCATGATCGCGAACTGGACCAGCTGGGCGGCATCGACTTCGATGTTCGCGCCGACATCCAGCACCACCGCCTTGCCGGTCATGGTTGGCCACAGGGCCGATGCCGCGGGACGGTCGACGCCCTCGATCATCTTCAGCTGCATCCGCGCGATCGCCATGAGAGCGCCGGTATTGCCGCAGGAGATGATACCGGCCGCGCGGCCTTCCTTGACCGCACCGATCGCTGCCCACATGGAGCTGTCGCGGGACCTGCGAAGGGCCTTGGCCGGCTTGTCGTCCATCTCGACGACACCTTCGGCATGCAGAATGTCCGCAAACGTGTCACCGAGGGACTGATCGGTGAGGGCGGAGCGGATCTCGTCCTCCCTTCCGACGAAGAGGAGTTTCGCCTCGAGCCCCCTGTCCTTCGCAAGCCGACAGCCGGCGATGACTTCGGCAGGGCCGAAATCGCTTCCCATTACGTCCACCGCCAGGGTGAGCGTCTCGCGTGCCAGCTCGGTTGTCATGTTACCTCTCTGCGGTGATACGGCCGTATCGACGTTATTGCGGGCTCAGGGGAGGATGGCATCGTCGGCCATCTTTGCCGAGCGCAGCCACCAATCCTGATCGAAACCCTGTATTTCGAGATTCGAGACGAACTGGCGAGCGCCTGCTTCCCAGGAGAAGTTCTGAGCCCAGGCCCGGCAGGCCTCCGGGTCACGCTCCGCCAGCGCCGTCTCGATGGCGACCTTGAGATCCTCGTTCATGGCGCCGCAGCCTTTGGGCGCGTCGCTCAGGATCTCGAGTGGGCCGCGGACGGGATAGGCCGCAACAGGCACCCCGCTGGCCAGCGCTTCGACATTCACGAGGCCGAAGGTGTCCGTGCGCGAGGGGAAGACGAAGACGTCGGAGCCGGCGAAATGCTTCACGAGGTCCTCGCCGTAATGCGTGCCCGCCCAGTGGACGTTCTTGCCCTTGTATTTCGCCTTGAGCTCAGCCTCCTGGGGGCCATGCCCGACCATCACCTTTGTCCCCGGCAGATCGAGGTCGAGGAAGTCCTCGAGGCTCTTCTCGACGGCAAAGCGGCCGACATAGGTCATGATGGGCCGCGGCAGCCCTTCGTAGACGTCGGTTTCCATGGGCCGGAAGATCTCGGTATCGACGCCGCGCTGCCAGATCTTCATGTTCCGGAAGCCCTTGTCCTTGAGCTCCTCGATCAGGCCCGGCGTGGCGACCATCATGGTCTCGCCGTGATTGTGGAAGTCGCGAAGCATCGCGTAGCCCCATTCGATCGGGAACTTGATCCGGTCATTGGCGTATTCGGGGAAGCGGGTATGGAAGCTCGTCGTGTACGGAAAGTTCCGCCGGCGGCAGAAACGCCGGGTCGCCCGTCCGATCGGCCCTTCCGTGGCGATGTGGATCGCATCGGGCTGGAAGGCGTTGATCATCGACGCCACCTTCCGGTTCGGAAAAAGGGAGAGGCGGATCTCCGGATAGCTCGGCATCGGGACCGAGTGAAAGTCGAGTGGCGTGATGTAGAGCACCTGGTTGCCAAGATCGGTGAGGATCTTGCCAAGGGTGTCGAGGGTGGTGACGACGCCGTTGAGCTGGGGTTTCCATGCGTCCGTGGCGATGACGATCTTCAGCCCCGACTCCGAGTTGGGCATGTCGAACTTGCGCCGGGGACGGGACATGTCCCGTACACGCTTACCAATCTTGCGCAGGCGACCTTGTTCGGTTTCGGCGGGGTCGTTCGACGGAAGTGTGCTCATGCAATGCGGGTTACGCCGCTCCTTCAACCATGTCACCACAGGATGCGGGAGAGCTTCTGGCAAACGATCACATATAGAAGAGAGAAACTGCCGAAGGATGGTGCAGTGCGAAAAAATGCTTGCAGCCGGAATGCTGCAGTGCCACATAAAAGCTGTCGGCGTTGCCGACATGCCCTCTGGGCGTTTCCTCCCTAGACTGGCCGCGGCTTTGCCGCGGCCTTTTTTTCGCGTTCCTGTCAGATTTCAGGGCGGTCGGCAAGCGTTATTGTACTGCCCTATGGGAGCTATTCGGCAGCTTGGGCGCGCGGTGCGAAAGCTTCGAAGGCACTGAGGATAACCCGCTCGATCCGGCGCGCGAAGGTCTTGAAATGCGATGCCCGCGCCACCCTCTGTTCATCCAGGTAGAGGCCCCGGTTGATCTCGACCTGCAGGACCCCGACGCCCTTGCGCGGCTGGCCGTAATGCGAGGCTACGTAACCGCCGGCATAGGGCGTGTTCCTTGCGACCTCGAAGCCCTCGGTGCGGAAGGCGTCTTCCCAGACCGCGATGTCGGTTTCCTCGCAGGATGCCCCGTAGAGATCGCCGAGCACGATATCCGGCAGGCGGCTCGGGCCGCGATAGGTCGAGGGCATCGAATGCCAGTCCACCAGCAGCACGCTGCCGAAGCGCTTCCTTGCGTCATCGAGCAGGGTCTGGAGGGCCTCGTGGTAGGGGGAGAAGCAGTTCTTGAGCCGTGACCGGGCTTCGCTGCTGGGCAGGCGCGAGGGATAGATCGGCCGTCCGTTCGCAGCCAGCTTGGGAATGACCCCGAAGCCGGCCACCACCCTGTTGCTCCGGCTTTCCGATGCGTCGTCGAGAGAACCCGAGAAGAGCTGCGGATCGAGTTCGCGCGGGGACCGGTTCACATCCACGAAGAGACGCGGGAAATTAGCCGCAATCACCGGGACCGCCTGACTGGCGATGCCGGGGATGAGCTGGTCCACATAGGCATCTTCCGAACGCCTCAGCAGCTCGAGCGGAAGCGGGGACTGGGCGAGGAGCTTCTTCGGGTAGTCGCGGCCAGCATGGGGGCAGCTGAAGACCATCGGGTGCTGCCAGAAGGACGGGCGGCTCACCTCGTGCCCGGGATAGCTGTCCTTCACTATGCGCGCGACCATGGAAGTTCCGCCCCCGCCTCTCGCGTACCTAACCCGATCGGTGCGCCACGAGAAGGCCCAAGGTGTCGCTTTCGTGACATGGCCGAAAAAATTGAAACCTCTTATGCTTCACCACGCGTTAATCACGGAGTAATTAGAACTTCCGGGTCGAAGAAGGGAACAACGACCATGGCCGCCATCCTCCTGGCCGAAGATGACGAATCGATGCGGGCTTTCCTCAAGCGGGCGCTCGAGAGGGCCGGCCACGTGGTCGTCGACGCTTCGCAGGGCGACGATGCCCTGAACGAGCTTCAGCTTCGCGAGTTCGATCTTCTGCTGACCGATATCGTCATGCCGGTGATGGACGGCATCGAGCTGGCGCGCCGTGCCGCGGACATCGATCCTGCGATGAAGATCATGTTCATCACGGGCTTCGCGGCCGTCGCCCTCAACCCGGCCAACCGGACCCCGCAGGATGCGAAAGTGCTTTCCAAGCCGTTCCACCTCCGGGACCTCGTGGATGAAGTCGACCGATTGATCGCGGCCTGACCTTGAAACCCTGTAACCTCATTCTTATCGTTAGTCGGTAAGGCTGAGGAAGGGACTCCAGCATGAAGAACGCCATCATTCCCGCCGCCATCGGGGCGGTGCTGCTATCCGGCTGCGTGATCGACGCCGGCGAACACGGTTTCGACGATTTCGACCTCGAGGACCGGACCCGCATGGCCATCGAAGCCTGTGGCGCGGGCAACGTGAAGGAGGTCAGCTCGAGCGGCTTCCAGTGCAAGACCTTCGGCGAAGGAGGGATGCGCAACTAAGGCTTGCGGCCCTGCGCCCCTTTGGCTATGGGCCGCCGCTCCGGTTGCTCGCGTAGCTCAGCGGTAGAGCACTCGCTTCACACGCGAGTGGTCACTGG
>CAZAFU010000054.1:0-17863 GCA_964484475.1 uncultured Caulobacterales bacterium | reverse complement strand
CACCAGACTACGAATCTGGGGGTCGGGGGTTCGAATCCTCCCCGGTGCGCCACTCCGAAAATTCCCCGCCGGCCCTACCCTTTACGTGAATGACGGGAGGGGGACGGCTATGCTGTGCTTTTGCACGGGTCCCCTCGTATGAACTGCTCGATGACCTCGGTGACTTCCGGGGATACTATGAAGAGACGGTGGCCGGCGTTTTGATCGGGACCGGGGTGAGATCTGTCAGGCCCCGGGTCGCTTCCCCCTGGCCTTCGGGATAGGTCGTTCCGTCAAGAGTTCCGGTGAGGAGCAGTGTGGGGATGGCCGTCACGGGAGGCTCCCTGAACGCCGCGTCAGGGGTGATGCCTTCGCGGGCGCCGTCGAGCTGGGGCGTGGGAAAGTCCGGGTTGGCTCCGGCGATGCCCTCCCCCGCTAGTCGTGCGAGGAGCTGCTGCTGCTCAAGCCCATGGCGCGATCCTTGCTTGGATAGTTCACTACCGTTATCGCTTATCGAAAAAAGCAGAACGATCGAGGAAGGAACTCCATGACCCGGACCATCACGACCGGCGCGCTCACGCTCGCTCTTCTCGCCAGCACCGCCAGCGCCGAAACGCTTCTGCTCGCCGATCCCGCGATTTCGGCGGACCGCATCGCCTTCACCTATGCCGGGGACATCTGGACCGCGGACCGCGACGGCTCCAACCCCCGTCGCCTGACCAGCGACCCGGCCGACGAGCGAGACCCTGTGTTCTCGCCGGACGGTTCGATGATCGCCTTCAGCGCGAGCTATGGCGGTAACGGGGATGTCTATGTGGTCGATGCCGAAGGCGGGCAGCCCAAGCGCCTCACCTATCATCCGACCAATGACCACGTGCGCGGCTGGGCTGCGGACGGGAGCGCGGTGGCCTTCGCCTCATACCGCGAGACCAATCATGGCCGCTCGATGCAGCTCTATCACATCGGCACCGACGGGGGCCTGCCCGAGAAGCAGATGGAAGCCCGCTATTTCCAGGGCAGTTACGACGCGAACGGCGAGAAGCTCGCCTACATCGATTACGGCCCGGCCTATAACGGCCTGTTCGGGGGCACCTCGGGCTGGAACGGCTACCGCGGCGGCACCGCGCCTTCGATCCGCATCCTGACGCTCGACGAAGAGGAGGTCGAAAGCATCGAGGGCGACCGCGTCAGTGACATCTATCCGATGTGGCACGGCGAGGATGTCCTGTTCCTGTCCGATCGCGGAGAGAACGAGCGCTTCAACCTCTACCGCTATTCGGACGGCGAGATCGAACAGCTCACCGAGGAAGACGAATGGGACGCGGTCGCAGCCGCCATCCACGGCGCTACGGTGATCTACGAAGCGGGAGGTCGGCTGAAGCTCTTCGACCTCGAGAGCGGCGAGACCACGCCCCTCGAGATCACGCTGCGCGCGGACCTTCCGCAGACGCAGGCGGGCTTCAAGGACGCGTCCGAAGCGATCACCTCGATCGGGCTTTCGCAGACCGGCAAGCGCGCCCTGCTGACGGCCCGGGGCGATGTCTTCACCATCCCCCTCGATGAGGGGACGACCCGCAACCTCACCCAGGAGGGCGGGGACCGTGCCTATACGGCGATCTGGTCCCCCGACGGCCAGCGCATCGCCTATGTCCATGACGACGGCGAGAAGCAGCGGCTGGTCATCCGCCCCCAGACCTATGCAGGAGAAGCCGAACCCGGGAGCGAAAGCGGCAGGAGCATCCTGTCCTCGATCCTCGGCGGGGACACGGCCGCGAAGACCGACGAGTTCGACCTCGGGGAGGGTTTCCACAGCCTCCTGGCCTGGACACCGGACGGCAAGTGGATCGTCTTCGAGGATGACGAACTGAACCTCCGCCTGATCGACGCAGACAATGGCAACACCCGGACACTGACCACCGCGGACAGGCGCGCTTCCTACGGGGTCTCGGTTTCCCCGGACGGGCGCTGGCTGGCCGCAACGGTCGAGAAGCTGAACCACCTTCAGGACCTGGTCCTCTTCGATCTGAGCACGAATGGCCGGCGGTCCTACACGATTTCCGACGGCATGGCGGATGCGGGGTCTCCGGCCTTCAGCCCCGACGGGAAGTATCTCTACTTCACCGCCTCCACCAATTCAGGCCCGGGCCAGGTGGGTCTCGACCTTTCGAGCCAGGAGCGCCCCTACCGCGCGGGCATCTATGTCGCCGTCCTGAGCGAGGAGGACATGTCACCGATCGCGCGGGAGAAAGGCGACGAGCCCGCACCAAGTGACGAGGAAGAGCCCGAGACCGAACAGGAGAAGAAGGACGCACTGGAAGAGAAGACCGAGGATCCGAAGACCGATCTGAACGCGGAAGACCTCGTCGACCGGATCGTCGCCCTGCCGGTGGCGGAAGATGCCTACGCCCAGCTCCAGGTCGCAGCGAATGGTGACGTCCTGTTCCTCAGGCAGGAGCAGCCCGGTGTCTCCGTCCAGCCCCCGGGTACGCCCTATGGCGGGCAGAACGTTCTGATGCGCTATGCCATCGAGGACAAGGAGACGAGCACGGTCCTCGAGGGCGTGACCGGTTTCGATCTTTCCGGCGATGGCAAGATGCTGATCGCGGCGAAGGGTGACGGCGAGATCATCACCGCGAAGAGCGATGGCAGCGACCAGAAGCCCGTGGACCGTTCCGGCCTCCGGGTGCTGATCGATCCGCGCGAGGAATGGCGGCAGATCTTCAACGATGTCGTCCGCATGGAAGCGAGATACTTCTACGACCCAGAACTTCACGGGCTCGACTGGCAGGCCGTGGCGGACCGGTACGAGCCGCTGCTCGAGCATGTGGGACGGCGCGAGGACCTCACCTCTCTCCTGGTGAAGATGATCGCCGAGATGCAGGTCGGTCACAACCGGACCGGCGGCGGCGACGTCTACCGAAGCGAAGGCCCCGGTGTCGGGCTCCTCGGTGCGGACTTCAGTTTCGAGGACGGCGCCACCCGGATCGAAAAGATCTATACCGGCGAGCTCTGGAACCCGTTCATCGAGGCCCCCCTCGCCCAGCCTGGTCTCGATGTCGAGGAGGGCGACTACATCCTCACCGTCAACGGACGGCCGATCGGCGAGAACGGCAACATCCACATGCTCCTCCAGGGTACGGCCGGACAACAGGTCGCCCTCGGCGTCGCGGACAGCCCGTCGGGCAGCAACCTGCGCTCCGTCACCGTCGAACCGGTCAGCGACGAGTATGCGATGCGGCTCTGGTCGTGGGTGGAGGAGAACCGCAAGCGGGTCGACGAGGAGACCGATGGCCGGGTCGGCTACATCTACCTGCCGAACACCACCACCGCGGGCTATACCCTCTTCAACCGGATGTTCTTCCCCCAGGCGGGCAAGGACGCCCTCATCATCGACGAACGCTCGAACGGCGGCGGCCAGGCGGCGAACTACGTGACCGACGTTCTCGGCCGCAGCTACCTTTCGAGCTGGAAGGACCGTCAGGGTGCGATGTTCACCACCCCGGGCGGCGCCCATTACGGGCCGAAGGTGATGCTGATCGACCAGGATGCAGGGTCGGGCGGTGACTTCCTACCCTACGCTTTCCGCACGGAGGAGCTGGGTACGCTCATGGGAACCCGTACATGGGGTGGCCTGATCGGGATCTCGGCCAACCCGTCGCTGATCGACGGCGGCTACCTCACGGTGCCCTATTTCCGCTTCATCGATGTCGATGGGGAATGGAGCATCGAGAACGAAGGCGTGGCCCCGGATATCGAGGTCAAACTCGACCCCGTGGCGACCAACCGGGGCGAGGACAGCCAGCTCAACGCGGCCATCGAGGAGACCCTCGACATGCTCGACGATTACGAGCCCACCGTTCCGGAGGAAGCCCCGGCCTTCCCCGACGAACTCGGCCAGTAGGAACACTGAAGATCAGGGGGCGGCATGCGGGAGCATGGCGCCCCCTTTTTCATGGGCAGCGCAGGCGGCCTCGAGAGCTGCGGGGTCATTGAGAAGTGCCATCCGCTCCGCCTTGTCGAGGTGGTGCAGGCTGTCCCCGGTCAGGCCATAGCGGGCGGCCTTGGCCGAGGCGATGGCGAGCGGCGGGTGGACCTCGCCCTCACCGAGCGCCCAGTGCGGATCGACGAACGGCGTCCGCTCCCGCCGAGCCCTGGGGTCGGCGATGATCGCGGCCAGCGCCGGAACCTCGTAAGCGTTGCTCGAAGCGATCTGCCTTGACTTCTCGACACAATCCGGGGTCCGGAGCTCTTCGGGCGTGAGGAGGAGGCCCGCTTTCCTGAAAGCCTGCCCCGCCGCCGCGGAGCCCGTGACCCACGAGAGAACCGGCGCGAGGACCATCCCGAGCGCAGCAGGCGAAAGCCATGCGGCGAAGACCGGCGAGATGGCAAAGGCGGCCCCGAGCAACACGATCCCGAGAATGGTGGTCTTGATATGCACCCGGACAAGCTGGCCCAGCGAGTAACCGCCCGCTGTCCGCCGCTGCGGCGACCAGCCCGCGTCCCTTCCGAGCAGGATCGAAAGCACCGCTCCGGTCTGCGCGGCGAGCAGGATCGGCGCGATCAGTACAGAAATCACGGTCTCGGCGAGGACCCCGAAGAAGGAGCGGACAACCCCGACCCTGCGCCGCCAGCGCGGATTGGAGACAGCGTGGATCAGGCCATAGAGCTTGGGCGCGAACAGGATCCCCATGGTGATCCCGAAGAGCCTGTACGCCCTCGCACTGTCGATCACCGGCCATCGCGGGAAGAGGCTGACCCCGTCACCGAAATAGTCGGGCCTGAGGAACTGCGCCTGGAGCGAGAGCGCCATCCCGACGAGGATCAACAGCATCCAGAGCGGCGCGGCGAGGTAGGACATGACCCCGATGGCTAGGTGCAACCTGTTGGTCCAGCTCATGAAGCGGGTCCTGAAGAGGACGCCCAGATGCTGAAGGTTGCCCTGGCACCACCTGCGGTCCCGTATCGTCAGGTCCACGATCGAAGGCGGGCATTCCTCGTAGGACCCTTCGAGGTCGGCAGCGATCACGACCTTCCAGCCTGCCTTCCGCAGAAGGGCGGCCTCGATGAAGTCATGGCTCATGATGGTCCCGCCGAAGGGGGCCTTGCCGGGCAGGACCGGGAGCCCTGCGGCATCGGCGAAGGCCCGTACCCGGATGATAGCGTTATGACCCCAGAAATTGCCTTCGTTCTGGGCCCACCACGCGACCCCCGACCCGAGGACGGGGCCGTAGAGGGCTGCGGCGAACTGCTGCGCCCGGGCGAACAGGCTCTGCCCTTGGACAAGCCTTGGGATCGTCTGGATGAGCCCCGCCTCGGGATCGGCCTCCATCCGCGCGACGAGGGCGAGGAGGGTGTCCGCCTCCATGTAGCTGTCCGCGTCGAAGACGATCATGTGATCGTAACGCCCGCCCCAACGGGTCACGAAGTCCGCCACGTTGCCCGACTTGCGTTCATGGTTGATCGTCCGTCTGCGGTAGAAGACCGGGCAGCCAGTAGGCTCGCGCCGCTTGAGTGCGGCGAAGGCCGCCTCCTCCTCGAGGGCCGCTTCCGGCGTATTGGTATCGGCGAGGACGAAGCATTCGAAAGAGCCCGGCGCGCGTTGCGCCATGGCACGAGCGACCGCCTCCACGGTCGCGAAAACCTGACGTGCATCCTCGTTGTACACCGGGAAGAGGATCGCCACCCTTGAGGTGGGCGGTTTTGCGTCCCCTGTCCGGTCTCTCCGTGCAAGGACCACCAGCAGACCCACGCTCGCCGATGCGAAGGCAAATGCGATCCATGCGAGGTTCACGACGAAAAGGCCGAGCAGGACCCATTCGAGGGGAATCATCTCCGCCACCGAAAGCACGAGATACATCTCACGGGTGCAGTATGCCGAGATCCCGATCGCGACCAGTCCGACAAGAGCCTTGCGCCACAAGGAGGAGCGCGGCTTTCCGCGTTCATCCGCAGGCCGTGCACCGAGCGCCTGCCGCGGCATGGCGATGGGCGCCTCGGGCGGGCGCGGCGTCACAGGGCGGTCCAGCGGTAGAGCCAGGTCTCGCTGACACGCTCCTCGCCGGTCATGAGAAAGGCGCGCAGCTCCGCAGGGGCCGCGGTGTCACTGCGATCGAGGACGAAGGAGAGCCTGAACGCGCCCTCCCCGTCCCCCTGTTGCAGGTTGACGTTCTTCACCGAGCCGTTGCTCGTCGAGACCTCCGGCCGCAGATCTTCGAGGGTCAGGCCCGCACCGGTTTCGAAGTCGATGACGACGAGCGGGCGCTCGCCCCCGATCTCGCGTCCGATCCTGGTCTTGGAGACGGCGGCGACGGCAGCGGGCCGGGTGTTGCCGCTCCATGTGATCCGGTAGCCGAAATCCTGCCGCTCGCCCTTCTCCCAGGGCTCTTTCGGTTGCCAGAAGGCAACGATATTATCGTTGAATTCGTTTGTCGTCGGAATTTCCACCAGGACGAGCTGGCCGGATTCCCAACCCGGTCCGGGCTCGATGATCACGCTCGGCCGCCTCTCGTAGCGCGCCTCGAGGTCGGAATAATCGTCGAAGCTGCGCGAGCGCTGCTCGAGGGCGAAGGATTGGGGGACCCGCTCGGCGAAGCTGGAGATCTCGACGTCGCGCGGGTTCACGAGAGGCCGCCACAACCGCTCGCCATTCGCGAGGTGAACGGCCAGTCCCTCCGCATCGTGCACGGCCGGCCGGAAATCACGCTTGGCGGTCAGCGGGTCCTGCGGAGCGAATTCGAACATCGAGGACAGCGGCGCGACCCCGACCCGGGTCAGGGTCCTGCGCGGGAAGATCGCAGCCTCGACATCCATCCGCGTCTCGACCCCGGGGCGAATGTCGAACCGGAAAGCGCCGGTCAGGCTGGGGCTGTCCATCAGGGCGAAGAGCCGGATGGAGCGGTCCTCCTGCCTTGGCTCCTCGATCCAGAACTCGGTGAATCTCGGGAACTCCTCTCCCTCCTCGGAAGCGGTCCCGAGGGCGAGGCCGCGGGCGGAGGTGCCATAGACAGTCCCCGCTCCCAGCGCCCGGAAATAACTCGCGCCCAAGAAGCTCAGCACCTCATCGAACTTGCCCGGCCGGTTGAGGGGCGCCGTCAGGCGGAAGCCCGCAAAACCGAGATTGACCTTGTCCTCTTCGGACAATGGAAGGTCGTAGAACCTGAAATCGGAAGGAGAGTAGTCCCGCCTGGTCGGCGTGCCGTTCCTGATGATGTTGATCGTCACCGGATCGGTGTAGATCGAACCGCGGGGGAAATAGCGAAGGCGTGCCCGGTCGCTCGCGCGGAAGTCCTCCTGCTCGGCGATGAAGGTGATACGGCGGAAGCTGTCATAGTCGAGCTCGGCTGCATTTCGCGGCGGGTCGGTGGGTTCACGATAGGGCTCGCGCGCAAGGGACTGCGCCCGCGCCGCAACATCGCTCATGGCAAAACCGGGCTTGGGATCCTGCGCCTGGGCAGGGCCCGCCCAGAGGAAACCCAGAAGGAGCAGGACCGACACACCCTTAGAACAAGACGACATCCCGAATTCCTTCCCGCGCCGTAGCGGCTGCGGCATAGATTAGTGGAAAGCTGCGCAGGGGCGACTCCTGCGGGGACTGATTACAAAGATGTGTGGCCCCGCGGCTCAGCCGTCGGTGAGGAAATCGAGCAGGCCGTCGGTGATGGACTGGCGGACGTCGTGATACTCCCGCCACGGGTCATCGGAAAGCTGGCCGAGGCGGGTGCGGATGGTCGCGATGGAGTAGCGCGAAGCGCTGGCAATCCCCGAAAGCTCGTCCCACCTGATCGGCGTTGCGACGGGGGCGCCTTTCCTGGCCCGGGGGGAATAGGGAACGATGGCAGTGGCGCCGCGCTGGTTCCGCATCCAGTCGAGGAAGATCCGTCCCCCGCGCTTTGCCTTCGCCGCCTCCGCGACATAGCGGTCCGGCGCGGCGGCGGAGAGCTTGCGGGCGAGGCCCCTCGCAGCAGCCTTGACGTCGTTCCAACCCCGCCTGCGTTCGAGCGGCGCGACCACGTGGATACCCTTCCCGCCCGTCAGCATGGGGAAGGAGACAAGTCCCGCGCTTTCGAGCACCTCCCGCACCTCACGAGCCGCCGACCTGACGTCGTTGAAGTCCAGCTTTTCGTCAGGGTCCAGATCGATCACGAGGCGATCGGGCCGTTCGATCCTGTCCGTGCGGGAGCCCCAGCCGTGAAGCTCGAGGGCGCCGATCTGCGCCGCCGCGACAAGGGCGGCGGCATTGCCGAACAGAAGATAGCTTTTCTCCTCGCCGTCCTTCTCCTCGATCAGTGTTTCGCCGATTTCGTCGGGGACCGACGCGCCCCGGTGCTTCTGGAAAAAGCACTCGTCGCTTCGGCCGGCAGGACAGCGGACGAGGCTGATGGGTCGATCTTTCGTAAACGGAAGAATATGCTCGGCCATCTCAGCCATGTAGGTCGCAAGATCCCGCTTGGTGATGCCTTGGGTATCGAAAAGGACACGGTCGGGGCTGGTCAGCCTGACCCCCGAAACGGTCCCGTCCTTCTTTTCCTGTCCGGTTGGCGCAGTCACCTCGTCCGGCTCCTTGTCTTCGCGCAGGCCGAGAAAGCTTGGATGACGCAGAAGGCCGGCCTTCGTCTTCTCGGTATAGGCCACCTGCGCGACGAGTTTCGGCTCGACCCACACCGCGTCACGCTTGGCATCGGAAGGCAGGTCGCGGAACGGAGCTTCGTCCCGGCGCAGCGGCTTCATCAGCGCCGCGAGATCTTCAAGGTCGCTCTCGTCAAAGCCCGTCCCCACACGGCCACGATATTCGAGGACTCCGTCCACGAACTCACCAACCAGAAGCGAGGCGAAGGGGCGGCCCTTCTTGTCCGAGCTCCTGAACCCTCCGACCACGAACTCGTCATTGCCGATGCATTTGGATTTGATCCATCCCGAACCCCGCCCGCTCCGGTAGGATGCGTCAGCCTTCTTGGAGATGATCCCTTCGAGGCGCATGGAGCAGGCCCTGGCGATCACTTCCTCGCCTTCGCCCTCGACATGGTCGCTGTAACGCAGGATCCTGTCGTCTCCGACGACCTCAGCGAGGCGCTCCTTCCGTTGGCGGAGCGGCTTCGGCGTCTGGTCCTCCCCTTCGAGGCTCAGGAGGTCGAAGGCGTAGTAGACCAGCGTGGGATCGCCCGTCCCGGTGTTCTGGAGAAGCTCGAAGCGGCTCTGCCCCTCGTCGTCCACCGCCACGAGCTCGCCGTCGATGGCGAGGCTGCCCGGGCCGAGGGCGCGGATCGCATCGGCGATCACGGGATAACGCGCCGTCCAGTTCTTTCCGTTGCGGGTCGTCAGCTCGACCCGGTCGCCGGCCTTGCGTGCCTGGATGCGGTAGCCGTCATACTTGATCTCGTGCAGCCAGTCCGCCCCTTCGGGAGGCTGGTCTTCGAGTTTGGCGAGCTGCGGCTCGACGAAGGGAGGAAGGTTTCCCTCCCCCGAGGGCTCCGCGATCTCCTCGAGCGAACGCCCGGTGGTCACGCTGGACGTGAATTCCTCGAGGACATCGCCTTCGTCCTCCGCTTCCTCGTCCCGCTCCTTGACGAGGAGCCAGTTCTTGCGCCCCTTGCTGGAGCGGTTCTTCATCAGGATGAGCGCCCAGCCCCCCTTCAGGCGCCTGCCGTGGAGGATGACCTTGAGCTGGCCGTCAGCAAGCTCCTTCTCCGGGTCGTCGCCCTGGGGCTCCCAGGTTCCCTCATCCCAGAGCATGACAGTGCCTGCACCGTAGCCTTCGGGTATGACGCCCTCGAAGCTTTCATAGCCGAGGGGATGGTCTTCGGTCTGCACCGCGAGGCGTTTCTCGGAGGGATCGAGACTCGGCCCCTTGGTGACGGCCCAGCTTTTCAGGACGCCGCCGAGCTCGAGCCTGAAGTCGTAGTGCAGCCGGGTGGCAGCGTGCTTCTGGATGACGTAGCGCTGCCCGCTTTCCTGCGTCTCGTCGCCGGAAGGCTCGGGCGTCGAGGCGAAGTCCCTTTTCTTCCGGTAGGTTTCGAGAAGCTTCTTCGCAGACGCCGCCATCACGCGGCGCTCGACTTCTTCGTGCTCTTCCGGCCTTTCTTCTTGCCCTGGCCGACGGATTTCTTGAGCGCGGCCATGAGGTCCACGACCTCGCCGCCGCCGGTTCCGCTGCCGCCGCCGCTCTCATCCGCCTCCTTGACCGAGCCTTCCTTGCGCTTCTCCTCGATCAGGTCACGGAGGGCCTCGGAATACTGCGATTTGAAGGCGTCGGCCTCGAAGGGACCCTCCTTGCGCTCGATCAGCTCGCTCGCCAAGGAGAGCATCTCCTTGTCAGGCGTGATATCGGGGATGTCCTCGAAGAACCTGTCGCTCTCGCGAATTTCGTCAGCATAGCGCAGGGTTTCGAGGAGAAGGCCGTCCCCGCACGGACGGATTGCCACAACGTAATCCCTGCCGCGCGCCGCCATCTGGCCCAGGGCAACCTTGCCGGACTGCCGCAGGGCTTCGCGGAGGACGGCGAACCCTTCCGCGGCCACGTCCTCGTTGCGGGGCACGACGTAATAGGGCTTCTCGAAATAGCGCGGGTCGATCTCGCAGTGCTCGACGAACTGCACGAGGTCGATGGTCGATTTGCTCTCGAGCTTGATCTCGTCGAGCTCCTCGGGCTTGAGGATCACGTGCTTGCCGCCATCGGTCTCGAAACCCTTGACGATCTCGTCCTTGTCGACCGGGCCGACGCCCTCGGCCACCTTCTGGTAGCGGATGCGTTTGCCGGTGGGTTCGTGGATCTGGTGGAGCCTCAGCCGGCTCGAACTGGTCGACGCACTGTAAAGCTCGACCCCGATATTGACGAGCGAGAGGCGGAGATAGCCCTTCCAGTAAGCGCGCGCGACCATGAGTCTGAAATGGCCTGACGCGCCGAAAGGTTCCCTGCCGCCCGCGTCCGCCTAGCGGGGACTGCGCAGAACCAGCAGGTCGCAAGGCGGCTCGTCGACGAACCGTGCGGCGACGCTGCCGAGGAGCATACGCGCAAGGCCCGTCCGGCCTTTCGTTCCAAGAACGAGGAGATCGGGCTTCAGGGCATCCACGGCGTCGGAGATGGCCTTCCCGGGGGATCCCACGATCACCTTGGGGACGAACCGGCGCGGCACGCTTCCGCCATTGCCGTCCGATGTCGCTCCCTTCGCCACCGTTTCGATGAGTTTTTCGAGATCCGCGGTCTCCTCGCGGCCATGGCCTTCCGGGCCATCGGTCACGTGGATGAGGTGGATGTCCGCATGGGGCGCCAGTTCTGCCGCGGCTTTCACGAGAGCGAACGAGACGGCAGAAAAATCGATGGCGACGAGCACCTGGCGGTAGGGGCGCGGGGGTTCGTTGGCGGCGATGAGAAGCGGGCACGGAAGGTGCTGGAGGAGGCGCTGGGTCATCGTGCCCGAGACCGGTTTCGATCCCCCGCTCCTGTTCTGCGTGCCTGAAACGATCAGATCGGCTTGCCGCTCGGTCGCCGCGTCGACCAGGCAGACGGCGCGCCCGAACTCGTCATCGTCGTAATGCCCGCGATAGGCGGCCACTTCCGCGACGCATCCGCCGCCCTCCGTTCCCGCGACCGCCCGCACCTCGGACGCAAGTTCCTTGAGGCTTTCCTCGGCATCGGCCTTGAACTCCGCGCGGGTCAGGACCTGATAGGCGAAGAGCTTTCTCTGCCCGGCCGATGCCAGGCGGGCCGCGGCGGCGAGCGCCCTTCGGCCACGTTCGCTGTTGGTACAGGCGACGAGGATCGGCTGCCCTGCCTGCTCCGCCGGCTGGTCTTCACGGATGACGGCGCTGATCACATCGGACACACTGGATCTCCACGGGACGGCTGAGGATATCCTAGCGCAGGGGTCAGAATTGCCGCCACCCCCAGGCGCAGCTCATACGGGATAGTTTTTCAGAAATACCCCTGGCGCTTCTGGGCCTCGAGAGAACCGGAATCGCTGACCCGACCCCGCCGCTCGGACACCGAAGCGGTCATGGTCTCGAATGCGATCTCGGCATTGTTGACCGCCACGGACTCGATTGCCGCAGTCACGGGCCAGCAGCCCAGCGACCGGAAGCGGACCTCCTTCGTGGTCGTGACCTCGTTCTTCGACAGGCGCATCCGCCGTTCGTCATCGACAACGATGTAGGCACCGTCCCGCTCGACAACCGTTCTCGGTGCGGAGTAGTAAAGCGGTGCAAGGGCGATGTTCTTGGCCATGATGTAGGACCACAGGTCGTCTTCGGTCCAGTTCGACAGGGGGAACGCCCGGATCGTGTTCCCCTCCGAGAGCCGCCAGTTGTAGATCGACCACAATTCAGGCCGCTGCTGGCGTGGCTCCCAGCCATGCCCTTCGGTCCTGACCGAGACGATCCTCTCCTTGGCACGGGAGGCTTCTTCGTCGCGGCGCGCCCCGCCGAAGATGACATCGTACCTGCCGCGGTCGAGAGCCTGCTTCAGCGCCTCGGTCCGCATCACGGTGGTGTAGACGTCTCCGTGGTCGAATGGATTGAGGCCCTGCGCCGCCCCTTCCTCGTTGCGGTAGACGACCAGTTCGAAGCCGTTCTCCTCGGCGAACCGATCACGGAAAGCGAGCAGCTCACGGAACTCCCAGGTGGAATCGATATGCAGCAGCGGAATGGGCGGGGGCGCCGGGTAGAAGGCGCTCACCACCAGCTGGGCGAGGACGGTGGAATCCTTGCCGGCGGAGAAAAGGACGACTGGATTCTCTGCTTCGGCATATCCGTCGCGGATGATGTGGATGGCTTCGCTTTCGAGCTGCTGCAGCCTCGGTGAGAGGGTCATGCTGCGTCCTTCCGTGTGGTGATGCGGTCAGGGGTTTCGACACGCTCCCAGGAGCCAATGGCGTGGTAGCGCAGGAAGTTCCGGCCTTCGTCTTCGATCGCGATGAGGCTGAGCCACCCGTTGTCGAAGAGATCCGCGACATGGGAATGCTTGGTCAGGACGGCATCGATCCTTTCGGCGGGCGCCTCGATAAGCGCGGCGAGCCGCAGGGGCACGTGGTAGGGCTTCTCACCGTCATGGACCGATTGCAGGGGGAGCCAGCTCCTCAGGTCACCGCCATTGCCTTCGAGAATGCCGAACCCGCCGACCACGTTGTGGAGGGTCTTGTCGCCCGATCCGTATGCGGTGTTGTTCACCACGGACGCGTAGTACTGAAGGTTGATCCAGCTGCCGACGACCAGAGGCGCGGTCATGATCAGCTCGAGCAGGCTGTTGTCCTCATCGGCGCGCCAGTCATAGGAGTGAAGGAAGGCCCGGCCCGCAAGATCGACCTGCGAAGTCCGCTCACGCGGCGCGACGATGAAGGAGGCACAGCCCGCAAGACCCCATTCGGGCCGCACCTGCGACCAGTCGGCGCTCCGCCGCCTGACCTCGTCGCAGGTGTTTTCGGTGGTACCGATGGCAAGCTCCACGGCCCGCTCGCGGCGGGTGAGGTATCCCGCCTGTTCGAGTTTCCTGACGAGATCCGCAAGATCGTCCGCATGGCCGGCGGGGACCGCTTCGCCTTCCAGTATTGCCAGCTCGTCAGTGACCGTATCGTGGAGGCCCGCGAGGAAGACCGTGTCGTCCGGAACGGCCCTGCCCTTCTCCGCCAGCGCTTTGCGGACGCCGGGGTCGTTAAGGATGGCAGCTGCCGCCCGGGCGTTGCTGTCACCCGCGTGACCGCCGCATGCACCGCAGTCGAGACCCGACGCGTAAGGATTGTTCGTGGTCGTGGAGCCGTGGCCCGCGAGAAGGACGATGCGCGCGAGCCCCTCGCCGAGGGACATCCCCGCGAGCATGCTCTCGGCATAGGCAACCATCTGTTCGTGGGTGAGCCCGCCGGTGCCTTCGGAAAGCGAGAGAGGCCCCGCCCGCCGCCCTTCCGGCGCGGGCCTCGACGCACTGTCGCGCAGGAGGGCGCCGAGGAAACCGAGGCCCATCGCCTCGACGAAGGAGAAGGACGAAACGGCGGCGTTCTTGAACCGCTTCCATGAGGCAAGGGCCGCCTTCCGCGTAAGGATGGCATCGCGGTCACTGTCCGAACAGCTCTCGTGCAGGACATGCTGGGGGGTCAGAAGAACCGGGCACTGCGCCTGGGCCTCGGCCCCGTCCACCTTGCTGATGGCGATCGGGAGGCCGAAAAAGCCCGCAAACCCGTAGGTCCTGATTGAGTTGTCGACGCTTTCGAGGTTTCGCCTGAACCGCTCCGAGCGGACATCGATACAGAAAACTGCCTGCACGGACGGCCTGACCGGCGCCCCGCGCAGGGCTTCGGCGGCAGCGGCCCTTCCGATATCGCCGAGGAGCTTGTCTTTGTAGGCCAGTTCGAGTGCGCGCTGCGCGACATCCTCCGGACCCGTTGTGCCGGAGGGTTGGGGGACAGCGAAGGCTTCCCAGAGATCGCGCCGCCATACGGGGGCGAGGCCGGCATGATCGGCGTGCTCGAAAAGGGCGAGATCGTAGGCCGCGCGGATGGCGAGGATGTCGAGCATGGCGGTGGGCTCTTCCCCGGCCAGCTCCCCCTGCCAGCCACGGTAGCGGAGGTGTCCGGCCCATCCACCGATCGTGGCAAGGAGGCGGTGGAAGTACCCTGTCCAGACCTCACGCGGAAGTTGCAGCCTGAAGACAGCCCGGCAAAGGACCTCACGGGGATCATCGGGCAGGCCCGCAACGAAGTCACGGAAGTTCAAGAGCCCTGCGATCTCCGGCGAGCGGTCGAGGGAAGCCTGCGCCTTCCATGCCGCGTACGGCGTTTTCCCGGCCCAGGGGTTCCGCCAGAGCGCCTGCCCCTTGTCGAAATAGCCACCGGCCCAGAAGGTGATCTGGTCGACGACGAATGACGACCAGTCCTGGCCCAGGCCTTCCGAGACCCTGTCGGCAAATGTCGGCACGGCGTCGGTCGGCATGGCATTGTCCGCAAGCGCGCCCCGGACATCCCCGGGGGAGGAGAAGCCCGCCCCCTCGAGCTCGGCGAGCGCTGCGGCGAGGTGGTCCTCGGTGAAGAGCCCACGCTCATGGGCCTCGCGGTAATAGGCCCGCGGCATCAGGAGATCCTGCCCCAGGATATCCCGCAAACCGGCGCTGGCCTGTCCGAAGGGTTCGGACGAATGGCCCTGCATCGGGTTCACCGCGACGAAATCCGCGAGCGGCCAGACCGGCGCGATGCGCTTGCAGGCGGTAAGGGCCGCCTCCGCGATCCGGTCGGAGGAAGGATGCTCTGCCCCTGCGGTCGTCGTGGGGGCAGGCGCATCGTTATCGAAGGTTTCGCTGTTCATGACGTCGAGGTTCATGGGTTACACCATTTTCCTGAGGCGCAGGGCGCCGATGATCCGGTCGTTGAGGGCGTTCGCGTAAAGCCCCCTCCCAAGGTGGACATAGAGGCGTCCGGCGAGCCCCTCGTTGACGGAGATGACCCCGCTCTGGGCGATCGCCACGAGGACGAAGCTGAGGACCGCGAGGACCATCACCAGGCGGGAGAAGAGATCCGGTTCCGGAATGGGGGGGATCACACCGGCGAGGACCGTCGCCGATGCCGCCTGCAGTCCGTGATAGGCGAAGGAGCTGGCGAACGTCACGAGAAGCGCAATGGTGATGGCCTGCGATGCTCGCGCGGCGGAAGCCGCATAGACGAAAAGGCCGGCGATGAAGATGGCCCCGAGGGTCATGATGGCTTCGCTCTTCGCGGGGCCTTCGGGGAAGAGCGCACCGACACCGAGATAGACCGTCAGTGAGAGGACGAGACCGCCGAAGACGATGGCCATGCTGGGCGGTGAGGTGGGAGCCCGCGCAGCGACCGAGGAGACGGCCCGGCCGGAGGAGAGGAAAGCATGCGCCTTGTAAAGCGAGTGGGCAACGAGGTGCAGCGCCGCCGCGCTGAAAACACCCAGCCCGCACTGGAACAGCATGAACCCCATCTGCGCGATGGTGGAATGGGCGAGGCTCCCCTTCACCGTGGTCTGCGGCAGCATCGCCACGGCGCCGAAGAGAGCCGAGAAGCCGCCGACCACGATCAGCAGCGCAAGGACACCCGGGCTCAGGACCACGACCTCGGAAAAGCGGATGAGAAGGAAACCGCCCGCATTGATGATCCCTGCGTGAAGCAGCGCCGACACCGGGGTCGGTGTCTCCATCACCTCGGTCAGCCAGCCATGGCTCGGGAACTGCGCGCATTTCAGGATGGCGGCGACGGCGAGAAGCAGGCTCGCCGCGACGATACCGGGAGTGGCCGTGGAGGTGGAGGCCGCCTCGATCACACCGCCGACGGAGAGGGTATCGAAGGACAACGCGAGGATGGCGAGACCCGCCAGAAGACAGAAATCACCGATCCGGGCGAAGATGAACTTCTTCCGCGCCGCGACCACGGCCCGGGGCCGCTCGGGGTGAAAGAGCAGCAGCCCGTGAAGGAGGATGCTCGTCGCCACCCACGCGACGAAGAAGAGGACCAGATTGTTCGTGGTCACGAGGATCGCAACCGCCGCAAGGGCCTGGGAGAGGCGGGCCATGAACAGCGGCCGCCGCGGGTCACCGTCGAGATAGTTCTGGGTGAACCGCAGGATCACCGCCCCGAGAAATGCGATCAGCAGCATCATCACCGCCGAGAGGGCATCGAGCCTGAAAAGGCCCGTGGGATCGATCACCGGTCCGCTGCTCGATACGACGTGGAGAGCGACACCCACCAGGGCGAGGACGAGCGCGCCGATCGACAGGAAGGCCACGGGGCGATCCGTGCCGCGGGCCTGCCGCCGGCTGGTGGCCGATATCGACGCTGCGATCAGAAGTCCCGCGACGATAGCGGGGGTCCAGCCGATCAGGACGGTGGGAATCATGGACGTCTCCGGTCTGCAAACTCCGGCTGCCCTTACCGCGATGCGCATCGTCAATATAATTCAATGATGTTATGGGATCATTCTGTCTGAAAGAACGTTATGTCGTCGCTCAACTATCATCACCTGCGCTACTTCTGGGCCGTCGCCCATGACGGGAACCTCACACGGACGGCGGAGAAGCTGAACGTGTCGCAGTCGGCCCTGTCCTTCCAGATCAAGAAGCTGGAGGAACGGCTCGGCCAGAAGCTCTTCGAGCGGCGGGGCAAGCAGCTCGTGCTCACCGAGGCCGGCGCCATCGCCCTCGACCATGCGGACATCATCTTCAGCACCGGCGAGGAGCTTCTCGACACCCTCCTGCAAAGGGACGAAGCCAAGGGGCAACGGCTTCGCGTGGGGGCCCTGTCGACCCTGTCGCGAAACTTCCAGATGACGTTCCTCAGACCGCTGCTCGATGATCCCCCTGCTCCATTCTCGGTGAGGTCGGGAAGCCTCGATGACCTGGTGCAGCTGCTGCAGGCCCAGAAGCTCGACGTCGCCCTTACCGATCGCATTCCCCAGGGGAGCGTGGACAGCCCGTGGCTCGTGCACCGCCTCGCCGAACAGGGCGTCAGCCTTGTGGGGCCTGCCTCCTTCAAGGGAACACGGAAACCGCTGAAGGCCCTTCTTTCGGAAGAACCCCTGATCATCCCGTCGGTCGAGAGCAGTATCCGGATCGATTTCGACGCCATGATCGAGGAATTCGAGATCACGCCCAATATCCTGGCGGAAGTCGACGACATGGCGCTCCTGCGGGTGATCGCGCGGGAGGAGGTCGCCCTCGCCGTGGTCCCGCCCATCGTGGTGAAGGACGAGCTGTCCTCAGGCCGGCTGGTGCAGATCAGGATCCTGCCGGGCATCATGGAGAGCTTCTACGCGATCACCATGTCCCGCCGCTTCCCCAACCGCGCCCTGAGGGAAGTCATGGCGCGGGCGAAGGCCAGTGCCTCGCGGGACACCTAGAGGATCATCGCCCTGATGCCGTAGGCGACGGCGGAGACGGTGAGGACGCCTGCGG
>CAZAFU010000053.1:2269-17954 GCA_964484475.1 uncultured Caulobacterales bacterium | reverse complement strand
CTACGGGCTCTTGCAGGTGCAGAAGAAGATCAGGCGCGAGGGCAACATCCAGCGCTGAGAGGCGGTCCGCTCAGCCTTCGGCGCTCGTGATGGTCAGCTCCGCGTAGCCGGTCTCCGCGTCGACCTCCCGTCCGAACCGCACCGCGCTCGTCAGGCCCAGGACCACCTCCGCCGTCGTGCGCACCATGCAGCCCGGCAGGACGTGGCCGCCGGTCATCCTTCCCTCCTGGTCCGAGACCGCCACGTGAAGGTGGCAACCGTCGGGGCCGAAGGTGCCGGAGAGGGTGACGATCTCGAAGGGGCCTTCCGCGATCGCCTCCTCCTCTCGGCCGGCGTAGCGCAGGGCGGCGCGGGAAAGGCTGCCGACGCAGGCGGCTACGAAGCCCGCCGTCCCACCTTCCGCCTCGAAGGCGGCGCTGAGGGCCTCGCGCAGGTCGTCGCCCGGGGAGAGGCGGACGGCGAGGAACCGGTTCGCTTCGCCGGGCCAGGCGGGCACGCTCAGCCCCGCGCCTTCCGCCCCCCGGCTCGGGCGTAGGCTTGCGTGCCGCGGTGCAGGACCTCGTCCGTGCTCAGAACGTCCTCGGGCTCGTGATCGTACCGGTCCGCCGCGCCCTCGCCCCGCAGCTTGGCGTAGATCGGGGCGAAGTCCGTGTTCAGCGTCTTCTCGAGGAGGTCCTCGTAGCTGTCGATGACGAAGTAGGTCTGCTGGAAGTCGTCGATGCGGTAGGCCGTCCGCAGCAGGCGTTCGGTGTCGTAGCCGATGCGGTTGGGGGAGGGGTCCTCCACGCTGAACCGGCTCTCCGCCGGGCTCGACACGATGCCAGCGCCGTAGATCCTGGTGTCGTCGCTGTGCCGGATCAGGCCGAACTCGACCGTGTACCAGTAGAGCGCGGCGAGGTTCTTGAGGCAGCCCGACTTGAGGCTCGACAGGCCGCCCTGTCCGTAGGCCTGCATGTAGTCGCCGAAGACCGGGTTCGAGAGCATCGGCACGTGGCCGAAGACGTCGTGGAAGACGTCGGGCTCCTGGATGTAGTCGAGCTGGTCGGGCTTGCGGATGAAGTTCCCCGCCGGGAACCGCCGGTTCGCGAGATGGTCGAAGAAGACCTCGTCGGGGACAAGCCCCGGGACCGCGACCACCCGCCAGCCGGTCAACGCTTCGAGCTCGTCCGACATGCGCTCGAAATGCGGGATGCCGCCTTTCCCGAGGTCCAGGGCCTTGAGCCCCTCGATGAAGGCATCGTCCGCCCGCCCGGGCAGCACCTTCATCAGGCGCTTGTAGAGGGTGTCCCAGGTGGCGTGTTCCTCGTCGGTGTAGCTCTCCCAGTCCTGCGGGATGGTGTAATCCTCGCCGGGTTTCTGGCTGGCCCTGTGAAATTGCGGCTCTGCGTTCATGGCGCGGCTCCTTGGTCTGGTGGAGCTCATAGCCTCTTGCCCCGTCGCGCCCAAGGGTTCCGCACCCCTCTTCCCACAAGCTTGATGGGGCTCAGAAAATCCTGAGGATCTTGGCGGTGTGCCGGGCGTCCGCCACGGGGCACGGCAGGGGCCGTGCGAAGGGGTTCATGCGGACCCCGTCATGTGTCAGTGCCCGCAGCGCAAAGCGCAGCGGCGATATCGCGTCGTCCCAGGAATCCCCGCACGACCACGGATTCGGAAGTGCCATCCGCATCCCTATCTCCACCATTATCCACCCAACAGCGAACCTCTCAGGCGAACCGGGCGAAGAAAAGGCGGAATTGAGGCGAAAATGGGGCGGCCCGGGCCCACGGCCTTGCACAGGAGGCGGCTTGGCAGCATGGGTGGGCTTGGGCCCGCGCCGCAAGGGCGGTCCCGAACGGACGTCAAAGCGAGGGCGAGATCATGATGCGAGCGGGTGTTGCAGGCGCGGGGGTTTTCGGCGGGTACCACGCCAACAAATACGCCGAGAGCGCGCGCGCGGAGCTGGTCGCGATCTATGACCACGATCTGTCCAAGGCGAAGGACAGGGCCGCCGAACACGGCGCCCGGGGCTTCGATGACTTCGCCGGCTTCCTCTCCGCCATCGACATCCTGACGATCGCAACCCCCGCGACCAGCCATGCCGGGCTTGCACGACAGGCGATCGCGGCGGGCAAGCACGTGCTCGTGGAGAAGCCGATCGCCATGCGGACGGACGAGGCCGACGCCCTGATCGACGCCGCCGAGGAGGCGGGCGTGGTCCTGCAGGTGGGGCACCAGGAGCGCTACGTCGCCGACGCCTTCGGGCTTCTCGACAGGGGTGTCCCCCGGTCGGTCCGTTCGCGCCGGCTCAACCGCTACAGCCCCCGGGCCGGTGATGTCTCCGTCGTCCTCGACCTGATGATCCATGATCTCGACCTCCTGGCCCAGCTCACGGGCCGGGCGGACGCCCAGATCCTGAGTGCCGAAGCGCGGTCCGAGAAATCGGACCATGCCGACTTCGCCGACGTGCGGCTCATCCTCGGCGGTGTCGAGGCGAGGCTCACCGCCTCGCGTCTCGAAGACGATCCGGTGCGCGACCTTCTTCTCACCTATGCCGACGGCGAAGTGCAGCTCGATTTTCTCGGCCGCCGCGTCCACAACTCCACGAACACGGAGGTTGCGGCGAGCTTCGAAGCCGAGAACCGGCCCATGGCCCTGAAGGACCCGCTGGGTTTCGGTACCGAAAGCTTCATCGACGCGGTCGAGCAGGGGATCAGTCCCAAGGTTCCGGGCCATGCGGGGCGGCGCGCTCTCGCCATGGCCCTGATGATCGAGGAGGCGATCCGTGGGCGCTGAGAGCCTCCGCCTCGCCATCTTCCAGATGAACCCGACGGTCGGCGACCTCGAGGGGAACCGGCAACGGATCGCCAGGGCGCGGGCCGAGGCGAGGGGTGCGGATCTCATGGTCTGCCCGGAGCTTTGCATCTCTGGCTACCCGCCCGAGGATCTTGTCCTGCGCGAAGCCTATGTCCGCGCCTGCCAGCGTTCGGTGGAGGAGCTTGCCCGTCTCACCGCGGAGGATGACGGTCCCGCCCTGGTCGTGGGCTCTCCGTGGCCCGATGATGACCATGCGAGCCCGCGGCCCTTCAACGCCCTCCTCCTTCTCGACGGGGGTGAGATCAAGGCGGTGAGCCGCAAGGTCTGCCTTCCCAATTACGGCCCTTTCGACGAGCCGAGGACGTTCAAGCCCGGCCCGGCACCCGCCCCCGTCGAGTTCCGCGGCTTCCAGCTCGGCCTCATGGTCTGCGAGGACATGTGGTTCGGGGCGCCCGCCTCCGACCTCAAGGCTCAGGGCGCTGATGTCCTCGTCGTTCCCCATGGATCGCCATTCCGCAAGACCGTGCACGGCGAACGGCAGTTCCAGGCCGAAGCGCGGGCCCGGGAGACCGGGCTCGCCGTGGTCTTCGTCAACCAGTGCGGCGGCCAGGACGAGCTCGTCTTCGACGGGGGCAGCTTTGCCATTCAGGATGACCGGATGGTCGGGCGCATGCCCCTTTTCGAGGAGGCTGTCCTCGAACTCGTCCTCGAGCGCACACCCGGCGGCTGCCGCTTCGGGGAGGAAGCCTCGGCCGCATGGCCGGAGGGGGATGCCCTGATCTACCAGGCTCTCCTGACCGGCACCCGCGACTATGTCCTGAAGTCGGGCTTCCGCGATGTCGTCATTGGCCTTTCGGGCGGCATCGACAGCGCCCTGGTCGCGGCGATCGCCGCCGACGCGCTGGGTCCGGGGCATGTCCACTGCGTCCGGCTCCCCTCGCGCTACACCTCGCCCGGCTCGATGTCGGACGCGGAGGACCTCGCGCGGGCTCTCGGCGTCCGGCTTGATACCGTGGCCATCGAGCCGGCGGTCGAGGCGATGACAGGCATGCTGTCCGAAGTCTTCGCCGGGCGCGAACCCGATCTCACCGAAGAGAATCTCCAGTCCCGCATCCGCGGGACCGCACTCATGGCGATATCGAACAAGCTCGGCTCACTGATGCTCACGACTGGGAACAAGTCGGAAATGGCGGTGGGGTATGCCACCCTCTACGGCGACATGAACGGCGCCTACAATCCGCTCAAGGATGTCTACAAGACGAGGGTGTTCAGCCTCTGCCGCTGGCGGAACGGGGATGTGCCTTCGGGCGGTCTCGGGCCTGCGGGTACGGTCATTCCCGAGGCCATCATCGACAAGCCGCCTTCGGCGGAGCTTCGCGACAACCAGCGCGACGATGACAGCCTGCCTCCCTACGACATCCTCGATGCGATCCTGCGCGGCTTCGTCGAGGACGAAGCGTCCCTGCACGCGATCGTTGCGGAAGGCCATGACGAGGCGCTGGTGCGCCGGGTGCAGGGCATGCTCTACCGCGCGGAGTACAAGAGGCGGCAATCCGCGCCGGGGCCTAAGATCTCGACCAAGTATTTCGGCCGTGACCGGCGTTACCCGATCGTGAACCGATATTCGGAGGACTGACGGTCAGGGGCGGTGGCTCGGGATCCGGTCATTGCCCCGCTCGTGCACCGGCTCGAAGGCGAAGCTTGCGATCCGCCAACCTTCCTCGGTCCTCTGCATCCTGTAGATATAGTCGCCCCAGACTTCCCAGAGATCACCGCCGTCGAAATCTGCGAGCTTGTTTATCGCATAGGCTTTCGAGCGGATCTCGGCCTCGTCCTCGCCCGTGAAGGTGACGAGATGCCCGCCCCTGAGGTGGAAGCTCGCCTTTTCGGCGTAGAGGTTCTGCGACCACATGGTGACGAGATCGGCCGAAAGCATTTCCTCGGGATCGACCTCGCCGTAGCGGAAGTCGATCGTCTCGGTAAAGAGCGTTCCTGCTTCCTTCCAGTCCTTGGCGTCGATGGCCGCGTCGAGGGCGTTGGCGGTCTCGATGATGGCGAGGCGGTCGGACGGGCCCTGGGCAAGCGCCGTTCCGGACAGGAGCGCAGCGGCAATTGCGGTGCGGACGAGCTGCGGCATGAAAAACCTCCTGTCGGATGACAGGAGGTTAACTGGGTCGCGGCGGGCGCAAATCAACCGCCCGGAACCTGCCGCGGTCAGATATACTCGACCTTGCCGATCTCGTAGACCCGGCTGCCGCCCGGGGCCGCCACTTCGACGGTATCGCCTTCTTCCTTGCCGATCAGGGCGCGGGCGATGGGCGAGGAGATGGAAATCCGCCCCTGTTTCAGGTCCGCCTCGAGTTCGCCGACGATCTGGTAGCGTTTCTCTTCCTCGCTGTCCTCGTCGATCAGGGTCACCGTTGCGCCGAACTTCACGCTCGGGCCCGAAAGGGTCGAAACATCGATCACTTGCGCGCGAGAATGCTTGTCCTCAAGGTCGAGGACCTGCCCTTCGATCCAGGACTGGCGTTCTTTCGCGGCGTGGTACTCGGCGTTTTCGGAGAGGTCTCCGTGGGCGCGCGCTTCGGAAATGGCCTGGATGATCGCAGGCCGTTCCACGCTCTTGAGATGCTTGATGTCCGCTTCCAGCTTTTCAAAGCCGGCTTTGGTCATGGGAAACTTGTCCATGGGTCGGGTGACTCCGCGCCGCGCAGAAGGCGGCATGTCGCGTTGGGGGATCAGCGGTTGTAAGACTGCAAGGGCGTGACTTCAAGGCCACCCCTGCGCAGCGCCTCGATCGCCCGCACCGCCGCATGGGCTCCGTTCAGGGTGGTGATGCAGGGGATGCGGCGTTGCAGCGCCGTTGTCCTGATCGAGCGGCTGTCGGCGATCGACTGGGCCGTTTCGGTAGTGTTGAAGATCATCTGCACGGTCCCGTTGATCAGCTCGTCGACGATATGGGGCTGGCCTTCGAGAACCTTGTTGATCCGCCGGACGGGCAGGCCCTGCCGGTCCAGCCATTCCTGGGTGCCGCCGGTGGCGATGAGGGAGAAGCCGAGTTCCACCAGCCGCCGCGCGGCGTCGGTGATGCCGACCTTGTCCTGGTCCTTGACCGAGATGAAGACGCAGCCCTCGAGGGGCACACGGGTGCCCGCGGCAATCAGCGACTTGGCCCGGGCCTTGTCGAAGTCCTCGTCGATGCCCATGACCTCGCCGGTCGAGCGCATTTCGGGGCCGAGCACCGTATCGACGCCGGGAAAGCGCGAGAAGGGGAAGACGACTTCCTTCACTGCCGTGTGCCGGATGTCCCGGTGCTGAAGGTTGAACTCGGAAAGCCTGGCGCCCGCCATCACCCGCGCACCGATCCGTGCGAGGGGAACCCCCGTCGCCTTGGCCACGAATGGGGCTGTCCGCGATGCCCGCGGGTTCACCTCGATCAGGTAGACCTTGCCTTCCTTGATCGCGTACTGAACATTCATCAGCCCCTTTACGCCGAGGTCGAGGGCCAGGGCGCGGGTCTGGCGCTTGAGTTCGTCGATGATCTCCGCGCCGAGGGTGTAGGGCGGGATCGAACAGGCGCTGTCGCCCGAATGGACACCGGCTTCCTCGATGTGTTCGAGGACCCCCGCGACGTAGACGTCCTCTCCGTCGCAGATGGCGTCCACGTCGCATTCGATCGCGTTGTCGAGATAGTGGTCGAGGAGGAGCGGTGCTCCGGCCGAGTACTGGACGTGGCTCTTTTCGAGATAGCTCGACAGCGAGGGCTCGTCGCGGACGATCTCCATTGCCCGCCCGCCGAGAACGAAACTGGGGCGGGTCACCAGGGGGTAGCCGACCTTGGCGGCGGCCTCGAAGACCTGCTCCCGGGTCGACGCGGTGGCTCCCGCCGGCTGGTTGAGCTCGAGCCGCTGGATCATGTCGTGGAAGCGCTGGCGGTCCTCGGCCCGTTCGATCGCCTCGACCGGGGTGCCGAGGATCGGAACGCCGAGGTCGGCGAGAGGGCGCGCGAGGTTGAGGGGTGTCTGGCCGCCATACTGGACGATCACGCCCAGGAATTCGCCCTTCTCCATCTCCCGCCTGACGAGCGCGTAGACATCCTCCGTGGTCAGAGGTTCGAAGTAGAGCCGGTCCGAAGTGTCGTAATCAGTCGACACGGTCTCGGGATTGCAGTTGACCATGATCGATTCGATACCGGCATCGGCAAGGGCGAACGCCGCGTGCACGCAGCAATAGTCGAACTCGATCCCCTGCCCGATACGGTTCGGCCCGCCCCCGAGGATCACCACCTTCCTGCGGTCCGAGATCTCCGCCTCGTCCTCGCTGCCCGGTTCGTAGCTCGAATAGAGATAGGGGGTCCCCGAACGGAATTCGGCCGCGCAGGAATCGATCCGCTTGAAGACGGGATGGACGCCGAGCTTTTCCCTCAGGGCGTGCACTTCTTCTTCCGTCCCGCCTGCCAGCTCGGCCAGCCGGCGGTCGGAGAAGCCCATGCTCTTGAGGCGGTGGAGCCCTTGCGTGAAGGCGGGCAGGCCCTCGCGCTCGATGTCCTTCTCCGCTTCGATGATCCCCTGGATCTGCTCGATGAACCAGGGGTCGTAGGATGTCACCGCGCGCACCTGTTCGGTGGCCATGCCCTGCCTGAGCGCCTGGGCGGCGACGCGCAGGCGCTCAGGGGTGGGCGAGGAAAGGGCCTTCCTGAGAGCGGCCACGTCGTCGTCCCCGCCAAGCCCCGGAATGGCGACCGGGTCGAGCCCGCTCAGGCCCGTCTCCAACCCTCTCAGCGCCTTCTGCAGGCTCTCCTGGAAGGTCCTTCCGATGGCCATGACCTCACCGACGGATTTCATCGCGGTGGAAAGGAGGGGTTTGGCGCCCGGGAACTTCTCGAAGGCGAAACGCGGGATCTTGGTGACGACGTAGTCGATGGACGGCTCGAAGGAGCTGGGGATGACGCCGCCGGTGATGTCGTTCTTGAGCTCGTCGAGGGTGTACCCGACGGCCAGCTTGGCCGCGACCTTGGCGATCGGGAAGCCGGTCGCCTTCGAGGCCAGCGCCGAAGAGCGCGACACCCGCGGGTTCATCTCGATGACGACGAGGCGCCCGTTCGCGGGGTTCACCGCGAACTGCACGTTCGACCCGCCCGTCTCGACCCCGATCTCCCGCAGGACGGCGATCGAGGCCGTCCGCATCGCCTGGTATTCCTTGTCGGTGAGGGTCATCGCCGGGGCGACGGTGATCGAGTCGCCGGTATGGACGCCCATCGCGTCGATGTTCTCGATGGCACAGACGATGATGCAGTTGTCCGCCCTGTCGCGGACGACCTCCATCTCGTACTCCTTCCAGCCAAGAAGGGACTCGTCGATCAGCACCTGGCCGTTGGGCGACGCTTCGAGACCTGCACGGACGATCTCGGCATATTCGTCCCGGTTGTAGGCGATGCCCCCGCCGGTTCCACCGAGAGTGAAGGCGGGCCTGATGATCGCGGGAAGGCCGATATCGTCGATCGCCTTCATCGCTTCGGCGTATCCGGCGATCCTGTCGTAATCGACGATCTTGCCCTTGTCGTTCCTGATGGGGGGGGAGGAGGCGATGGCCGAGCGGGGATTCTCAAGGCCGATCTTCTCCATCGCCTTCCTGAACTTCTCGCGATCCTCGGCCCTGTCGATGACGTCCGCCCGGGCGCCGATCATCTCGACGCCGTATGCCTCGAGGACGCCCTGCTCTTCGAGGGCGAGCGCGCAGTTCAGGGCCGTCTGCCCGCCCATGGTCGGAAGCAGGGCGTCGGGCCGCTCCTTGGCGATGACCTTCTCGACGAATTCGGGTGTGATGGGCTCGATGTAGGTGGCGTCGGCGAATTCGGGGTCGGTCATGATCGTGGCCGGGTTCGAATTGACCAGCACCACCCGGTAGCCCTCGGCCTTCAGCGCCTTGACTGCCTGCACGCCCGAATAGTCGAATTCGCAGGCCTGGCCGATGATGATGGGCCCGGCCCCGATGATCAGGATGGTCTCGAGATCTGTACGCTTGGGCATGGGTGGCTCCCCCTTGGCTTGCGGGCTTCGGGGGGCACTAGGAAACCCGGGGGCTTTGGAAAAGCCCTCAGTAACCCTGCGGGAAGAAATAGCTCAGTACCGCATCCGTCGCGATCGCCCCGGCAAGACCCGTCAGGGCCCCCGCGGCCAGGGCTGCGAGGGAGAGACCCTCTTCCCTGAAAGCGTGGAAACCTTCCTTCCTTGTCAGCCAGTGGAGATAGAAGGTGGGGACGATATCCATGGTCGCAGCCGCCATGGCGAGGCCGTAGACCCCGAAGAACCTGAAGGCGAGGGGCGCGGCGATCGCGATATGGGCGACCCGCATCAGGTCGGCATAGAATTTCGATCTGGGTTTTCCGAGCACGACCATGAGGGATTGGTGGGGCTCTGACAGCATGCTCAACGCCGGCCTGAGTACGAGGATCGAGAAGAAGATGCCGGCTCCGGCATACCGCTCGTCGAAGATCACCTCGAAGAAGGTCGGCCCGTAGGTGATGCCTCCACCGGCGATGAAGAGGAGACTGCCGCGGACCAGCCGGATCTGCCGGTAGAATTCCGTCAACGTCAGCTTGGCTCTACGGCGCAGTTCGGCGAGTTCTGCGAACAGGATCGAGCTGTAGAACCGCCGGTTGAGGGTGTAGAGGATCTCGCTCATCGAAATCGCCATTCCGTAGAGACCGGCCACGGTAAGATCGAGATTCGCCCCGATGAAGATCCGGTCGAACTGGTTCAGGACCAGGGTCAGGGCGGTCGAGAGGAAAATGAACTTCGAGAAATGGAAGAGCCGGTGGAGGGTTCGCCGGTCGAAACCGAATTGCAGGAGCGGGAAGCCGTAGACGATCTTGTGAGCGATCACGGTGATCGGCGCGACCGACATCATGCCGAGAATGAGGGCCCAGCTGTTGCGCAGGGTGAAGGCGAGGGTGAGGGTCACCGCGGTCTGCAGGGTGGAGGTGACGATACCCACCACTTCGTTGACCCGCTGGCGCCTGGCCCTGTTCTTGAGGTTCGACCCCAGTCCGCGGAAACCGAGGATCGCCGGCTGCAGCGCGACCACCTGGAAGACCGGGGTCAGCTCGGGCTTGCCGAAGAGCTGGGCGATGGACGGCGCGAAGAGGAAGACCAGCCCGCCGATCATCAGGCCGCGCAGGGTCTGAACGGTATGGAGGGTGCGCAGGCTTTCGGGGGTGGTCGCCTCGTCGTCCCTGACGGAATAGGCGAAGATCCCGGTTTCCGTCAGCAGCTGGAAGACCTGCATCACCGACACGATGACCAGGACCACGCCGAAATCCTCGGGGGCGAGAAGCCTCGTGAGGATGATGTTCGAGATGAAGCGCAGCACGAGGCCATAGGCGGAGTTGCCCAGCATCGCGATGAAGTTGCTGCCCTTCACCCGCTGGAAGGTGCGGTCGGAGTAATGCAGCACCCGCGACCACGGGTTGCGGATTGTGATCATAAGCGGGTCAGTCTCATCGCCGATTGATGCGGACAGCGTGATCCGCCAATGCATTTCGTTATGCAACACGAAAGAGGGGCAGTTTGGCTCAGGACCCATTAAGGATCGGCTTCGTTTCGCCCTTCTGGCCGCCGGGCCACGGTTACCCCAACGGCATCGTGACCGCGGTGGCCCATCAGGTCGATGCCGTCAGGCGGCAGGGCCACCGGGCCCTCGTCCTCTCGTCGAATCTCGGACCCCATGATGGGGACGCCGCGGCGATCGGCGGGCCGAAGCTCCTGACGCGGGACTGGTTCAAGGCTCACTTCGAGAGGCATCTCGAGGACCAGAGGAGCCCGCGGGACACGACCGCAAGAAGGACGGCCGCCGCCGTTGCGAAGGCGGGGGGTCTCGACCTTCTCGAAATGGAGGAGTCCTTCGGGACCTTCGGACTCGTCGCGCAGCGCCTCGATATCCCGGTCGCCGTCCGCCTCCATGGTCCCTACTTCATCGGCCTCGACCACAGGGGGCGTCCGCCGACGCGGCAGGAGGAGGCCCGGGTGAGGGCCGAGCGTGAAGCCTTCCGCGGCACGTCAGCCGCGAGTGCTCCGTCGCAGGCCACGCTCGACGCGATGATAGCCCACGCGGATTATCGTCCAGCGGTCACGGCGCGCATTCCCAACCCCGTGGCCATTCCGCAGCGCAGCGTCGACTGGGAGGGCGGCGCGGCGAAGCGTCTCCTCTTCGTCGGCAAGATGACCCGGCCGAAGGGAGCCGACGTCGTCTGCGATGCCCTCCCGGAGATCCTGAAGCAGAATCCCGGGGCTGAAGTCACGCTCGCGGGACCGGACGATGGCTTCGAGCGCCCCGACGGCTCCCGCAGAACCGTTGCGGAACTCCTCGAAGAGCGGCTTCCGCCGGAAGACCTGCGAAGGGTGCACCTTCCGGGCAAGCAGACGCCGGAAGAGATCGACGACCTTCGCAGGCGTCATGGGGTGACCATCGTGGCGTCGCGTTACGAGAACTTCCCCTATGCCGCAGTCGAGGCCATGGCCGCGGGAAGTGCCCTCGTGGCCTCGCGGTGGGGAGGAGAAGCCGAACTCGTCGGCGATGGAGAGACAGGTATCCTGGTCGATCCCGGCGATGCTGGCCAGCTTGTGCGGGCGGTGACCGACCTCATGCTCGATGCCGGGAGGCAACGGCGGATCGGCGACGCGGCCCGCGCCTTTGTCGCGCGGGAGCTGGACCTCGATGCGGTGGGCAGGCAGCTCGATGCATTCTACCGGGAGGTCGCGGCCGCCCATCATTCGGTGCGCTAGGGTCCATGGGATATCTCAACGCCGCATTCTGGTTCCTGGTCGGTGTCGTGCCGGCCGCCTATTTCCTCCCGAGGATCAGGGGCATCGATGGCTGGCGCGTGGGCGCGTTTTTCATCCTCGCCGGCGGCGCCAGCCTCGTCCTCCGCTCGCCACCCCTGTTTTTCTTCCTCTACGGATCGTTCGCGGTCGCGCTCACGGGCTGGTCGAGGCTTGCCCTTTTCTACCCGGCCTTCCTGATCGCGGTACCCGAAGGCATCGAATACACGGTCCCGTTTCCGGGCATCAACTACCTGATCGAGCTCGATCCGGGGTTCTTCATGGCGCTCCTGCTGATCCCGGTCGCCTTTTCGAGCCGGATGAAGACCGCCCGGAACCCGTTGGGGGCGATCATCATCTTCTGGGCCATCATCGAGGCCCTGCTGGCCGCGCGCGGGGCCCAGCAGACCGCGACGAACATCCTGCGTTTCGTCGTCGTATCCGTCATCAGCGGTTACGTGCCCTTCAAGGCTCTCGCCAAGGGGACGGCGACCAGGGAGAATTTCAGGCAGGCGATCTGGTTCACCGGCGCGGGCATGCTCCTCATGGGTGCGATCGGCCTGTGGTTCAAACTCCGTCGCTGGGATATCTTCCTGCACGTGGTCGGCCGCGGCGGCGGCGCGATGTTCTCCCGCGGCGGGGTGCTGCGGACAGGCGGCAGCATGCCGGCGGTTCTCTACGGCTACACGTCGTTCATCGGCGCCGCGATCCTCCTGCAATACCGCCATCTGAAAAGCCGGGCGTTTCCGCCTTTCTGGGCCTGGGTCGCGGTTGGCGTGGCGGCGGTCTCGATGAGTACGTCGCGGGGAGCCATTCTTGGCGCCATCGCCTTCGTCGCCGCGTTCTGGGTCTACACCCGCCAGAATGACGCCCAGCGCAACACGATCTATGCGCTGTTCGGGGTGGGCGCGCTCTTCCTGTCGACGGTGATCACCACGATCGACCTCTCCTGGATCGACAGCTACGGGACCTTCGCCTACCGGCAACGCATCTTCCAGGTCAGCATCGAGCAGTATGTCAGTGCTCCGCTTTTCGGTCAGACCAACTACCTTTCCAATCCTCGTTTCGATCAGCTCGTCCAGGGCGAGGGGATCGTCGATATCGTCAACAGCTTCCTGCAGGTCGCTCTTGCCCAGGGGTCGGCGGGTCTCATCCCCTTCATCGCGATCTTCGTCATTTCCATCCGCATGACCCTGAAGGCTTCGCGGGTGATCCCGAAGGACGCACTCGGCGAGGGCCTGAACGCGCAGCTCATCGGGCAGGGACTTGCGGCGGCGATCTTCAGCTACGCGGTCCTTCTCAACACCGTCAGCATGGTGTCCTACATGAAGGACTTCGTGTTCATCTTCGCGGGCCTCGCGGTCGCCTACCGGCAGGTCGCTCAGGAGGAGGAGGAAGCCAGCACGTGATCGGCGACGAAGGGGTTGGTTCGCCGCTCGTCCCCGAAGCTGCTCATCGGCCCGTGACCCGAGATGAACTTCGTGTCGTTGCCGAGCGGCCAGAGTTTCTGCGTGATCGAACGGATCAGGGTCGCATGGTCGCCGCGCGGAAAATCCGTGCGACCGATCGAGCCCTTGAAGAGGACATCCCCCACGAAGGCGAGCCGGGCGTCCTTCTGGTGGAAGATGACGTGCCCGGGCGTGTGGCCCGGGGTGAAATAGACGTCGAAGACCACACCGCCGATCTCCACCTCGTCGCCATCCTGAAGCCAGCGGTCGGGGACGACGTTCTCGCCCTCGCCTCCGACGCCGAAGCGCTTGGACTGTTCGGCGATCTGGGAAAGCCAGAAGACTTCCTCGGGGTGGGCACCCTCGATAGGGGCGCCGGTTCGCGCCTTCAGCTCCATGGCACCCGAAGCGTGGTCGAGATGACCGTGGGTCAGCCAGATCTTCTTGATATCCGCGCCCATGGCCTCGGCGGCAGCCATGATCCTGTCCACCTCGCCGCCGGGGTCGATCACCGCGGCCTCGCCGTTACGCGCGCGAACGATCGAGCAGTTCTGCTGGAAGGGCGTGACGGGGACGATCTGGACTTTGAACGGCGGCTCTTGGGTCATGGGTGAGAGCTAGCGTTTCGCCGAGGCCCCTGCAAACCGGATCGGTGACGTGGTAGCCCCCTGCGGGACGCAGACATGGGAGTTAGAGGATCGTGAACGGTTTCGATGCTTGGTGGCGTTCCGTCCCGGCAAGGGAGAAGCCGGGGCTCAAGACCCTCCTCGGCATCGTTCTGGCCGCCATGCTGGCAGGCGGCGTGGCAAGCCTCGTCTCGGCACTTGCAGGCTGAAGGCTCGCCCCTGAACGGCGCCCGCCTAAATCCGTCCCATGGCTGATCTCATCCTCGTCACCGGCGGTTCCGGTTTCATCGCGACCCACACCATTCTCGCCCTCCTCAAGGAAGGCTACGACGTGCGGGCCACCGTTCGCTCGAAGGAGAAGGGCGAGGCGCTCCAGAAGGTCATCGCCACCCATAGCGGCAAGACCATCGACCTTGCCGAGGCCGATCTTCTCAAGGACGCGGGCTGGCAGGCCGCCATGAGCGGCTGCACCGGGCTCTTCCACATGGCCTCGCCCTTCCCAGGCAATGATCCGGAGAACGAGGACGAGGTGATCAAGCCCGCCCTCGAAGGGACCAAGCGGGTGATCGCCGCCGCCGACGAAGCGGGAATCAAGCGTGCGGTCCTGACCTCCTCGGTGGCCGCCATCGCCTACGGGACGCCGGCGCGCCCCGGCGGCGTCTTCACGGAGGATGACTGGACCGATACCGAAGGCGGCGTGAATACCTACGTCAAGTCCAAGACGCTCGCCGAACGCGCGGCCTGGGACCTCGCGAACCAGCAGGGCGGACCGGCGCTGTCCGTGGTCAACCCGTCCCTCGTGCTTGGCCCCCTCGTCGAGGACGATCACGGGACGTCGGTCGCGATCATCAGGCGGCTTCTTTCGGGCAGGATGGACGAAATCCCCGCCCGCGGCCTGGGTGTCGTGGATGTCAGGGACGTCGCCCTCGCCCATATTCGCGCATTCGAGCGGGATGCGGCGATCGGCGAACGCTTCATCACTTCGGCGGAGTTCATGACCTTCGAAGGCCTTGCCAACCTCGTCCGGGCGGATTTCCCCGACCTTGCCGACCGGATCCCGACGGCGGTGGAGGAAGGCGAGGTCGAACGCCGTGCGCCGTCCTCGGCGAAGGCGGCGAAGCTTCTCGACATCGACTTCATTTCCGGCCGGGAGAGCCTGGCCGCCACCTGCCGCGACCTGATCGAACGGGGTCTCGTCTGATCCCGGAGGGACCTAGCGGTGATGCTCGATATGGCTGTCCACGAGGGCCTTGTTGTAGGTCCTCAGCGCCCTGATCTGGGTCAGGGTGCCGATCAGCTGGTTGTCGGTCTTCGATTTGGTGACCGGCATGGCGTCGAGCCCTAGATTGGCCATTTCCGCCAGCGCCTCGCCGAGGGTCTGGCTGCCTGCGAGCCGCGCCGTGCTCTCCTCGAGGGGGGCGGCGGTCTTGGGCACGGGCCGCATCACGTCGCGCACGCGGATCGTCTGCAGGATGACGCCCTGCGGCCCCTCCGAGAGGTCATAGCCGCGCTGGTTGAGCTGGTAGTGGAACCAGCTCGTCCCGAAAAAGACCTGGGTGAGGAGGGTGGCGATCCCCACTGCGATCATCAGCGCCGCGGTCATGGTGTAGTCGCCCGTCAGCTCGAAGACGATCAGGGTGGTCGAGATCGGCGCACCGATGATGGCCCCCGAGACCGCGCCCATGCCGACGATGGCGAAGAAGGTCGGCGAGGCGACGAAGGCCCCGAAGAGCACGTTCATGCCGATGCCGAAGGCGGCGCCCGCCATCGCCCCGAGATAGATCCCGCCCGAGAAGACCCCGGTCCCGAAACGGCACGACAGGCAGAGGACGGAGGTGACGACCTTCCCGGCGAGGAGCACCATGAGAAGCTGGAGGCCGTACTCGCCCGCCAGGGCACGGCTCGTGGCCTCGTACCCGAAGCCGAGAAGCTCCGGCTGGTAAATGCCGATGACCCCCATGCCGAGCCCCGCGACCACGGGCAGGGCCGCAAACGGGAT
>CAZAFU010000053.1:0-2250 GCA_964484475.1 uncultured Caulobacterales bacterium | reverse complement strand
CCCAGCGGGCCGAACTCCGCCCCGCCGCCGCGACCATCAGGAACGTCACCGCGACGACCCCGGCGAGAAGGCCCGACAGCCCCCCCAGCGCCAGGTCCAGCGGCGCCGCCCCGCCGTAATCGGGAATCACGAAACGGTGGAGGTCGCCGAGGTGGTAGCGGGTGATCAGGGTCGCGATGATCGAGGAGAGGGCGATCGGCGCGAAGATCGAAAGAGCGTAGTTCGACAGCACCACTTCGAGCGCGAAGAGAACGCCGGCGATCGGCGCGTTGAAGGCTGCGGAGACCGCCGCCGCCGCCGCGCAGCCGAGCATCGTCCGGCTGTCCTTCGCGGAGATCTCGAAGCGCTGGGAGAGATGCACCGAAAGCGAGCCGCCAAGGGCCACCGCCGGTCCCTCGCGCCCGGCGCTCGAACCGGTGCCGAGGGCCGTCGCGCAGATCAGCGTGTTCAGGAGGCCCGAACGGAAGCTCAGGGACCCCGGCGGCTTGGCCCGGGCCTCGATCACCTCGGCCACACCCTGGCAGCGGATATCGGGCAGGATGCCGCTCGCCCGCCCGAGAAAGAGAAAGAGGCCGACAAGGCACCCCCCCGCCACGGGCACCAGGAAGGCGCGCCACGGGTCGAGCGCCCTTGCGCCCGCCGCCAGCATTTCCGTGGTTTCCCCGTAGGAGAGAATGGTGATCGCTTCGATCCCCACGGTGAAGGCGATCACCCCGTAGGCGGTCAGGATGCCGGTGACCGCCGCGAGGAGCCAGAGCCGCATGTTCGTGAGCGCGGCCGCACGGTCATTCGACGCGCGCAGCCAGGTTCTGAAAGGGGAGGGAGCCTCGGTGGTACTGGACACAGGGCGGGCCGCTATCACTCTTCGCACTTTCTGTCAGCGACATCCGCAGCGCCGCAGGGGCCATTCTAGACCCATCTTCCTTCCCGATCTTTACGGTGATGGAACTGTTGGACTTGCCGCTGCGTGTGGTAACCCGCCGGTGGAATTCATCGCTTGCGGAGGGTCGAAGATGAAGAACGTTGTGAAGGCTGCGCTGATGCTCGCGGCATTGGCCGGGATGAGTGTCGGGCCTGCCGCCGCGCAGGACCGGCGCACCGATTCCCGCATCGAGTCCCTCGAACGGCAGATCCGGGAGTTGCAGGCGATCGTCTACGAGGAGGGGGGCGATGGCGGGGCCAATGTCCGCTTCGAAGGGGCGAATCCGATCCCCCAGATCGACCGCCGCCCCGCCTCGGCCGCGCCTTCGGGGGCCGAAAGCTCCGTCCGCCTCAGCCAGCTCGAGCGCGAGGTGCAGAACCTCACCGGCCGGATCGAGGAGATCCAGTACCAGCTCCGCCAGCAACAGCAGCAGATGCAGCGGCTGGTCGAAGTGGTCTATCCCGACGACGAGGGCAACCTGAACATGGGCCTCCAGGGCCAGCGCGAGCTTCTCGGACCTGACGGCCGGATGGAGGAGGGTGAGCCTCTCGCCCCCATCGACAATGGCGGCCCGGTGGATCTCGTGGGCGGCGGCAGCGCGCGGGCGGCGCTGCCCGAGTTCCGTGATGCCGACACGGCCTACGCGGCGGGCCGCTCGGCCCTTCTCGAGGCGCGCTACTCCGATGCCGAACGTGCCTTCGTCGTGGTGACCGAGGACTATCCTGACAATCCGCGCGCGGGCGATGCGATGTACTATCTCGGCGAGACCTACCTCGCGCAGGGCGATCTCGGCGGCGCGGCGCGGGTCTTCCTCGACTTCATCCGCGGCTATCCCGAGAGCGACCGTGCTCCCGAAGCGCACCTGAAGCTCGGCCAGGCCTTCGCCCGCGCGGACAAGTCCCGCGAGGCCTGCCGCGTCTGGCAGCGGGCGCTCAGCTCCTATGACGCCATGGAGCCGAACCTGCGCGACCGCATCACCGACATGCGTGAGGCCTCCTGCCAGGCCTAGGCTTCACTTGGCCGCTGCCGGGCGGTGAGGCCGCGGCCATCGCCGTCTCGGGCGGCGCGGACAGCTTCGCCCTCCTCGCCCATGCCGTGAAGGCGGGCCATCCGGTCGTCGCGCTCACCGTCGATCACGGGTTGAGGGCGGGTTCGGCAGAAGAGACCGCCGCGGTCGCCTGGTGGTGCGAAGAGCGCGGCGTGCCTCACGAGACCCTTCCTTGGGAGGGTGAAAAACCCAGGACCGGTATTCAGGCCGCGGCCCGCGAGGCGCGCTACCGCCTTCTCTGCCAGGCCTGCGAGCGGATGGGAATCGGGCATCTCATCAC
>CAZAFU010000052.1:0-18291 GCA_964484475.1 uncultured Caulobacterales bacterium | reverse complement strand
CGCTTTGGCGCGTGATCCTCGCCAGTGGTTCCCGCATTGCCCCGCCGGCGGAGACCCGCTGATTGTTTCCGGGGCCGAACGAAGAGCTCAAGCGGTTGTCCCGCAAGCCGCTTCGCCGATGATGATATCGACGAGGGAGGTGAAGCCTAAGCCCCAGCAGTACGGAATACGATCTGGATACGCCCTACGGATAGAGCCTCTCCGTCCGCCAGCGGCCGCTTTCGAGGTGGAACTTCTTGCGGTCATGCAGGCGGAAGGGACGGTTCACCCAGAATTCGATCGTTTGCGGAAGGATGCGGAAACCCGACCAGAATTTCGGACGCGGGACGTCCTTGTTCTCGAACAGGGCCTCATAGTCGTCGACCCGGGTCCTGAGGATCTCGGGATCCGACATCGGCCTCGACTGCTGGCTGGCCCAGGCGCCGATGCGGCTACCGCGGTCGCGACGCTGGAAATAGTCATCCGCCGTCCGATCATCGAGCTTCTCGGCGATGCCGCGCACCCGCACCTGCCTGCGGATCGACTTCCAGTGGAAGTTCAGCGCGACCGGAGGGTTCGACTGGATCTGGCGGCCCTTGGCACTTTCCATGTTCGTGTAGAACGTGAACCCCTCGTCCACGTCCTTGAGGAGGACGACGCGCAGGTCGGGCATGCCGGCATCATCGACGGAGGCGACGGACATGGCGTTGGCATCGTTGACCTCGTGTTCCTTCGCGAGAGCCAGCCACGCCCTGAAAAGCGCGATGGGGTCGGTCTCGTCACCGAAGACATCGCCCTGGTCGTCCTCCGCTCCGAAGGCTTCCTGCGTCCGCGCTTCCTTCTCGTAGTCGGAGGCGGTGGGGGTCGGGGGGATGAGATCGTCGGCCATGGGAACCTCTTACGCCTGGCGCACCGAGGCCGCTACCATTCCTTGGGTGGTTCCGTGTAGGCTCGCCGAATGTCGCACAACAGCTTCGGCCATCTCTTCCGTGTCACCACCTGGGGCGAGAGCCACGGGCCGGCGCTCGGCTGTGTCATCGATGGCTGCCCGCCGGGTGTCGCCTTCGATACCGGGAGGGTGCAGGCCGCCCTCGACAGGCGAAGGCCGGGCCAGTCCCGCTTCGTCACCCAGCGTCAGGAGGCGGACCGGGTGGAGGTTCTCTCCGGGGTCTTCGAGGACGAGCGGACCGACGGCCTCAGGACCACGGGCACGCCCATCAGCCTGATGATCCGCAACACCGACCAGCGTTCGAAGGACTATTCGGCGATCAGGGATACCTACCGACCCGGCCATGCCGACATGACCTATGACGCGAAATACGGGATCCGCGACTATCGCGGCGGCGGCCGGTCCTCGGCACGGGAGACCGCGGCCCGGGTCGCGGCCGGTGCGGTGGCGAGGCTCGTTCTCGACGAACTCTTCCCCGGCGTTTCCATCAGGGCCGGGCTGGTCGCGATGGGTCCGCACGAGGCGACGGGGCGCGATTGGGACGTGACGGACACCAACCCCTTCTTCTGCCCCGACGGCGAGGCGGCGAAAGCCTGGGAGGCGATCCTCGACAGGGCACGCAAGGACGGGTCGAGCCTTGGCGGGCTCGTGGAGGTCGAGGCGCTCGGCTTCCCCGCGGGGCTCGGCGCGCCGGTCTATGCCAAGCTCGATCAGGAGATCGCCGCGGCGCTTATGTCGATCAATGCAGCCAAGGGCGTGGAGATCGGCGAGGGGATGGCTGCCGCGAAGCTCTCCGGGGTCGAGAACGCCGACGAGATGCGCATGGGCGAGGACGGCGGGGTCCGCTTTCTCTCGAACCACGCCGGCGGGGTTCTCGGCGGCATTTCAACCGGCCAGCCGATCGTCGCGAGGGTCGCGATCAAGCCGACCTCCTCGATCCTGACCCCGCGAAAGACCGTGACGGCGGACGGACGGGAAACCGACGTGCAGACCAAAGGCCGCCACGATCCCTGCGTCGCGATACGCGCCGTCCCCGTGGCCGAGGCGATGATGGCCTGCGTCCTTCTCGACCAGGCGCTGATGCATCGCGGACAGGTCGGAAGGTTCTGATCAAGGGGACACGCGGCACGAAGATCCGTCTTCCCATTCCGCGCGGAGTTCCTAACTAGGGGCTATGGATAATCAGACCTCTCGCCGTTTTTCCGTGACCGGCCGCCAGGCGGCGGGAACTGCGGTTCGCCTGATCGTGGCGAGCCTTGTCGTCGGGGCGCTTCTGGCGCTGTTCGGCATCAATCCGATCGAGATGTGGACCGGCCTCTTCCGGGCGATCCAGAACGGTGTCCGTGACGTTTTCGACACCGGGATCGAAGGTGTGGGACTGGTCCTGACACTGATAGCCACCGGCGCGATCATCGTCGTGCCGATCTGGGTGATCCGGATGCTGCTGAAGTCGCGCCGCTAGCTGCCGCCCGCCACCACATCGAGGAAGGTCTGCCCATAGATTTCGGCCTTCCTGATCCCCACGCCGTAGACCGCCAGAAGCTCTGACTGATCCGCAGGCTGGCGGATGGCCATGTCGATGAGGGTCCGGTCCGAGAAGATGGTATAGGCGGGCGCGCCCTTCGCCTTGGCGAGTTCGAGCCGCTTGGCCTTGAGGCGCCTGAGGAGGTCCTCGTCGAAATCGGGCGGGACCTCGACCTGCTGCTTCCTGAGCGCCTTGGTGGTTTCGGCCTTCCGTGTGCGGCGCATCTCGATGGTGCCCCCGGACCCGAGGAAGGCGCGGCCCTGCGGCGTGACGACGATCGAGCGGTACTCGCCCTGCATCTCGACGAACCCTTGCGCGAAGAGCTGCCCCACGAGGGCACGCCAGCTTGCCGCCGGCCGCTCCCTGCCCCGGCCGAAGACGCGCAGGTCGTCGTGTTTGGCCTTGATGACCTTTTCCGTTTCCGCGCCGCGGACGACATCGACGAGATGGGCCTGGCCGTAGACTTCTCCGGTTTCCATCGCGGCCTCGAGGAAGAGCTCCGCATCGGCACTGGCGTCTTCCGTTTTCGGCGGATCGAGGCAGATGTCGCAGCGTCCGCACGGGTCGGTCCGCACCTCACCGAAATAGCCGAGCAGCAGGTTGCGGCGGCAGGTCACTGCCTCGCAAAGGGCCGCGAGTGTGTCGAGCTTGCGCCGCTCATGGGCCTTTACCTCGTCGGGGGCCCCGCCCTCGTCGATCATCCGGCGACGGAACATGAGATCGGAAGGGGCGTAGAGGAGAATCGCCTCGGCAGGCCGGCCGTCCCGCCCCGCGCGACCGATTTCCTGGTAGTAGGCTTCCGGGGAGGCAGGCATGTCGCGGTGGATGACGTAGCGGATGTCCGGCTTGTCTATGCCCATGCCGAAGGCGACGGTGGCGGTCACCACGAGGTCCGGCTCGGACAGGAACCGGTCGAGGCGCGCGGCGCGATCGTCGTCGGCGAGCCCTGCGTGATAGGCGACGGCGTTATGCCCCGAGGCACGCAGCTTTTCCGCGAGCAATTCGGTGTTCTTGCGGCTGCCGCAATAGACGATCCCCTGCTGCCCCCGGCGTTCGTGCACGATCTCGCCGATCCGCTGGTCGGCCTTCGCCTTGTCCTCGACGGCCATGGAAAGGTTCGGCCGGTCGAAGCCCGAAACGAAGGTCCGCACCCCGCCCCTGAAAAGCCGCTCGGTCATGTCGCGACGGGTATCCTCGTCGGCCGTGGCGGTGAAGGCGGCGACCGGGACGTCGGGCTTGAGGTCCTTGAGTTGCGAGAGGGCGAGATACTCGGGACGGAAATCATGCCCCCATTGCGAGATGCAGTGGGCCTCGTCGATGACGAAGAAGCTGACGTCGGCCTTCCGGAGGGCGGTCTGCATACGGTCGGTCGCCAACCGTTCCGGAGACATGTAGAGGAGCTTGGTCCGGCCCTCGAGCGCGGACTTCCAGTCCGCGACGTTCTCGTGCCGCTCGCGACCGGAATGGATCATGCCCGCAGGCGCGCCGAAGCTCTGCAAGAGAGCGACCTGGTTCTGCATCAGGGCGATCAGCGGGCTGACGACGACGGCGAAGCCGGGCCGCATCAATGCGGGGACCTGGAAGCAGAGCGATTTTCCCGCCCCCGTCGGCATCACCGCGAGAACGTCTTCGCCCTCGAGGAGGGTGTCGATGATCGCCCGCTGGCCGGGCCTGAACGCCTCGAAGCCGAAAGTGGCCTTGAGGGTGTCGAGGGGGTCTTCGGCCTTGTGGGCGAGCGCTGCATCCATCGGCCCTCCATGGCTCGGTTCGGGGCGGGGGCGCAAGATTCGAAAGGTTCAGGTTTCGCGCGTCCGGGTGAAACCGGCCCTTGTCCCCCGGCCCGGCATCGCGGCAAGACAGCCTCCATGTTCACGATCGACCCTTCCGTCTTCGACCCCGCCAGCATCGCCCCCGAAACCAAGGCCATGAACGACAGAATCGAAACCGCGCTCGCCTCGGCGCCTTCGATCATGGAACTCGGCCCCCAGACCGTCCGGGACCTCAGGCGGGCCGGACAGGGTGTCCTCGCCATCCAGCCTTTCCACGAGATGGCCGAATGGCAGACCGCAAGGGCGGGTGGGCTCGAAGTGCCGGTCCGCATCTTCAAGCCCGATGGCGATCTCAAGGGGATCTATCTTCATATCCATGGCGGCGGCCACACCATCGGATCCGCCGACAGCCAGGACCAGATGCTCGCCCGAATGGCGAATGGCCTCGGTATCGGCGTGGTCTCGGTGGAGTACCGGCTCGCCCCGGAGAACCCCTGGCCCGCCCCGGCTGACGACTGCGAGGCAGCCGCGGTCTGGCTGGCCGACAACGCGAAGGCGATCTTCGGGACCGAGAAGATCGTGGTCGGCGGCGAAAGCGCGGGGGGACATCTCTCGGCGGTCACGGTGCTGCGGATGCGGGACAGGCACGGCTACAGCTTCGCCGGTGCCAATCTCGTCTACGGGGTCTATGACCTGTCCGGCGTGCCGAGCCTCAAGCGCTGGGGCGACCGCAACCTCATCATCAATACCCCCATCGTCACCTGGTTCGCCGAGCAGCTCTTTCCGCCCTCGCAGTTCCCGGGAATGGACCAGAAGGACCCGGCCGTGTCGCCGCTCTATGCGGATCTCGGGGGGCTCTGCCCCGCCCTCTTCTCGGTGGGCACTCTCGATCCGATCCTCGACGACACCCTGTTCATGGCGCCGCGCTGGCTGTCGGCAGGGAACGGGACGGAGATCGAGATCTATCCGGGCGGCATCCACGCCTTCGACATGATCCCGGGCCTGCCCATTGCCGAAGCGCACCACGAACGGGCCGGACGGTTCATTCTCGAATGCTTCGCATGACCTATCCCTTGCGCTTCCCCGAGCCCCGCCTCGTCGAGGCGGGAGACGTGACCTTTTCCGTGCACGAAGCGGGACCCGAAGACGGCCTGCCGCTCCTGATGCTGCACGGCTGGCCCGAGCTTGCCTTTTCCTGGGCCCCGATGCTCCCGGCGCTGGTCGAGGCTGGATGCCGCCTCATCATGCCCGACATGATCGGGTTCGGGGGCTCCTCGAAGCCCGAAGAGGTCGAGGCCTACAGCATGGAGGCGCTGACCGGGAACGTCGTCGGGCTTCTCGATGCCTTGGGGATCGAGAAGGCCGTCTTTGTCGGCCATGACTGGGGCGGAGCGGTAGCCTGGCCCCTCGCCCAGAAGCATCCGGACCGTGGGCTCGGCGTCGCGTCCCTGTGCACCCCCTACCCGGCCGTTGCGCCGGCGCCGCCCGTTTCGATCATGCGCAGGAAATTCGGCGAGCCGTTCTACATCGTTCAGTTCCAGGACGAAGAGCTGCCGGACCGCGTCTTCGGCGGGCGGGAGGAGGAGTTCTTCCCCTTCATCTTCAGGCCCGGGCCGGCGCGTGAGCGCTGGGGCGACCTTCTGCCGGGCGTGCTGGCCCTGCCCGACCGCTTCGCCGAGGCACGGGGTCCTTTCGACGACGTGGTGATGCCCCGGGAGGCGCTCTCCGTCTATATCGACGCCTATCGCGCGTCCGGACACAAGACGCCCACCATGGTCTACCGGGCGATCGACCGGCACTGGGAAGAACGCAGGAGATTCGATCCGACAATCGGGATTCCCGGCCTGATGGTGACAGCCTCACGCGATCTGATGCTGCCCCCCGAGAACGCTATCGGCATGGAGGAGCGGGTCGCGGACCTGACCATCGTCGAGGTCGATAGCGGGCACTGGATGATGTGGGAGGCGCCCGACGAGGCCGCGGGCGCGCTTACGGGCTGGCTCGCGGCGAAGGGCTTGCTCAGCGGCCACCGAAGAGGCGGAACAGGATCGTGAGCCCTACCGAGAGAATGATGCAGGTCACGATCGGGAAGTAGAACGTCACCGGCCCCCGCTCCAGGGCGAGGTCACCGGGAAGCCTGCCGAGGCCGAGCTGGCTGATCCAGGGCCACAACAGGCCGAGAATCAGGAGCACCACACCGGAAATGAGGAGAAGCTTTTGCATCCCGCCCTATATGGTTCGCGCACAAGCGTGTTGAAGCCCGGAGCGGAACCTGCGATGCGCTGGAGACTGTTGACTTTGAGAGGACCACGGGAGCGACAATGACCGACCAACCCGAACGCATCACCATCCTCGCGCGCGAATTCAGCGCCGCTGCCCTCGAATTCCACCGGGGGAAGATGGCCCAGAAGGGCTACGCGATGGAAGGCTCGATCACCCCGAGGCATTTCCAGATGATCGAGGGCCAGGACACGCCGAAGGACCTCTTTGACGGCGAGGTTCTCTTCGCGGTCACCTTCCGGAAGAAAGACGCAGACTGACATCGGCTTCGCGCGAATGCCGCGCGACGTCGTGCCAGAGGTTCAGCCCGGGAGGAGACCCGACCAGTGAAGCCGTTGAAATTCGGACTGTTCGCCATGATGGTCGCCATCGGCGCCTGCTCGACCGTCGATCGCATGACGATCGCCGACCGCCTCCAGAACCTCGGCATCTCCCGTGACAGGGCTGAGTGCATGGCGCGGGAACTCGACGACCGCCTCAACGACGACCAGTTGCGGCGCTTCGCCCGGTTCACCGTCGAACTCGACCGTGCCGAATCGGCGCTCCAGGCGATTGGCGCGCTGCGGCAGATCGACGAGCCGCGCATTGCCCGGGCGGTGACCTCCTCCGCCTTCTCCTGCGCCATCAACTGACACTGACAGGAAGGATCCGGCTTGCTCGGCACCGCTGACTCCCGCTTCGACGACCTCAAGGATATCCTCGCGGCCAGTGTCGCCGAGGGCCACGACCTTGGCGCCTCGGTAAGCGTCATCCTCGACGGCGAGCCTGTCGTGGATATCGCGGACGGCTTCCAGGACCGCGCGAAGACACTCCCCTTCACGCCGGAGACGCTGGCCTGCGTCTTCTCCTCGGGGAAGGCGGTCTGTGCAGCTCTCGTCATGGCCGGGGTGTCAGACGGTCGGATCGACTACGACGCGGCCGTCAGCTCGGTCTGGCCGGAGTTCGCAGCCGAGGGCAAGGGCGACCTGACCATCGCTCAGGCGCTGTCGCACCAGGCGGGCCTGTCGGGCTTTGCCGAGCCGAAAGACCCGAAGATCTGGCTCGACTGGAAGGCCACCACCTCGGCGCTCGCGGAGATGAAACCCCTTTTCGAGCCGGGCTCGGCCAGCGGATACCACCCGCAGACCTTCGGTTACATCGCCGGTGAGATCCTCAAGCGGACCACCGACCGCGGCGTGGGCGAGACCTTGCGCGGCCTGAGCAAGAACGTCATTTGCGGGCTCACCCTTTCGGAGGCCACGCGGGTTTCCCCTCTGGTCAAACCGAAAAAGGCGCCGGACCTCGGTGAGATCACGCCGGTCAAGAAAGCCGCGTTCCTCGAGCCCTGGTCATCGCCCTCGGGCGTCTCCCGGCAGGAATGGGCGGCGGCGGAGATCCCCGCATCGAACATGCATGCCACCGCCCACGGCCTTGCCGAGATCATGCAGCTCTTCGCTACGGGACGCATCGGTGACAGGCTCTCGGTGCGTGACGAAGCGCGCGAGCAGGCGTGGGAAGAGCGCATATCAGGGCCCGATCTCGTCCTGCCCTTCGATCTTTCCTGGGGGGCCGGGGTGATCCGGGAGAATGGCGGGATCTTCGGCGCACCGCCCACCGCCTTCGGGCACTACGGCTTCGGCGGGTCGTGCGTTCTTGCCGACCCGGCCCGCAATCTCAGTTTCGCCTATGTCCCGAACCAGCAGTCTCCCGCCCTCGTGGCCGACGCGCGTGCGGTGCGCCTGGTGCGCGCTCTTTACGAAGCCTTAGGGTAAATTCGGCGGGATCGTTCTGGACCGACCGCCCGCAAATCCACATGCTAGGCGGCGAGGCCGCCAGGGGGAGCACCGCGCCATGTTCGCACCACTTCTGATGCTCGCGACAAGCGCCTTCGCGAGCGATGCAGAGTTCGAAGAATTCAAGTCCCGTTTTCGCTCCGAAGCGGTCTCCGCAGGGGTCGATGCTTCGCTCTATGACCGGGAAATGGCCAGCGCCGAACCGCTCGAGATCGTCTTCGAGCGAGACAGCAACCAGCCCGAGTTCGTCCGCCCGATCTGGGGCTATCTCGACAGTGCCGTGTCCGACCGCCGGGTCGCCGATGGCCGCGCGGGCTATGCGGCGAACGAGACGCTCCTCAACATGGTGAGCCAGACCTATGGGGTCGATCCTGCGATCATCGTGGCCATCTGGGGACTTGAGTCCGCTTACGGACGGATACTCGGCGACTACGATGTGGTTTCCGCACTCTCGACCCTGGCCTATCGCGGCCGCCGCCAGAACTTCGGACAGCAGCAACTGATCGCCGCACTGACGATTATCCAGAACGGCGACGCGGAGCGCAGGGAACTCAAGGGTTCCTGGGCCGGCGCCATGGGTCAGACGCAGTTCATTCCGACCACCTATCTCGCCTACGCCATCGATTTCGACAATGACGGCCGCCGGGACCTCTGGTCCGACGAGGAGGACGTCTTCGCATCGACTGCGAACTATCTCGACCAGTCGGGGTGGGTACCCGGCCAGCCTGCCGTTCTCGAAGTCGATCTGCCGGACGGTTTCGACTACGCTGCTGCCGACGGCACGAAGCGGAGCGTGACGGAGTGGATCAGGTCCGGCCTGCGGGGTGCACTGGTCGCCCTTCCCGACGCTATCGATCTCGATACGGAGGCGGAGCTCCTGCTGCCAGCCGGGGCGAACGGTCCGGCGTTCCTCACCTTCAAGAATTTCGACGCGATCAAACGGTACAACAACGCGACGAGCTACGCTCTCGGCGTTGCCCTCCTCGCCGAGAGGATCAAGGGTGCGGACGTGACCGTGTCCGCCGAATGGCCCCGGGACGACCGGCCGCTGACACGGAGTGAGCGGGTCTCCCTCCAGGAACAGCTGGCGGCCCGCGGCTACTCCCCGGGCCCGGCGGACGGGATCATCGGACCACGGACCAGGACCGCCCTCAGGGCGTGGCAGCAGGCCGAGGGCCTTCCCGCTGACGGTTACCCTTCGGCAGTGGTGCTCTCAAAACTCCTCCAGTCGTGAGCCGGATCGAAGCTGCGGACATCACTTCAGAAGGTGCCGTTTTCCGCTCCGAGCGGTTCGGCGATATCTACTACTCACCGGACGACGGCCTGGCCGAAACGAACTTCGTCTTCCTCCGGGGCAATGGCCTGCCTGAGCGATTCGAAGGCCTCGCCCGCGGTGAGGTCTTCGGGGTGGGTGAGCTCGGTTTCGGGACGGGGCTGAATGTCCTGGCCCTGATGAAGGCGTGGGAGGAGAGCGGCAGCGCCGGTTGCCTCCATGTGTTCAGCTGCGAAGCCTTTCCGTTGACGAAGCAAGCATTTGCCGACGCCCAGGCCCGGATCGCGGGCCGTTGGCCGGGACTCTCCCCCTACTCGGAACCGTTGGCCAGGGCCTACCCCGCACCGCGGCCGGGCCTCGCCCGTCTCGATCTCGGTGAGCGGCTCAGGCTGACGATCGCCTTCCTTCCGGTGGAGGAAGCTTTGGCCGATGCGGATTTTGCGGTCGATGCGTGGTTTCTCGACGGGTTCGCGCCGTCGAAGAACCCGGACATGTGGTCCGAGGCTGTCATGGCGCTCCTCGCCGACCGCAGCCGGAGGGGTACGACACTCGCAACGTTCACGGTCGCCGGTGCGGTCCGGCGCGGGCTGGCAAAAGCCGGGTTCGCCTGCGAGCGCACCCCGGGCTTCGGGCGGAAGCGCCAGATGCTCGAGGCTCGGTTCGAAGGCACGGCGGAGCCTGTTTCCCAAATCGCTCCGTGGTTCGCGCGCCCACGGCCGTCGCCGCCAGGCAGGGTAGCCGTGATCGGCGGCGGGATCGCCGCTGCCTGGCTGGTCCAGGAACTCGAAGCGGTGGGCCGCGAGGTCACGGTCTTGGAACGTGACGCCGTGGCGACGGGTGCCTCGGGCAATCCCGGTGGCCTCGTCATGCCGCGGATCGATGCCGACGAGAGCCCCGCGGCACTTTTCTACCGCGATGCATTTCTCCATGCCGCAGACCGGTACGCAAGCAGCGGTGCGTTCGAACCCTGCGGCGGTCTTCTGCGGTCGGATGAAGAACGCTTCGCTACGATCAGCGCGCTCGGGCAGTGGCCGGAAGCCAGCTTCTCCTGGCGCGATGGCTCGGTGCACATCCCCTCGGCCGGGGTCCTGCGGCCGAAGGATTTTGTCGAACGTGCCCTTGCGGAGACACCGATCATCCGCGCCGAAGCTGCCGGTCTGCGCCGGGAAGAGGACGGCTGGCATCTTCTCGATACCGGTGGGGACACCCATGGTCCGTTCGCTGCTGTGGTGGTCGCGAGCGGCGGATGGGGCTTCTCCGGGCTTCCCCTTCCCCTCGCCCCCAAGCCGGGGCAGGTGGATGTGTTCGATGCAACGCCTCCCGGTACGGCGATCACCGACGGCGCCTACGTGGCACCGCTTGGTGCACGGATGATCGCCGGCGCGAGCTATCGCAGGGATGGCGATCTTGATCCGGAGGTGCTTGCCGAAGACAGTGCCTCGAACAGGGAGGCGGCTGCCCGGCTGTCCGGGTCGGACCCCGGTATGCCCGCCGAAAGCCGCGCATCGATCAGGGCCACGACGCCGGACCGGCACCCCCTCGCGGGGCCACTCTACGATGACGCCCGGGCGATCGCGGCCTATCAAGGGCTCGCTCAGGGGCTGAAGACGGATTATCCGGAAGCGCCCTACAGGCCCGGTCTTTACGTACTGGCCGGTCTCGGCTCGCGGGGGCTTGTCACCGCACCGATCCTCGCTGGCCATGTTGCTTCCCAGATTGGGGGAGGCATCTCGCCCCTTTCGCGTCAGGGCGCCGGTCTGGTCCATCCGGGCAGGTTCCTGATCCGGGCGATCAGGCGCCGGGAGATCGAGGCAGGGCGCAGGCCGCGAAACCTTCGTTCCTGACCGTCCGCATACGGGCCTGCAATGTTCTCGAACGCCCCTCCACGTAAGGCCCCGGCGGATCCACGCGCCATTTGTTCGGGCTCGGAAGAACGGCGGCGAGCAGGGCCGCTTCCCGGGCCGAGAGATCGGACGCACTTTTGCCGAAACGCGCCTTGGCCGCCGCCTCGGCGCCGAACAGACCATCGCCCCATTCGGCAACGTTGAGGTAGATCTCGATGATCCGGCGCTTCGGGTAGATGACTTCCATCGGCAGTGTGAAGCCTGCTTCGAAGAGCTTGCGGACCGGATCACGCCCCGGCCATAAGAAGAGGTTCTTCGCCGTCTGCTGACTGATGGTCGAGGCGCCGCGGAGCCCCTGGCCATTCTTCGCTTCCTCGAGCGCGGCCTTCATCTCGCCGAGGTCGAAGCCCATGTGGCGGCAGAATTTCGTGTCCTCGGCGGCGATCACGGCAAAGACGAGATGCGGAGAGATCTCATCGAGTGGGGTCCAGTCCTGACGGATGTTTTCCCCCTGCAAGGACCTCCAGCCCATCAGGATCGTGCCATGTACCGGCGCGAAACGGTAGACCAGAAGCATGACCGCCGACGCAGCGGCAAGGGCCAGGACGGCCCTCGTCGCAACGAGCAGACCCGTACGGAGGATCAAGCGGCGCTCTCCACGATGCCCGGTTTCCCGGACGCGCCCTGCGGGCTTTCGAGCCAGGCTTCGCAACACGCCTTTGCCATGGTCCGCACACGCAGGATATAGCTCTGCCGCTCGGCGACCGAGATCACGCCGCGGGCATCGAGGAGATTGAAGAGGTGGGAAGCCTTGATGCATTGCTCATAGGCGGGCAGGCAGAGTTTCTGTGCGTCATCGGACAGGAGCGCCTTGCAGGCTTCCTCGGCTTCCTGGAATTGCCGGAAGAGGACATCCGTGTTCGCCCGTTCGAAGTTGTAGGCCGATTGCTCCACCTCGTTCTGGTGGAAGACGTCGGCATAGGTGAAGGGCTTGCCGGTGTCGGGGTTGAGCCCGCCGAAAACGAGATCGAAGCCGTTGTCGACACCCTGCACGTACATGGCGAGGCGTTCGAGGCCGTAGGTGATCTCGCCGGTGACCGGCTTGCAGTCGAAGCCGCCGACCTGCTGGAAATAGGTGAACTGGGTCACTTCCATCCCATCGCACCAGACCTCCCAGCCGAGGCCCCAAGCCCCGAGCGTCGGGCTTTCCCAGTCATCCTCGATGAACCGGACATCATGCCGTGTCCGGTCGATACCGATGGCGTCGAGGCTGCCGAGATAGAGCTCCTGGATGTTCTCCGGGCTCGGCTTCAGGACGACCTGGAACTGGTAGTAGTGCTGGAAACGGTTCGGGTTCGCACCGTATCGGCCGTCGGTGGGACGGCGGCAGGGCTGGACGTAGGCAGCGTTCCAAGCCTTGGGACCGAGCGAGCGCAGGGTGGTCGCCGGATGGAACGTGCCCGCCCCCATCTCGAGGTCATAGGGCTGTAGCACGACGCAGCCATGGTCCGCCCAGTATTGCTGGAGCTTGAGGATCAGCCCTTGAAAGCTGAGAGGCGTCGTCTTCTCGTCGGCCACGGCATCGGGTCCCTGTTTCGTTCGCACGGCTCCTCTAGCGCGTCAGTCCCCTGCCGCAACCGTCCTGCGAAGGGCGAGAAGGCGGAGGAGGATCCCGCTGACGAGACCGATCAAGGTGACACCGATGAAGGCGAGGATGTACGCCTGGGCGAGGCGGAAGCCGAAGCCGTCGGGTGCAGGTCCCGGGATGAGCGCCAGAGCCGCACCGACCTCGGCCCGGCCAAGGGGACCTCCGGCAAGAAAGGCGAGACCCGCCGCGAAGGCGATCAGCATGTGCTGGAGCGAGACGCTGCTGGCCGTGACCAGGGCGAAGCCTTCGTCACGGCGCGCAAGAAGGAGCGCGAGTAACAAACTGACCGCGACGTAGCCGGCAGCAGCGCCTCCGAGAACGGGAATCGGCAGGTTCAAAGGGCCTGACGCCGCGAAGCCGATCCCTGCCCCGATCAGCGCCGAAATCAGCAGGATGCCGAGCGGTAGCATGAGGAATGCTGGTCGGCGGGGACGAAGGATCGTTAGCCCCGCCGTCTTGCGCAGACGCGGAGCCGTATCATCGTAAAGCAGGCGCTGAGCCGCAGTCTGATGCGTTTCGAAGGTGCTCATCCGCCCCTCACCCCTTTCCGAAAATCAATATGGGAAAGCCGAAAGCGACGCAAGCTCGAGAGGGGTGACTTCAGGACCTGAACTCAGGTCGAGGCTGGGCGTGAACCTGCTAGCATGACCATGGCTGTTGTTATGCTGGCACAAAGCGCGAAGAAGGGCGTGAGGATGCGAAAAGCGACGAGACGATATGTCCGTCTCTTCCGCTTCGGGGCGAAGACGTGGGCCACCCAGGTAGCGGCCCGGCCGACGCACATAGCCATCGCAATATCCGCGGCGATCAATATGTCGTTCCTCCTGAGCCTTGCTCCCCAGGGCCGCTCCTCGGACCTGCCGCCCCTACCGGAGCCCGTGCAGGTGACGCTGATCTCCGAAGGGTCAGTGACCGAAGGACGTGCCGAAAACTCGGGACCTGCAACTTCCAAACAGCAAAAGCCTGAAAGTAGCGGCGATGAACTGCTGCGAGGACCATCGGCAGGTTCTCGCAGGGCCCCGCAGGTCGCGGTGCCGCGAACTGGCGCTCAAGGTTCACCTTCGATCGTCTCCCTGCCCGTCCCCTGCATCGTCCTTGCAGTTTCGCAGGAGGAACGTGCGGCTTGCGGGGCGAACCGGGGCCTCGACCTGCACGCAAGCGGCGAGGAGGTTGGCAGCGTTCCAGTGTTCGGTCGGGAGCGCACGGATCGCACAGAGGAACGCCTCAGGGACCGAATGATTGAAGAGTTAGCCGCCCCTTATCGCGATCACATCGCGGCGCGGATAGCGGCGGAGAACTTCAGGAACGGTTGGACCACATCGACCACTGGGCCTGCCGGAGAAGGAGCCGTTGGCGCCGGTTCCGTGGCGCCGACCCTCGATTTTCGTTCCGATGCGGCAAAACGCCTGGACGCGCTCGATTATCTCGACAACTGACGAGACAGCGGTTTTCCATCTCCGTGCGTTCCATATCAAGAAAGCATATCGATTTCTTGCCGCTTTCGCCTCGCAACATGCCTTCGACTTTCTTGCCCTTGAAGATTTTCCCGCTTAACGCCGAGCCATGAACGAACCGCGCCTGATCACCGGCCTGAGCGAGATTGCCGGGTCCTACGATGCCCTTCTCTGCGACGCCTGGGGCGTCATCCACAATGGCCGTGAACTGTTCCCGGGAGCGGCGGAGGCGTTGATTTCCTTCAGGAAAGAATGCGGGCCGGTCGTCGTCCTCACGAACGCCCCGCGGCTTTCGGTGGTGATTCCCCCGCAGCTCGACCGGCTCGGCCTGCCGCGGGAGGCCTATGATGCGGTGGTGACGTCGGGCGATGCCACCCGCCAGGTCGTTGCCGAGATGGCCGACAGGAAATTCTTCCGCATCGGCCCCTCCAAGGATGACGGCATGTTCGACGCCATGGAGATCGAAGTGGTCCCGCTGGACAAGGCCGAGGCGATCTTCTGTACCGGGCCGAATGACGACACGCGGGAGACGCCCGAGGACTACCGCAGGGTCCTGACCGAGGCGGCCGGGAAGAACATCCCGATGGTCTGCGCCAATCCCGATATCGTGGTGAAATACGGCGACAGGCTGATCTACTGCGCCGGTGCGCTGGGCGAGCTCTACGCGGCGCTCGGCGGCAAGGTGATTCTCGGCGGCAAGCCCCACCCCCCGATCTACGAGCTGGCCCGCAGCCACATGAGCCAGAGCCTCGGACATTCCCCCAAGCGGATCCTCGCCATCGGGGACGGTCTCGACACGGATATCCGGGGCGCCAACGAGCAGGGGATCGACGTCGTCTTCGTAGCCGACGGCATCTTCGCAGAGGAAGCGCGCGAGGGCGGCAAGCTCGCGGCGCACAGGCTTGAAGCGGCCCTTGCCGAAAAAGGGGTGCACGCAGCCTTCGCGATGGATACGCTCGCCTGGTGAGTCTGATCCGTGCTCCTCTCTCCTGCCCGATTGCCGAACCGCTCCGCGGGGCCGTGGCGGTGCTCGGCAATCTCGACGGGGTGCACCGGGGCCATCAGGTGCTCGTCGCCGAGGCGAAGACGCTGGCCGATCGCATCGGAGCGCCCCTCGCCGCGGTGACTTTCGAGCCCCATCCAAGGCGCGTCTTCCAGCCCGAGGCTCCTCCTTTTCTCCTGACGCCCCTCAAGGCCAAGGCCGAACTCCTCGAGGCCGCCGGCGTCGAGACCGTGTTCGCCCTGCCCTTCGGACCGGAGCTTTCAAGCCAGTCGCCCGAAGCCTTCGTGGGCGAGACCCTGGCAGGAACCCTGGGTCTTGAGGGCATCGTGACCGGCGCGGATTTCCAGTTCGGCAAGGGCCGGGCCGGCAATGCCGAGACGCTGGCCGTCCTCGCCGGCGAGATCGGTCTCAGCTACCTCTCGGTCGCGCCGGTTGGGACGGGCGAACTCAAATGGTCGTCGAGCCAAGCCCGCGAAGCCCTGAGGCAGGGTGAGCCGGAGGTTGCGGCCGAGGTGCTCGGCCGTCCGCATTTCATCGACGGCGAGGTGTCGGAAGGCCGTAAGCTCGCCCGCACCCTTGGCTTTCCGACAGCCAACGTGATCCTCGGGGACGAGATCCGGCCCCGCTATGGCGTCTACGCGGTGGAGGCGGAGGTCGATGGCCACCGTCACGGCGGGGTTGCCAATATCGGCGTCCGCCCCACGGTCGATGGCAAGGAGGAGCGGCTCGAAGTCCACCTTTTCGGTTTCAGCGGCGATCTCTACGGCCGGACCCTCAGGACCCGTTTTCTCTCCTTCATCAGGGAGGAGCGGCCAATGGGCGGGATCGATGCGCTGAAAGAACAGATCGCCAGGGACAGCGCGGCTGCCGAAGCTTTCCTCGCCAAGCGGCAAGAAGAACGCCAAGGCTCCTAGCGCTCACGGTCCACGGGCGCTAAGCGCCGGGTCTATGGCTGACGATCGACCCTCGAAGAACACCTATAAAGACACCCTCTTCCTCCCCGCGACGGATTTCCCCATGCGCGGCGGCCTGCCGAAGAAGGAACCCGAAATTCTCAGGCGCTGGGAGGAGATCGGCCTCTACGAGAAGCTGCGCGAACAGGCGAAGGGGCGTGAGCGCTATACCCTTCATGACGGGCCGCCCTACGCGAACGGGCACCTTCACATGGGAACCGCACTCAACAAGACGATCAAGGACATCATCGTCCGTACCCGGCAGATGGCCGGTTACGATGCCAATTACGTACCCGGCTGGGATTGTCACGGCCTGCCGATCGAATGGAAAGTCGAAGAGGCTTTCAGGGGCAAGGGCCGTAAGAAGGGCGACGTGCCGCCATCCGAGTTCCGCTCGGAATGCCGGGCCTATGCCGCGAAATGGATCGATATCCAGCGCGAGGAATTCAAGCGCCTCGGCGTCACCGGCGACTGGGACAACCCCTACCTCACGATGGATTTCGGCACCGAGGCCGCCATTGTCCGCGAATTCCTGACCTTCGTCGAGAAGGGCCTGGTCTATCGCGGATCGAAGCCGGTGATGTGGTCGCCGGTCGAGCAGACCGCCCTCGCCGAGGCAGAGATCGAGTATCACGATCATCAGTCCACCACCATCTGGGTCCGCTTTCCGTTCCTCGATGCACCCGAGGGGCTCGAAGGCGCGGACATCGTGATCTGGACGACGACTCCCTGGACCATCCCCGCGAACAGGGCTGTCTGCTACGGCGAGAAGATCGCCTACGGCCTCTACGAGGTCGAGAGCATTCGCCAGGACCTCGATTTCCAGCCTTTCGCCAAGCCCGGGGACAGGCTGGTGATGGCTGACGCGCTGGCGGAGGAAGTCTTCGGCGCGGCCTTCGTTTCGAGCTACCGCCGCGTGACGGACGTTGCGCCCAAGGCCCTTTGCGGGGTCAAGCTTCAGCATCCCCTCAAGGGGCATGCCGGCAGTTACAGCTTCGATGTGCACCTTCTCCCCGGTGATCACGTCACGGACGATGCGGGTACGGGTTTTGTTCATACTGCGCCGAGCCACGGCCAGGAGGACTATTTCGCGTGGCTCGATGCGGGGCTGCCGATCGACGCCATCCCCTACACGGTAGGACCCGACGGTTCCTATACCGATGAAGCCCCGGGCTTCGAAGGAAGGCAGATCTTCCGCACCGAGGGGAAGAAGGCCGGCAGGGACGGCGATGCGAACCCGGAGGTCATCAAGGTGCTGACCGAGAAAGGGACGCTGCTCGCCCGCGGTCGCCTCACCCACTCCTACCCGCACTCATGGCGGTCCAAGGCACCGGTGCTGTTCCGCAACACCCCGCAATGGTTCATCCGTGTGGGACAGGGCGAAGGCTCTCTGCGGGAGACGGCTCTCAAGGCGATCGACGACACCGCGTTCTACCCCGCTTCGGGCCGCAACCGCCTGCGCGGCATGGTGGAGCAGCGCCCTGACTGGCTCGTGAGCCGCCAGCGGGCCTGGGGCGTTCCCATCACCCTCTACGTGAACAGGGACGGTGAACCGCTGGTGGACGAAGCGGTGAACAAGCGGATCATCGAAGCCGTAGCGGCCAAGGGCGCCGATGCCTGGTTCGAAACAGCGGATGCGGAGTTCCTGGGTCCCGATCACGACCCGAGCGACTACGAGAAGGTCACCGATATTCTCGACGTCTGGTTCGACTCCGGGTGCACCCATGCCTTCACGCTGGAGACACGGGACGACCTTTCCTGGCCCGCGGACCTCTACATGGAAGGCTCCGACCAGCACCGCGGCTGGTTCCAGTCATCGCTTCTCGAAGGTTGCGGAACCAG
>CAZAFU010000051.1:0-18299 GCA_964484475.1 uncultured Caulobacterales bacterium | reverse complement strand
TCTCGGGCGGCCGGGTCAACGAAGTCCGCTACAACGGGACGCGGACGGAGCTCATTCTGGATGGCGGGATGACGGTCGATCCGGCTGACGTGACCCGCGTGGCGGTGGCCGAAAGCGGTATCTGACACCGCATCATTCTTGCGCGCAGCGCAAAAGAGCTTTCCCATGGTGGGTGCTGGTGACAGCGATCGCCCATCGCTACTTCCGGCCTCCCCCGAAGGCGGCCCACTCCCAGGAGCGTCGCCGAGGGGGCGACCTGAAGGCCTTCAAGGGCGGGCTCCCGTGCCCCCGGTGAACCCCACCCGGCTTTCCAGGTTGCGGCCGGCGCCACCTCCCCCCTGACACCTGCGCGCCGGCCGCCCTCCCCGGGGGCCTTCGGTTTCCCCATCTTCTTTCAGTTGCGGCGGCTCCGGTCATTCGCCTAGGCGCGGACGACCGATCCCCGCTCCTTTGAAGGTGTGCCGACCGATGCTGCTGCGCGTCCTGCTGCTTGTTTGCCTCTCTATCTTCGTTTCGATCCCGGACGCTTCGGCGCAGGCATTGGGCGATGTCACCCTGGAGGAGCGATCTGCCGGGATCGAGACCCGGCGCGAGCGGCTGGCGGAAATCGAGGGGCTGCTCTCTGAAACCGAGGATACCGCTGAACTCCTGAGCCTGCGCGACGAAGCGCGGGCCCTCAGGCGGGAGGCGGACGCGGCCGTCCAGCCCCTCCTCACCCGGAAGAACGAGCTTGCCCGGGAACTCGAAGCCCTGGGTGCTCCACCGGACGAAGGCGAGGTCGAGGCGCCGGAGATCACCCAGAGGCGCACGGCCATCTCCCGAAGGGCCGCCGAAATCGACGCCCTGATCGCGCAGACCGAGCTCAACCGGACCGTTGCCACCCGGATCACCGAAACCGTCGCGGAAATGCGGCGCGAGGCTTTCACCGGGCAGCTCTCCCGGCAGGGCCCGAGCCTCCTCAGCCCCGGTCTCTGGCGCGAGGCCACGAGCACGGGCCTGACCTCCACCGGCCGTTTCGTCGATGCCGCGCGGGCCTGGGTGAACAGCCACGTGGTGCCGGGCGGGGGAGGGGACAGGGGCCTTCTCGTGATCGGGGCGATCCTTCTTGCTATCCTCCTCTTCGTGCCCGTCAGGCGGGCCATCGACCGGATCATCAAGAACAAGATCAAGCCGCTCGATCCGCTGCCGTCCCGCAGGGTGCTGGCGGCTGCCGTACGAAGCCTCGGCTCGGTGGTTCCCGATGTTCTCGGCGGTTTCGTGATCTACGAAGCCCTGAAGGCGGCAGGAGCCGTGCCGGACAATGCGGAACCTCTCGCACGGGCGATCTGGTTCGGCTTCGTCATCCTGACGCTGACCACGGGCACCATCAAGGCAATCTTCGCGCCGCGGCTTCCGTCATGGCGGGTCGCGCCCATGGAAAGCGGCAAGGTGAGCACGGTCCGTGTGATCGCCCTGCTCGCGGCGCTCGCCCTCGTCCTCGAACCGGTCACGGAACGTTTCGTCGAGCTCTTCGGCGGGTCGGCGGCCTTCCTCTATCTCTACGAGGGGGCCACTGGCCTGGTCCTCGGTGTCCTCCTCCTTCTGCTCAGCCGCAAGTCCCTCTGGTGCGCAGCGCCGGAAGAGGGCGAAGACGCGGGGCCGGCACCGGCCGAACCCGCCACCGAGGGCGAACCCCATGAACGGCGCCTCTGGCCGCGTCTGAGGCTGACCGGAACGCTCCTCGCCCTCGCGGCGATCCTCGGGCCCCTGTTCGGCTACGTCGATCTTGGCCATTATATCGGAACGCGGACCTTTCACCTGATCGCGTTGTTCGGCGCGGCCTGGGCCCTGAGGGCGCTGATCCGGGAGATCGTCCGTCTCTTCGACCACGGCTTTACCTCCCAGACCAGGAAAGAGGCGGGGTCGGCCGGGCCCGAGGACGGACAGCGGCTGCTTTACAGCTGGATCGGCCTGGTGATCGACATCACCGTGATTGCGGCCGTGATCGCACCGGCGCTTCTCATCCTCGGTGCGGCATGGACGGACGTGCGCGGCTGGATGACCGATGCGCTTCTCGGTTTCAACGTCGGCAACGTGCGGATCAGTCTCGCCCGGGTCCTCGGCGCGTTCCTGACCTTCGTCGTCATTCTCTGGGTGACGCGGTTCATCCAGCGCACCGCCGACAGGCAGATCTTTCCCCGCTCGCGGATCGACCGGGGCGTTCAGAATTCGCTCAGGACCCTGATCGGGTATGTGGGGCTGATCATCGCTTTCCTCGCGGGCGTCGGTTCGATCGGCTTCGACCTCGGCAACCTCGCCATCATCGCGGGTGCCCTGTCGGTCGGTATCGGTTTCGGTCTCCAGTCGATCGTCAGCAATTTCGTCTCGGGGCTGATCCTGCTTTTCGAGCGGCCGATCAAGGTCGGCGACTGGGTGCAGACGACCTCCGGGGAGGGAACCGTCAAGCGGATCTCCGTGCGCTCGACCGAGATCGAGACCTTCGACCGTTCATCCGTCATCGTCCCGAACTCGGAGCTGATCTCGAATTCCGTGACGAACCTGACGCACAAGGACAACATGGGCCGTGTGGTGATCGCGGTCGGGGTCGCCTACAGCTCCGATGCCCAAGGGGTCATCGGCATCCTCGAAGACGTCGCGAAGAACTCGCCCGAAGTGCTGCGGTTTCCCAAACCGATCGTCGTGTTCGAGGATTTCGGCGCCTCGAGCCTCGACTTCACGCTGCGGGTCTATATCCGCGAAGTCTCCGACACCCTGTCGGTGAGGACGAAGATCCGGGTGCGGATCCATGAGCGCTTCAAGAAGGAGGGCGTCGAAATTCCCTTCCCGCAGCAGGATCTCTATCTCAGGGGGGTACCTGAAGGCTGGGAGCAGCTTTCGCCTGCCCGCAGGCGTGAACCCTCGGCGGAGGGCTAGAGGGTCAGGCTGCGCTGCCCTGTGCGGTAGACGTAGTTGATGACCTCGGCCACCGCCTTGAAGAATTGCGGCGGGATCATGTTGCCTTCCTCGACGCCGGCATGAAGGGCGCGGGCCAGGGGCGGGTTCTCGATCACCGGGACGTTGTGCTCGCGGGCCTTGTCGCGCATCTTGAGCGCGATCAGGTTGCGGCCCTTTGCGATACAGATCGGTGCGTCGTGTTCTGACGGAACGTAGCGCAGCGCGACCGCATAGTGCGTCGGGTTCATGAGGAGGACGGTGGCCTCCGGCACCTTGTCCATCGACGCTTTCCGCGCCTGGTTCGCGCGCATCTCGCGCAGGCGCTGCTTGATCTGCGGGTCGCCTTCGGTCTGCTTGAATTCGTCCTTCACCTCCTGCTTCGTCATCCGCTGCTTGCGCTTGAACTCCATCTGTTTCCAGATGACGTCGATGACGGCGATGAGGATCATCACAACGAGGACGGCGGAGAGGAGCTTGACCACCATGCTCCGCATACGCATCGGTATCTGGTCGAGGTCGTAGCTCGCCATCGCGGTGAAGTTCTCGAGCTCGTTCATGGTGAACCAGACGACCACGCCGGTCACGACCGCGACCTTCACGAGGTTCTTGCCGAGCTCGACAAGGCTGTCACGCGAGAAGATCCGCTTGAGACCCTTCATGGGGTTCAGGCGCTCGGCTTTGGGCTTCAGCCTGTCGGTGGCGAAGACCAGGGCGTTCTGGCCGAACGCGGCGAGGAGCGCAGCGCCTGCGAAGGCGAGGAAGAGGGGCGACATCGCCGCAAAGACCTGGAGGAAGAGCTCGCCCAGCGCGGCGGTCACGTCATACGCGCCCTCCTGCACCCTGATGTCATGGACCGATACGACGAAGGGCGTCATCTCGCCGGTCAGGCTGCGGACGAGAGGGGCTGCGAAGAATGCGATGAGAAGGAGGCTCGCGACCATGGACCCCAGGGTCGCCACCTCGCGGCTGACCGGGATGTCGCCTTTCTTCCTCGCGTCCGCCAGTTTCTTCGGGGAGGCCTCTTCTGTCTTCTGGCTCTCGTCGGGTTTCTCGCTCACAGATGCCTCCTACACGAAAGGCGCCGATAGCCAGGCCGCGAAGACGGACCTGAACGCGGCGAGGACCGGACCGATCGCATAGGCGAGGACATAGAGACCCCCGAGGATGGAGACCGGCATGGCGACGAAGTAGAGCGGAAGGCTCTGGAGCATGCGGTTGATGAGACCGACGCCGAGGTTGAAGATCAGCGAAAGGAGGATGAAGGGCGCGGCCATCTGCACGCCGAGCGCGAAGACGCCGGAGAAGATCCGCACAACACCATCGGCGGCGTCTCCCATGTTCGGGAACCCCCCCAGGGGGATGATCATGTAGCTCGCGGCGAGGGCGTCGATCATCAGGAAGTGGAGTCCACTGACGAAGGTGAAGAGGATCGCGCCGGCAACGAACCACGCGCCGAGGATCGAGGCCGATTCCATCAGCTGCTGGCCGCTCGCGAAGATGTTCGAGAGCGATGTGAGCTGCGAGGTGATCTGCCCCGCGATCTGGGGGGCGGCGAGGAACATGCGCATGGCGCCGCCGAAGATCAGCCCGGCGACCACTTCCGACATCATCGCGCCGAGAACGCCGTAGAAGCCCTCCATGGGGGGCAGGTACTGGCGCACCGTGGCGCTGACGATGAGGCTGAGCGCGAAGGCGATCCCCAGGCGCACGCGCGCGGGGACATAGCCTTCACCGATGCCGGGCATCAGCATGCACACGGTGCCGATCCTCGCGAAGGTCAGAAGATAGACCGTGATCGGATCGCCGAGACCGCTGAGGGGGATCTCAACCATGCCGCCTGAGCGCCTCCTTGAGGTGGGGCCCACAGGCACGGCGGAGCCGTTCGCGGTCATGGGGAAGCAGCAGCGGCGCGATGCCGATGAGCTCGCGGAACCTCTTGCGCGTGCACATCCGTTCCGCCCATGAAACGTCCATCCGCGGCAGCGGTTCGTCCGTGGCTATGCAGTGGCGCGCGACCATGTCGAAGACCGCCACCGCCCGCGCGTAGACGTCATTGCCGAAAGGGACGAGTTCGGCGTCACAGGGCAGCGAGAACCAGTCCACCATGACGATAGGGCCCGCATCGACCCTTGCCGTCATCTCGTGGGCCGTGACGCCGAACCTGAAGGCATCCTCGAAGATCGCGAAGCTCAGACCGTGCGCTCCCGGATAATCGGGGGAGGCCGGATGGATGTTGTAGGGGGTCAGCTCCAGCCTCTCGAGTACCGTTTCGGGAACGATGACATCGGTGAGGAAACTGATGAGCCGGGTCCGGCTGCAGTCCTGCCGCGTGGCAAGGTCGAGAGCCGCCGCCGACGATACCCAGACGACCTCGAGGCGGGGGGCGAGCTTCAGGAGGTGGCTCCTGAAGGCATCGCCCTCGGCCTCGCCGCAGAGAAGGATGATGCGCCGTTCGGTCATGCGATCTGGTCCACGGTTTTGACGGCCACGGAGTTGTGCAGCTCGTTATGGGAAAGGATGGCGACCTGCGGTGCTGCGCGTTCGAGAAGCGAGCGGACGAAGGGGCGCGCTTCGGCAGAGCAGAGGATGACGGGGGCGATGTCCTCGTCCTTGTACTTGCCAAGGAGGTTGCGTGCCGCGCCGATGAACTCCTGCACCTGGCTCGGCGGCATGGCGAAGATTCGCTCCCCGCCGGGCTCGCCCTGCAGGCTTTCGATGAAGGCGCGTTCCCAGCGGCCCGAAAGCGCGACCACCGGGACGAAGCCGTCCTCGCCGGCGACGGCGCTCGAGATCTGCTTGGCGAGGCGCTGGCGCACGTGTTCGATGATCGTGGTCGGGTTCCTCGTGAAGCCGGTGGCTTCGGCGACCGCTTCGAGGATCGCGGGCAGGTTCCTGATCGAGACCTGTTCGGCGAGAAGGCCCTGGAGGACGCGCTGCAGGCCGACCTGGCTCAGCTGGCTCGGCACGATGTCCGAGAGAAGCTTGCGGTATTCAGGATCGAGGGTGTCGATCAGCTTCTGCAGGGCCGAATAGGTCAGGAGGCTCGGCAGGTTCTGCTTGATGGTCTCCGACAGGTGGGTGATCAGCACGCTGTCGGCAGAGACCACGGTGTATCCCTTGCCCTCGGCTTCCTCGGCGGAGCTTTCCGCCACCCAGCGGGCGGGCATGTCGAAGCTCGGATCGCGGGTCGGCTCGCCGGGGAGGTCCACGTCACCACCCGCAGGATCGATGGCCATGACGCAGCCGGGACGGACAAAACCCTTGGAGACTTCGACATCCTGTACGGAAATTCTGTACTCGTCCGGCGGGACGTAGAGGTTGTCCTTGATCCGGACCGGGGGCAGGAGGAAGCCGAACTCCGAGGCGAACCGGCGGCGCAGCGACTTCACCTTGGCCGGAAGGCCGCGTTCGGGGTTGGAGATCATGGTCAGGAGGCGCGAGCCCACTTCGAGTTGCAGGTCCTCGATCTTCAGGCTCTCCTCGGCCGGGATCTCCTTCGGCGCGACCTTGGTCTCCTCCTGCGCGGCGAGGAGGGCGGCCTGCTCCTTCTTGCGCCTTGGCATCAGGACACCGGCGCCGGCGATGAAGGCCGCCATGCCCACGAAGGGAATGAAGGGAAGGCCGGGAACCAGGCCCATCAGGACCATCATGCCCGCGACCATCATCAGGGCCTTGGGATATTCGCCGAGCTGCGCGAGGACGGCCTTTTCGGCGGAACCCTCGTTCCGGCCCTTGGTGACGAGCAGGCCCGCGGCGAGGGAGACGACGAGACCCGGGATCTGGGATGCGAGGCCGTCACCGATGGTCAGCGTGGTGTAGGACGAGGCGGCCTCGCCCATGGTCACGCCCATCTGCGCCGTGCCGACGATGATGCCGCCGATGATGTTGATGAAGACGATGATCATGCCCGCGATCGCGTCACCGCGGACGAATTTCGACGCACCGTCCATGGCGCCGAAGAAGGCGCTTTCGTCCTCGAGGGTCTTGCGGCGGTTCCGCGCCTCCACATCGTCGATCAGTCCCGCGGAGAGGTCCGCGTCGATCGCCATCTGCTTGCCGGGAATGGCATCGAGGGTGAAGCGGGCGCCGACTTCCGCGATCCGGGTCGCACCCTTGGTGATGACCACGAAGTTGATGATCACGAGGATCGCGAAGACGATCAGCCCGATGACGTAATTGCCGCCGACCATCAGCTGCGAGAAGCCGTAGATCACACCGCCCGCCGCATCCGGGCCGGTGTGCCCGTTGGCGAGGATCAGCCGGGTCGAGGCGATGTTGAGCGCAAGCCTCAATATGGTCGCGATCAGCAGGACGGTGGGGAAGCTCGAGAAATTCAGCGGCTTGTCGATCCAGAGGGCGACCATCAGGATCAGGATCGAGAACGCGAGGGAGAAGGTGAGCCCGAGGTCGAGCGCCCATCCGGGAAGCGGGACGAAGAGGACCACGAGGATCCCCAGGACCCCGATGGCGAATGCAACGTCCCTGTTGGAATCATTGCCGATCAGTTTGAGCGCTGCGTCCACGTTCATCGTCCCTGTCGCGCGGGGGCCAAGGCTTCTGCCGGCCCGCTTGAGGGGGTTCTCCCCGCGCGCCAGAAAACGCGCCCGAGTTTAAAGCGGCGTAAGATCGAGGGAACGCTCGCGGTTCGCCGTCCGGGACCCTCGGGTTCATCAGGTGTTCGGCCTCCTTGCACGGCCCTGTTCCCGGCTGGCAGGGTCTGGCTGCGGCGGAGACTGAGAATGGCGCGGTTTTTCATCACCAACCGTGCGGACGTCCGCGCCGGGATCATCGCTCGCTGGGGCAGGGCAGGGCTCCGCTTCCGCGAGACCGCCGGGAGCCTTCATGCGGGGGCCGCCCTCAAGCGGCAGGTGGCCCATGAGAACCTCCGGCAGGAAGACGGGTCGCGATGGCTGATAGCCACGGGCAGCTACGGGCTGTTCGGCGGCTCATGGGGCGGCGCCGCCCTGCCGGTGCTCTCCTCCTCGTTCTCGCCGTCCGATCCTCTGGCGTTGAGGCCGCGGCTCTTCGGCCATTACGGCGTAGCTGTCCGCCGCGAGCGCGTAGCGTTCGCCTTCTGCGATCCGATCGCAAGCTACGAGCTCTTCTTCACCCAGAAGGACGGCGCGTTCCTGGTATCGACCTCCCTCGCCGATTGTTTCTGCGCTCCCTGGGTCAGCGGACGTCTCGACGAGGCTTCGGCATTGATGGCGGCGTTTCACGGCGAGCGGGGTCTTGGCCTTGAAAGTATGGTGCCAGGCGTCCAATGCGTGCGCGGCCACCAGACCGTGGCGATGAGGCAGGAGGGCGGCGTGTGGTCGGCGGAGCTGATCCAGGGGCCACCGGAAGAGCTTCCCGCTGAACCTTCGCGCTTCGACGACAGCGTGGTCGACTACGCCGATACCACGCGCCGTATGCTGCGTGTCGCGAAAGGGGCTGGATGCGTCGCGGTCAATGCCACGGGCGGGCTCGACTCTCGCACCGTCCTCGCCGCGGCCGGAGAGGCGGGCATGACCGGGCAACTCCTCTACGGCTACGGCAACAGCGCCATGACGAACACGAAGCGGCAGGACCGGCTCTCGGCCCGGCTGCTCGTCCGCCACCTCGGCGCGGAGTTGACCTTGATGGACTGGAGGCAGGACACCCTCGCATCTTCGAATCGCCGTCGGGAGCTGCGGCGGCGCCATGGTTTCAAGCTTCCCTATGGCGGGACCGAAACGCTTCTTGCAGCGTTCGACGGAGGGATCGCGCCGTATCCGGACCTTCAGCTCGCCGGCTACGGCTCCGGCTTCGTCAATGCGCGGATATGGTCCTGGAAGGAGGACGTCAGCTTCGACACTTTCGCCCGGCGCTACGCTGCGAGCTATCTCGACATTTTCACGACCGACGCGGCGCGTGAAACCTACCTTGGGCGGATGGTGGAGGACCTCAGGGCGATCGCGGCCGCTCGGGGACTGGCCGACGAAACGGATGCAATCCCTCCGAAGGACGCGGTGGCGTTGTGGGCTTTCGCGAAGCTTTCGAAGGAGAGCTACAACATCAACGCCTTCAACGAATACTGCTACTATCTGGCGCCACATCTGACGAGCGAGCTTCTGCCCAAGCTCCTGGCCGTACCCACCGATTGGCGGCGGGGAGACCGTTATCAGCTCGCTCTTATCAAGCAGCACGATCCCGACATCCTTTCCGTGCCCATCTATTCGGGGACCCGGCATTATGTTCTCGGACGGGACGGAATGATCGTTCACCTTCTCGAGACAAGGCATGATCCGCGCGCGCTTCTGCGCAGGGGCATGACGAAGCTCGCGGAGCTTGCGGAGACACGCAAGGACCGTTCCGGACCCATCCGGAAACAGCTCCGCCGCGAGCTTGAAAACTTGTGCGGCGAGATCGTCGACCCCGACCGTTTAGCGGTCAAGGATGCACGGGCGGTCTTCCGCTTCATCACTGCGCGGGAGATCGGCAAGGACCAAGCTGGCGCCGCGTAATGGCGCTGGTCTCATGGGGATGCCGGTGCCACCTTGCGAAAGGGTATCTGCCGCGCTCGTCCGTAGGAGACGAGCATCATGTCTTCGCCGTCCCGCTTCTCGAACTGGACGGCGCCGAAGATCCAGGGTCCGGTGAACCGTCCCTCTCCGGCTTCGGGTTGCAGCGTGACGGTCCCGGTACGGATATGCGAGAGCCGGAGCCGGCCTTCATCTGCGCTGACGTCGTAGAAGGTCTCGAGCTCGTCCGAGACATAGCGTCCCTCGAGAGCCGAGAGGTCCGATCCGCCATTCTCCTCGACGCGCACGAGGCGCGTTTCTCCGTACTGATCGAGCACCAGCTCGTCGATCGGGCCGTCGGCCAGGATGTCGGTACGAAGAACGATGTCGCCCATGCGCGTCCTGACCGCGACATCCTCGGTCCCCGTATCTTCGAAAGGAAGCGGCGCCGACCAGGCGGAGCCGATGGCGATTCCCGCGCCGTGCCGTGTGATCGTCACGAGGGGACCGCCCTTCACTGCGAACGGGCCTTCATAGGGGTGGTTATTCGCCCGCAGGGCCGGTCCGGAGACCACGCGATAGGATCCGGCGATCCGGTCGATGAGTGATGCCGGAAGGGGGGCGGCCACCCTGTTCCGGGGCCCGGGGATCGCGAGCCGCTCCGGAAAGGCGGCCTCTGCCATCGCCTGGGCGAGGTCGGGCAAGTCCGCATCGGCACTGTTTGCAAGCAGGACCAGACCGGCCCCCGCCTCAGGATAGAACCCGCTATAGGCACGGTAACCCGCATCGACACCGAAGTGGTGGATGTGCTGCGCGCCGAGCCACTGGATGTCGATCAGGCCCATGCCGTAGACGGTGTCCTGCCCGCTGGCGAGCTTCGCCGGGCGGGACATGGATGCGAGCAGCGATCCCGCCTCGCTTTCCGGCTCGCTGAACAACCCGATCCAGCGGCCAAGGTCCCGCGCGGAGGAGACGATGTTGTGCGGCCCGAAGGTCTCGGCCGCGAAAGGAACGCGGACGAAACCGCCTTCTCCGTCCGGGGCGTAGGAGACGGCTTCGCCTTCGTCTTCGGAGAAAGCCTTGGCGACGGCCCGGGTGCTCGTCATGCCGAGGGGTCCGAAGACCCGATCCGCCATGAACTCAGGGTAGCCCTGCCCGGAGACCCGCGCGATGATTTCCGCAAGGAGGGTGTAGTTGCTGTTGGCGTAGTTGTACTCGGTGCCGGGAACGAAATCGAGCTTTGCCTGCCTCATTATGAAGCGGAGCATCGCATCCTGACCGGCGAGGTCGGAAGGCTCGTACCCGGCCATCCAGAAAGCCCCCCACTGGTCGCGCAGCCCGCTCTGGTGGTTCAGGAGATGCCTGATCGTGAGGGGGTGGCCGTAGTCGGGCAGCTCGCCGATATGCTTGCTGACCGGATCGTCGAAGGACAACCGCCCGTCGCGCTCGAGAAGAGCGATCGCATAGGCGGTGAAGGGCTTGGCGAGGGAGCCTGTCTGGACCGGCGTGTCGAGGGTGAAGGGGGCACCCGTCCCAAGATCCGCAAGCCCCGCGGCCTCGGCGAAGACGATCTCGCCATCTTCGAGGACGATAGCGGCAACTCCGGGCCGCTCCCCCCTGAAGCGGTCGAGAAGATCGCTCAGCTTCTCGCCGCCGGGGGCGTCTGCGCTGAGGGAGATGGTCAGCACGCTCGCAGCGAGCACTGCAGCCAGTCCGAACAGGAGCCGTGAAACCGTACGCCAGTGCATCGCTCATTCTTCCCTTCGGCCGGCAGGACTTCGATACATGCCTATCATACCCCGTGGCAGCTCGGTCCACGGGAGGCAAGCGGGAAGGGAGGGCTCAGTTGCCCGAGCGTATGATCTTGTCGCCCACCAGGGAGGCGTAGTTGGAGACCTGCTGGAAGGTCAGGGGCAGGCAGAGGACGATGGTGAAGAAGATCGCCGCGAATTTCGGCACGAAGGTCAGGGTCATCTCCTGCACCTGGGTGAGGGCCTGGAAGAGCGCGACGCAAAGACCGGTCAGCGTGCCCGCGATGAGCGGCGGACCGCAGATGATCATCGCGGTGATGAAACCCTCGCGGATGATCTGGATGACGTCCGCTTCGGTCATCAGATCGGCATCCTCATGATTTCCTGGTAGCTCTCGATCATCTTGTTGCGGACACCGATGGCGGTCTCCACGGCAAGCTCGGCCTTCATGGTGGCCTGGACCACCTCCTGCAGCGACGCGTTGCCGTGCATCGCGTTCATCGACATCTTCTCGGAGTGCTGGACGCTCTGCACGTTGTCGGCGGCGAGGTTCTTCATCGCCTCGGCAAAGCTGACGCCCTTGGTCTCGGTGGCTGCGGCGCCTGCGGCGGGGGCGAGCTGCACGCTGCCGGTGGCCGCGCCGAGACCTACACCTGCGATCGCTTCGATCATCGGACTACTCCTTAACGGCCGTCGAGAAGGGCGATGGTGGCCATGGCCATGCCGCGGGCCTGCTCGATCATCGAGAGGTTCGCGTCATAGGACCGGGTCGCCTCGCGCATGTCGGTCATCTCGATCAGCGGATTGACGTTGGGGGTCTTCACGTAGCCGTCGGCGTTCGCCGCGGGGTGGGAAGGGTCGTAGGACAGGGTGAAATCGCCCGGGTCGGTTCCGACCTTCTTGATGGAAACGAGATCCGCGCCGATCATCTTGTCGAATTTCGGCTCGAAAACGATCGTCTTGCGGCGGTAGGGATCGGCCCCCGGCGCAGAACCCAGGGACTGGGCATTGGCGATGTTCTCGGCGGTCATACGGACGCGGAGCGACTGCGCCTCGAGGCCCGAGGCGGCGATCTTCATGGCGGCGGAGATGGCATCCATTCTTCGTCGTCCTTCCTTGCTAGCTGCGGGTCGAGAGCACGGCCTTGAGCATGGCGACGTGCTTCTTCATCAGCTGGGTTGTCAGTTCGTAGTCACGGGCACCGTCGGTGGCCCGGATCATCTGTTCCTCGAGCGAAACATCGTTGCCGGAGGGTTCGACTTCCCAACCCTCGACGCGGTTGTCCTCGCGGAAGGTGGTGTTGCCGAGTTCGGCCACCATGTGCCTGCCATGGGTGGCGAGCATCCCGGCGGGCTTCACGGTACGGAGCGCCTCGGAAAAGGGCTTGAGATCCTGCGAGCTGTAGTTCGGGGTGTCGGCGTTCGCGACGTTCTGGGCCAGAAGCGTGTGGCGCACGCCCAGATAGTCCATCTTCTGACCCATGGTCGTGAACAGGCTGATGCCGTCGATCATGTGCGGGCCTTCTCCTCACAACGGATGACTTGGCTGTGAAGGAACCACCCCGCGTTTAAACCCGCATAAAAGCTTCTCACGGAGAGATGAGGCCAGCGTTCTATGAAGGAAGGCGGGACCGATGGAGAACCATTCGCCCACACGCGCTCTCGACGAGGCAGCATCGCAGCTCAGGGGCTTGCCCGGCCCGGTCTGGGAGGGGGAGATCGCCTCCGCCCTCGGCATGGTGCTGAAGGTCCGCGGGCTTTCCGGCGTCCTGTCGGCAGGCGACCTCTGCACGGTCGAACGGCGGGGCATGAAGCCGATCCAATGCCAGGTGGTGGGGGTGGAGAAGGACCAGTCCCTCCTCATGAGCTTCCAGGATACCGAAGGGGTCGCTGCGGGTGCCCGGGTCACCTTTCCCGAACAGCGTTTCAGGATCAGGGTCTCCGATGGCTGGCTCGGCCGGGTCATTGGACCGATGGCCCAGCCCATCGACGGGAAGGGCCCCCTGCCCGAAGGTCCCTTCGCAACGCCGCTCAAGGGTACGCCCCCTCCCGCCTTCTCGCGACGGCGCGTCGGCGCCATGCTCGATACGGGGGTGAAGACCATCGACTGCTTCACGCCGATCTGCCGCGGCCAGCGGATGGGCATCTTCGCGGGCTCCGGCGTCGGCAAGTCGACCCTTCTTTCAATGCTCGCCCGTTCTTCGGCCGCGGACGTCAACGTCATCGGCCTGATCGGGGAACGGGGCCGCGAGGTTCAGGAGTTCCTGCAGCGTGACCTGGGCGAAGAGGGCCTGAAACGGTCCATCGTCATCGTCGCCACCTCGGACGAGAGCCCGCTCGCCCGCCGGCAGGCCGCCTACCTCACCATGGCCGTCGCCGAGGACCAGCGTAAGCGCGGCCGCCACGTTTTCTGCATGATGGACTCGGTGACCCGCTTCGCCCACGCCCTGCGCGAGATCGGCCTTGCTGTCGGCGAGCCGCCTTCGGCGCGGGGCTTCCCGCCCTCGACCTTCGGCGAGCTTGCCCATCTTCTCGAGCGTTCGGGTCCCGGCCTCGGCGATCAGGGGGACATCACGCTTGCGGCCACGGTGCTGGTGGACGGCGACGACCATGACGACCCGATCGCCGACTCGGTCCGAGGCATCCTCGACGGCCACCTCGTCCTGTCGCGGACGATCGCCACGAGGGGCCGGTTCCCCGCCATCGACATCCCCGGATCGGTCTCGCGTCTCGCTCCGGACTGCTATGACACTCCCGAGGATGCGGCTGCCGCGGCAGAGGCCCGGCGCCTCATCTCCACCTATGACGAGAAGCGGGACGTCATCGCCATCGGGCTCTACAAACAGGGTTCCGACGCCGAAACCGACAAGGCCATTGCCCGGGTTCCCGGGATCGAGAAGTTCTGCAACCAGGACCGCACCGAGACCGTGCCCGCGAAGGACGCCATCGCGTGCCTCGGGGAACTCGCCGGCATGCAGAAGGCGCCGCCCGCACCCGCCCCCGCGACCCAACCCGCAGCAGGGACCCTGCCCGCGAACGTGGAGCCGGCCTGAAGCTGGCACGGCGGGCGAAAACCGCTAGGGCCGGCGCATGAGAAAAAGTGTCGAAGAGCTCTGGTCGGCCTATCGCCGCCTCGATCCCGCTGCGCCCGAAGAGCCGCCGACGGCCTTCCACTTCTGCGACAACAGGGAGGACGCGGATACCTGCGCGAGGCTCGTCGCGGCGGGCCGGAAGCGCGCGACCGCCGCTTCCCTCGCAGAGCTCGAGGCTGCGGGCGATCCGCTCCCGGGGCCGGGAGACCTCGCCGTGGTGACCGACTGGGCAGGAGAAGCGGTTGCGGTGATCCGTACGGTGAGGGTCGAGATCGTCCCCTTCGGCGAGGTGCCGGAAGACTTCGCACGGTCGGAAGGGGAGGGGGATCTGAGCCTTGCCTGGTGGAGGGAGGCCCACAGGGCCTACTATATCCGCGTCCTTGAGGGGACGGGCCACCGCTTCGCCGAGGATATGCCCATCGCCTGCGAGACGTTCGAGGTCGTGCTGACCCCTGCCGGCGCAGACTAGAAGATCGCGCCTCTGGTCGCCGGGTCGATCGCGATGATGCCCGAGGAGCCGCCACCGCCGCCGCCGCCGTAGAGCTGCAACACCGTTGCGCCGCCGCCATTGGCTTCCTTGTTGGTCCGGATGTCGTACATCAGGGTGAAGCGCTTGATGAACGTCTCGAGCTTGGCGGGATCCTTGAGGTCCTCGATGTCGAACCGGCTTTCGAGGATCTTGACCAGCCGGTCCGGGTTGGTCTGCTGCATCTCGTTCGGCAGGTCGAAGGCCGCAAAGGCCACCTCCCGCAGCGCACGGTCGCCGAGGACGGAGTACCAGCTGGTGATCGAATGGGCGCGCCGTTCGAAATAGGCAGCGAGGCGGACACCCACATTGTCCTCGCCCGCATCGGTCTCGACACGGACACGCTTGTATCTCTCGACCACCTCGTCGACGAAGTTCGGGTTGCGGACGTTCTTGGTACCGTCTTCGGCAAAGCCGAGAGCCCGTGCGAAGGTGCGGAACTTGGGGTCCGAAAGCTTGTTGGCGAGGGAGCCCTTGTCGGCGACGCCCTCCTCGAGGATCTTCTTGATGAGACCCTTGTAGGGGACCTGGCTTTCGAGGTCGAAGGCGGTCAGTGCGAAGCGGTAGAGCCGTTCATTGCCGAGGAATTCCTCGAGGGATTCGACCTTGCCGACCTCCTCGCGGAAATATTCCATCTCCCGCTCGTATTGCTGGGGGAAAGCGTTGCGCTGGACGTTCGCATCGCGCTCGGCCTTCTGTTCGGCCTTGGCGGTCTGTGCGTAGTACTGATCGACGATGCGATCGACGAAGCCGCTGTCGCGGGTGTTCCGGTCACCGATCTCGTTGAAGGCGAAGGCGCGGGCGAAGGTGTTCAGCCTGCTGTCATTCGACGAGTTGGCGAGCGATCCTGCCTTGAGCTTGCCGGCCCCGGGGTTGTAGACGCCGGCATCCAGCGACTTCGCGATCAGCTCCTTGTTGCCGTACTCTTCCTCCATCGAAAGCGCGTTGAGGACGAAGCGGAAGGAGCGGTCGTCATTGACCAGGTCCTTGCCCGAGCTGTACGCCACCACACGGCTCGTGAAGTGGTTCACTTCCTGGACCACCGCAGGGGTAAGGCCGCCGTTCTTGGCGGTATACTTGTTGACGAGGCTGTCGGCCGCCTTCGCGATGGCCTCCTCGCGAAGCTGGGGCAGCACGAATTCGTCGGCGAACCAGAAGGTTTCGGCCAGCTTGTTGATCGGGTTGTCGGCCTTGCCGATCAGGCGGTCGGTACGGCTGTAGGGCTCGGTGGTGTCGAAGACGCCCTGGTCGAGGACGTTGCCCATGAACTCCTTGTTGTTGATCTGGTCTTCAAGGCCGAAGGCACGCAGCGCGAACGCATAGAGCCGTTCGTCGGCGATCAGTTCCTTGCCGGAGCTCACCTTGCCGATATTGTCCCTGAAATAGTCCGCCTCGATCTCCATCGAGCGGCTGGGCTCGAGCTCGTCCGGTTTGATCGGCGTGAGCGGTTTGCCGTAGGTCCGCTGAAAGGTCAGGTAGGACAGGTAGGTCGACGTCATCGCTCTTCTCTCCGGAAAAAAGCCGAAGGGCCGCTAGGAAGCGGCCCTCTGCTGAGCGGGCATGTTCGTGGCGAGCCTTTCCTCGGCGGTCTGGCGAAAGGCCTGGTCGGCCGCTTCCAGTTCCTTGGGGTAGGCTGGCGCTCTCTTGCGCGGCTCGTTCTCTGCGAGGTCGAGCAGCGGATGCAGTTTCACCAGCGCCTTGTAGAAGTCGCGTACACTGACCATATCCATCGCCTGCAGAAGCGTCGCCTGGTCTTCCTCGCTGTCCATGTGCGTGAAGACGAAGGCGCCGAGCTTGGAGGCGTGGCGGAGGGCCTGTTCGTCACAGCCCGAGATCAGGAGCATCTGGATGCAGAAATAGAGCTTCCGGACGGGGCTGTCGGCATCTTCGGGCTGCAGCACGTACTTGCCGCGGAGGACCTGGCCGAAGCTCGACACCGTGATGGTGTTCCGCCGGTCGCCATTGGTCAGGACGCAGCCATTGACGATGATTCGCTCGTTAGGCCTCAATCGTAATCTTAGGCCCATGACCTCACCCTGCTGCCTTCAGTGCCTCGGGGTCCGGCGCCTGGCCTGCGAGTCCACGAATGATGTTGCGGTTGATTTCGAGAAGCGGCTCGATCGTCTTCTCCCCGGCGATCACGTGCGGGGTGTGACGGTCGACGAACAGCGCGAGGGAGATGATGCCTGCCTTGAGCTGGTCGGGGAGGGGATTGTCCTTGTAGGCACAATCGAACATCAGTTCGCCCCAGAGCTTCTGGTTGCGGTTGAGGGCCTCGAGAGCCGTCTCGGAAAGGGGAAACTTCTCTTCCCGGGAAGCGCGTTCGAGCTCTCCGGTAATCTGCATGAAGACCTTGCGTTCGATCTCACGAGGCTCTTCGGTCTCGGTGATCGTCTGCTTGTACGCCTCGCGCGCCCGTGCCCTGCCATACATAGACTGTTCTCGTCCTTAATACTCTTGGTTCTACCAAAGAAGAGGGGGGTGGTGCCCGGAGTTGTCTCCGGGCACCGAAGTCAGTCTGCCGATTAACGGAAGAGCGACAGGAGGGTCTGCGGACGCTGGTTGGCGATCGACAGAGCCTGCACGGCGAGCTGCTCCTGAACCTGGAAGGACTGGAGACGGCTCGACTCTTCGTTGAGGTCGGCTTCGGTCAGGGCAGCAACGCCGAGCTCGAGGGAGTCGGTGAGGTCGCTGAGGAAGTTCTGACGCGAGCTGAGGGTCGATTCGAACACACCAACGACGGTAGCCGCGATGTTGATGCGTGCGATCATGGAGTCAGCGAGCACGAAGCCGGCTTGGACGTTGCCGTTGACCGGGTCGTTGACGTTGACTTGGCGCGCAACGGCACGGAAGCCCGAGTCGTTGGCGAAGGTGCGCAGCTGGGTGTCACCGAAGACCGCTTCTTGGAAGAACTGGTCACCAGCACTGTCATAGACACCGCTGCCGTTGGCGAACGCAGCTGCGACCGCGCCGGCTTCCTTGCCGGTGACATAGTCGAAGGCCACGCGTTGGTCGCCGGCGGTGTAACCGGTCACGCCGTCGAAGTCATAGGCACCGGCTTGACCGTCCGCGTAGAACGCGTCGACCAGGGCCTGGTCCGGAGCCGCCGTCTTGTCGGTGATCTGGATCACGTCCTTGGTCGTGTCGTCACCGATCTTGCCTTCGTTGGTGGTGGCGATACCGATCGAGGCCAGGAAGTTCCGGTCGTCTTCGGTGCCGTAGAATTGGAAGGTGTTGTCCGCCGGGTCGGCAACGCCTTCGAGGGTCCTGCGGTCGTCGGCGCCGAGAACGCCGCCTGCACCGAATTCGACGTCGCCGTTGCCGTCGGCGTCGAGACGGTCACCGAAGCCCGAGTTGAACGCGCGGGTCAGGGCATCGAACTGCTGCTCGGCGTCCTGTTGGGCCGTGCCACCGCCGATCGAGCCGTCATAGACGCCCGTCGCAACACCGGCGAGCTCGAGGTTGTCGAGGTTCTGGCCTTGCAGGGTGAAGGTCGAGAGCTCGAACGACCCGTT
>CAZAFU010000050.1:0-19003 GCA_964484475.1 uncultured Caulobacterales bacterium | reverse complement strand
TCACCCACGGTCATGCGGATCACGCCCGCGCCGGACACGGTTCGGTTCTGGCAACACCCGAGACCCTCGCGATCATGGCCGTGCGCTATGGCGAGACCTTCACGGAAAAACGCCATCCTCTCGCCTATGGCGAAGTGGCAGAGGTGGGCGGGGTCACGGTCTGGCTCGCCCCCGCAGGTCACGTCCTCGGCTCGGCCCAGGCCGTGGTCGAGCACAAGGGGCTGAGGATCGTCGTCACCGGTGACTACAAGCGGCGGCGCGACCCGACCTGCGCGCCGTTCGAGATCGTGCCCTGCGATGTCCTGATCTCGGAGGCGACCTTCGGTCTGCCCGTCTTTCGCCATCCGGACACGGCCGGGGAGGCGAGGAAGCTGATCCGCTCCGCGGGGCAGTTTCCCGAGCGCGCGCATCTTGTCGGTGCCTATGCCCTCGGGAAAGCGCAGCGGCTGATCTGCCACCTGCGCGAGGAAGGCTACGACAGACCCATCTTCATCCATGGGGCGATGAAGCGGCTCTGTGACCTTTACGAGGAACTCGGGGTCGCGCTCGGACCCCTCGAGCCTGCGACCCTCGAAAAGGGCAGGGGTGAGAAGGAGCGCTTCGCGGGCGAGATCATCGTCTGTCCACCCTCCGCGCTCCAGTCCACGTGGGCGCGGCGCTTTCCCGATCCCGTCCTGGCCTTCGCCAGCGGCTGGATGCGCGTGCGCCAGCGGGCACGCCAGCGCGGCGTCGAGCTGCCGCTGATCATGTCGGATCACGCCGACTGGGATGAGCTGACGGCAACAGTGGAAGAGGTCGACCCTTCCGAACTCTGGGTGACCCATGGGCGGGAAGATGCCCTCGTGCGCTGGGCAGAACTTGAAGGCCGGAAGGCCCGGGCCCTGCACCTCGTCGGCTACGAGGATGACGACGACTGATGAACCGCTTCGCCGAGCTCCTCGACCGCCTCGTCTTCACCCCGGGCCGCAACGGGAAGATCCGTCTTCTCAAGGACTATTTCGCTGAAGTGCCTGACCCGGAGCGCGGCTGGGCGGTGGCGGCGATCACGCGGGATCTCGATATTGCCTCGGTCAAGCCCGCCGCGATCAGGCAGCTCGTCACGAGCCGGGTCGATGATGTCCTGTTCGAACTCAGCCGTGACTACACCGGGGACACGGCGGAAGCCTCGGCGCTGATCTGGCCGCAGAAGCCCGGTGCGAACCGGATCCCGGGACTGGCCGAGGTGATCGAAGAGTTGGGCGGGGCCACGAAGGCCGAAGCGATCGGCCTGGTCGAGCGCTGGTTCGACGCTCTCGACGCGAGCGGGCGCTGGGCCCTCATCAAACTCATCACCGGGGGCCTGAGGATCGGGGTGGCCGCGCGCCTCGTGAAGGTGGCCCTGGCCGAGTACGGAGGAAAGGAGCCGCAGGAGATCGAGGAACTCTGGCACGGGCTTTCTCCACCCTATGAAGAGCTTTTCGCCTGGCTGGAGAGACGCGCGGAGAAGCCTGAAAACGCGGCGAAGGCACCCTTCCGCCCGGTCATGCTCAGTCACGCCGTCGAAGATGGCGACAAGGCGAAGATCGATCTCGGGTCGATGGCCACGGAGTGGAAATGGGACGGGATCAGGGTGCAGCTCGTCCGTGAGGGAACAGAAGCGCGGCTCTACACCCGTACCGGCGACGATATCTCAGCGGCCTTCCCCGACGTGGTCGGCGGCTTTCCTGTGGACGCCGCCCTCGATGGAGAGCTCCTCGTCTTCGATCACCGGGGCGGGGGCTTCGATGTGCGCCCCTTCAACGATCTCCAGCAGCGGCTCAATCGCAAGGCGGTCAGCGCGAAGATGATGAAGACCCATCCGGCATTCGTGCGTGCCTACGATATTCTCTGGGCGGATGGAGAAGATCTCAGGACGAAGAGCCTCGATGAGCGGCGCGAAGTCCTCGAGGCGGTGGTCGGGAAGGGCCTGCCGCGGGTCGACCTGAGCCCGAGGATCGAGGCCGGAGACTGGGAGCGCCTCGCCGAACTGCGGGCGAACCCTCCCCTCGATGCGATCGAGGGCGTGATGCTCAAGACCAAAAACAGCCCTTATGTCCCCGGCAGGCCCAAGGGCCCCTGGTGGAAATGGAAGCGTGAGCCCTTCCTGGTCGATGCTGTCCTCATGTATGCGCAGCGCGGGCGGGGCAAGCGGTCGAGCTTCTATTCCGACTATACCTTCGGGTGCTGGCGCGGGGAGGAGCTGATCCCGGTGGGCAAGGCCTATCACGGCTATACGGACCAGGAACTCAAGAAGATCGACAAATTCGTGCGCGACAACACGGTGGAACGTTTCGGCCCGGTACGGTCGGTGAAGGCGGCCCGGGATTTCGGTCTTGTCCTCGAGGTGGCGTTCGAAGGCCTCCAGCGTTCTCCGCGCCACAAGTCGGGCATCGCCATGCGCTTTCCCCGGATCAACCGCCTGCGATGGGACAAGCCTGCCGCGGAGGCGGACGAAGTTGAGACACTCGAAGCCATGCTGCCCGCCAGGACGGATGGCTCCTGATGACTTCGCAGGCCTTCAATATCGGGCTCGCTGCCGCAGCGCTGACGGTCCTCTTCGTGACGATGACGAATGAATGGGTCCGCTCGAGATCCCTCCTGTCCGGGCCGATCATCTGTCTTGTCGTAGGCGTGGTGCTCGGCCCCGTGGGCTTCGGTGTCTTCACTCTCGATATCGCAAGTCACGACAGTCACCGCCATCTCGTCGAACAGGCCGCCCGCGTGACCATCAGCCTGTCCGTGATGAGCGCTGCCCTCAGGCTTCCCGAGGGGTGGCTGCGCAACCACGCGCGTTCGTTCCTCCTCGTCCTGTTCGGGGGGATGGCGTTGATGTGGGCAGGGGCATCCGGGGCGAGCCTTCTGGTCTCGGGCGGATCGGTCCTCTTCGCCCTTCTCGTGGGCGGAGTGATCACGCCCACGGACCCCGTCCTTGCGGGCGGCATCGTGCAGGGCCGGGTGGCCGAAGAGGATATCGGCGAGGACACGCGGCATCTCCTCACCGCGGAGAGCGGAGCGAATGACGGTCTCGGCCTGCCCTTCGTCCTGCTCCCGATCCTGTTCCTGACGGGCGGGCACGAAGCACCGTGGCGGCATTTCGCGTTGCATATCATCATGTGGGAAGTGGTTGCCGCTGCCGGCATCGGTCTCCTCCTCGGCTACCTGACGGGGAAGCTCTTCCTTCTCCTCGACAGGCGTGGGGCGACGACCCTGAACATGGTGACGGCGGTGACCCTGGCCCTCACCCTCGCCGTGGTGGCGGGGGTCAGGCTGATGGGGGCCGACGGTATCCTGGCCGTGTTCGCAGCGGGTCTCGCCTTCGACCGGCTGATCCGCGAAGAGCACAGCGAGCGTGCGGAGCATTTCGAGGAGGTCGTCGACCGCTTCTTCACCCTGCCGGTCTTCATCCTTCTCGGCATCGCCCTGCCGGTCGAGGGCTGGCTGGAGGAGGGATGGGTGCTCCTCCTGTTCGTCGTGGCGGTCCTGCTGCTGCGCCGTCCCCTGCCGTTCGTCATTCTCGGGAAGCTCGTGCCCCTGTTGAAGGACAGGACGACAGCGCTTTTCTGCGGCTGGTTCGGGCCGGTCGGGGTCGCGGCGCTTTTCTATGCCCTTCTGGCGGTGGAGCGGACCGGCGACGACCGGATCTGGACGCTCGTCACCGCCGTGAGCACCGCGTCGATCATCCTTCACGGCGCCTCGGCGACACCGCTTTCGAAGAGGTATGGAAGGGCTCAGGCGGGGTCCGCCCGAGCCCTCGGTTCTCAGCCGAGATAGCCTTTCCGGTCGAGATACTCGACGATCATCTCGGCGGCTTTTTCGGCTGCGATCTCGGACGTGTCGAGATCGAGATCGGGGTTCTCCGGCGGCTCGTAATCGCTGTCGATGCCGGTGAAGTTCTTGATCTCGCCGCGCCGTGCCTTGGCGTAGAGGCCCTTCACGTCACGCTGCTCGCAAACCTCGAGCGGAGTGGAGATGTAAACCTCGATGAACTCGCCATCACCCATCCGTTCCCGGATTGAACGGCGCTCCGACCTGAACGGCGAGATGAAGGAGACGAGGGTGATGACGCCCGCATCGACCATCAGCTTCGATGCTTCACCCACCCTGCGGATGTTCTCGACCCGGTCGGCATCGGTGAAACCGAGATCCCGGTTGAGCCCATGGCGCACATTGTCCCCGTCGAGAACATAGGTGAGACGGCCAAGATCATGGAGGCGTTTCTCCACGAGGTTCGCAACCGTCGACTTGCCCGAGCCTGACAGCCCGGTGAACCAGAGAACGCAGGGCTTCTGACCCGTGATCTCGGCACGCGCTTCCTTGTTGACCTCGAGGGCCTGCCAGTGGACGTTCTTCGAGCGCCTCAGGGCGAAGTCGATCATCCCCACACCAACGGTGTGATTGGTCAGCCGGTCGATGAGGACGAAACTGCCCATGGAGCGGTTGTCCGAGTAGGAATCGAAGACCAGCCGCTGTGTCAGCGAGAGGTTGCACTCGCCGATCTCGTTGAGCGCAAGGGTCTTGCCCGAAAGCTCCTTCAGGGTGTTGATGTCGATCCGGTGCTTGAGGTCGGTCACCGTGGCGGGAATCATCCGGTTGTTGGACTTCAGGATGTACTGCCTGCCGGGAAGCATCTCTTCCTGGTCCATCCACAGGATCTTCGCCTGGAACTGCCCGGACTGCTCGGGTGGATGGGAAGCGGCGGCGATCACGTCACCCCGGCTCGCATCGACCTCGTCCTCGAGGGTGAGGGTGACCGCGCGGCCCTTGTCGGCAAAGGCAAGGTCGCCCTCACGGGTGACGATCCGGGCGACTTTGGTCCGTGTGCCGGAGGGTAGCACACAGACCTCGTCGCCCGGTTCGATCCTGCCACTGACAACCGTCCCGGCAAAACCCCGGAAATCGAGGTTCGGGCGGTTCACCCACTGCACCGGCATCCTGAAGGGCTGTTCCTCCGTGCGGGTGGTGTCGATGGTCTCGAGATAGGGGAGCAGCGCCGCGCCGTCATACCACGGCGTCTTCTCGGACTTGGTGAGGATGTTCTCGCCCTTGAGGGCCGAGAGCGGCATCACCGCGATGCTCTCGAAGCCCAGGGGCTTCGCGAAATCGCGGTAGTCGTCCTCGATCTTGCGGAACACGTCCTCGCGGTAGTCCTTGAGATCCATCTTGTTGATGGCGACCACCACGTGGCGGATGCCGAGCAGGGAGCAGATGAAGCTGTGCCGCTTCGTTTGCGGAAGAACTCCCTGCCGGGCGTCGATGAGGATCACCGCGAGGTCGGCCGTGGACGCCCCCGTTGCCATGTTCCGGGTGTACTGCTCGTGTCCCGGCGTGTCGGCGACGATGAACTTGCGCTTCTCGGTCGCGAAGAACCTGTAGGCGACATCGATGGTGATACCCTGTTCGCGTTCGGCGGCGAGCCCGTCCACGAGGAGGGCGAAATCGATCTCGCCTCCCTGGGTACCGTATTTCTTGGAGTCCGAATCGAGGGTGTTGAGCTGGTCCTCGAACACCGTCTTCGCGTCATAGAGGAGCCGGCCGATCAGGGTCGACTTGCCGTCATCCACCGAACCGCAGGTCAGGAAGCGCAGCATGTCCTTGCGCTCGTGGCGAGAGAGGTATTCGTTGATGTCCTCGCCGGGCTTGAAAACCGATCCGTCCATTAGAAGTATCCCTCTTGTTTCTTCTTCTCCATCGAGGCGGACTGGTCATGGTCGATGACCCGGCCCTGGCGCTCGGAGGTCCTTGAAAGGAGCATCTCTTCGATGATCTGCGGCAGCGTCTCTGCGTTGGACTCGACGGCCCCGGTCAGCGGGTAGCAGCCGAGGGTCCTGAAACGGACCATCTTCTCCACCGGCGTCTCGCCTTCATGCAGCGGCATCCGGTCGTCATCGACCATGATGAGCGTGCCATCGCGCTCGACCACGGGGCGCTTGGCGGCGAAATAAAGGGGCACCATGTCGATGTTCTCGCGGGCGATGTACTGCCAGATGTCGAGCTCGGTCCAGTTGGACAGGGGGAAGACCCGAACGCTCTCACCCGGCGCGGTGCGGGTGTTGTAGATGTTCCAGAGCTCCGGGCGCTGGTTCTTCGGGTCCCAGCGGTGGTCCGCCGTCCGGAAGCTGAAGATCCGCTCCTTGGCACGGGATTTCTCCTCGTCCCGGCGGGCACCGCCGAAGGCCGCGTCGAACTTGTAGTGCTCGAGCGCCTGCTTGAGGGCCTGGGTCTTCATGATGTCGGTGTGCACGGCCGAGCCATGGGTGAAGGGCCCGACGCCGCGCTCGACGCCTTCCTGGTTGGTCCAGACCCGCAGGTCGATGCCGAGCCGCTCGGGCAGGGCATCGCGGAATTCGATCATCTGCCGGAACTTCCACGTCGTATCGACGTGCAGGAGGGGGAAGGGCGGCTTGGCCGGGTAGAAGGCCTTGAGGGCAAGGTGCAGCATCACCGCCGAATCCTTGCCGATCGAGTAGAGCATGACCGGATTTTCGCTCTCGGCCACGACCTCGCGCATGACATGCATGGCTTCCGCCTCGATCCTGTCGAGGTGGGTCATGGTCTCGGGCGAAAGAAGACCGTTCGCGCGGGGGGTCTCGGCCACCTCCATCGTGTCGAGCCTCGCGGTCGCTTCCTTCAGGGTTTTCTCGGTCATTCCGCCTCCGTTCTTGATGCGGGCAAGCCCCTTGCCGTCGTTGAGGAGCTTGCGTGAGATGGTGGTCAGGGACAGGCCCGTCGTCTCGCTGAGCCTTTCGGCGCGCCTGATGAGAACGTCTGGTGTGATCATCGTGGGTCTCCGGAGAGCGAGCTGACAGTCCATCGTGGGAAGAGCAAGTGCAGAAAGCATGCCAATCGTGGGAACGTGTTCCCACGACCATCTTTCGGCAGCCCGGCTGACCGTCGCTCTTGTTCGCGACCAGCCGAACAGGGCGTTTGCGTGATGATGCGCCGCCCCGAAGCAGGATGAGTCACTTGCGGCAGGCCAGAGGGCGGCCGGGATCAGCGCTCGGTGAGCTTGAACTCAATCCGGCGGTTGGTGGCGAGGCTGGCGGCGTCGCGGCCCTGCACCAGCGGCTGGTACTCACCGAAACCCGCGGCCACGAGCCGGTTCGGCGGCACACCCTGGAGCTGGAGGTAGCGGACCACGGAGATCGCGCGCTCCGCTGAAAGGTGCCAGTTGCTCTCGTAGAGAAGCTGGCAGGAGGGGCCCAGCGGTTCCTGGTCGGCGTGGCCATCCACTCTGAGCACCCAGGCGACTTCATTCGGGATCTGGCCCCGGATCTCGAGCAGCACCTCGGCGAGCTTTGCGAGCTCGGCTTGTCCCGTGGGACTGATCGTGGCCGAGCAGCTCCCGAACAGGACATCGCTCTCGAACACGAAGCGGTCGCCCACCACGCGGATGTCGTCCCGGTCGCCGAGAGCTTCGCGGAGTTGCTCGAAGAAGCGCGAGCGCACCTCCGCCAGCTCCTGCACCTTGCGGGCGAGGGCCGCGTTGAGGCGCTGGGACAGATTCTCGATCTGGGCCTGCTGTTCGAGATCCTTCGCCTCAGCCGCCTCGAGAGCCTCCTGCAGCGAGGCGAGCTGCCTTCTGAGGGCGGCAAGCTGGGCGTTGAGGGTGGCGATTTCGGATTTCTGGTCCTCGGTCAGGGCGCGCTCGGCCTCGAGTTCCTCCGCGGAGGCTGCGACTGCCGACCGAGCGTCGGAAAGCTCGGCGGTGAGGGCGGCGATCCGGTCCTCGCCCTCGGCGATCGTTTCCTCGAGCGTGGCAACCCTCAGGCGCAGGCGGTCCCGTTCCGCTTCCGCGAGCCCGAGGTCATCGGCCAGGCGTGCGATCTGCGCCTGCAGGCGGGCGAGCTGGCTGTCCTTCTCGGTCAGTTCCTCGCCCAGGTAGAACTGTGCCACCACGAAGAGGGACAGCACCACCATCAGAACGAGGATCAGGCTCGACAGCCCGTCCACGAAACCGGGCCAGATGGCGGCGTCGCCACCCCTCGAGCGCCGCCGCGCCACCCTTAGCGCCCTCCGGTCTTACGACTGTCGAGGACGGCCCGGGTGAGCTGCCTGACTTCCTGCTGGAGGGCCTCGTTGCCTTCCTCGTTGCCGCGCGCGAGCTGCGTCAGGGTCTGGTCCAGACGGCCCAGCACCCCTTCGAGGTCACCGGCAAAGGCGGCGGAATTCTCGGCGGCACGGCCGGTGGTGTTGTCCGTGATGCCCGAAAGCCAGTCCTCGAGATCCGAATAGAAACGGTTCTGCGCCTGTCCGGCCTGGATATCGAGAAGCCCCAGAACGAGACTGCCGCCGAGGCCGAAGAGGGAAGAGCTGAAGGCGGTGCCCATGCCCGAAAGCGGGGCGTTGAGATTGGCGATCAGGCTGCCCACGGCGTCCGAACCGGACTGGTCGCTGGTGGTGCCCGCCAGGCTGCCGATGACGTCGGCCACGCCGTTCACCGTCTGGAGGAGGCCCCAGAAGGTGCCGAGCAGGCCGAGAAAGACGAGAAGATTGGTGGCGTAGCGCCCGATCTCCCGTCCCTCGTCGATCCTCAGGCCCACCGAATCGAGAATGGCGCGTGTCGAGGCCTGGGAGAGGCGGCCGCCACGCTCGTCCGCGTCGAGGAGGATGCGGCTGACCGCCGAGATCAGCATCGGCGCCCGGGGCAACCGGGTGCGCGAGGGATCGACGGAATTCCTGAAGGCCATGATCCAGCGCACGGCCGGTCCCACCAGCATCGCCTGTCGGAGGTTGTACATGATCCCGATCAGGAGGACGAAGAGGATCAGTCCGTTCAGATAGGGATTGGCCATGAAGGCCTGCGACAGGAGAGGGTTCGGCTGGGGGCTTAGCGGCGAGAGGTACCAGACGATGCCCAGGACCAGCGCGAGCACCAGCACCATGTTGAAAACGGCTCCGCCCGCCCCGATGAAGCGGACCGAACGATCGAGCGAACGCGCCATAGCCTGAAGTTCCCTGTCCTCCCCGGAGGCTAGGAGGATATCGAGTTTTTGTGAAGGCTTAACGGCTGACGCCGCGAAAATCGGAAACCCGGATCGCGCCGAGGCCGAAGGCGAGGAGCGCGTAGATCGGCACGGCCAGCCCGGCCACGGCGAAGAGAAGAAGGAAGCTCTGGTCGAACAGGTAGCCTTCGAGGAGCTCGCGGTAGGTCAGGACGGCGTAGAGCCCTGCGCCGAGGGCCACGGTCGCCACCAGCATCGCAAGGAGGCGCGGGATCAGCCGGCGCACCGAAAGCGCTCCGCGCCGGCGAAGCGTCAGGGCGAGAAGGCTGGTCTCGGTCCAGCTCGCAAGGATGGTCCCGGTGGGCACCGAGAGAAAGCCGATCACCGGGAAGAGGCTCAGGGACACGGCTGCGTTGATGGTGATCGCGAGGAGCGCGAAGCGCATGGGGGTCTTGGTATCCTCCCGCGCGAAGAAGGCCGCGGCGAAAACCTTCTGCATGACGAAGGCCGGTACACCGATCCCGAAGATCGTGAGCGCCGCCCCGGTCATCGCCACGTCACGGTCGTTGAAGGCCGAACCTCCCGCGCCGATCAGCCTCGTGGCGAAGCCTGCCATGTCCTGGAACAGGGCTTCGGCGATGAACGGGCCGAGGGTGACGAGGCCGGCCGCCGCCGGGAAGGCGAAGAAGGTGGCGACCAGGAACCCGTGTTCCATGGTCTGGCGGGCGCGAAGCTCGTCGCCGGATTTCAGCGCCCTGCCGATGGTCGGCATCAAAACGACGCCGAGGGCGATCCCGATGATCGAGAGCGGCAGCTGGTAGAGCTGGTCGGCATAGACGAGCCAGCTCACCGCGCCGTCCTGCCGGCTCGCGATGTTGGTGCCGACGATGGCGTTCACCTGCAGCGCCGACGCGGCGATGAAGCCGGGCGCGCCCAGGGTGAGCATCCGCCGCGCCGCCTTGCTGAACCGCGGAAGCCTGAGCCGCAGGAGCAGCTTTGAGCGCGCGGCCGCCCAGGCGAGGGCGCCGAGTTGCAGGAGCCCCGCCACGAGCACCGCCACCGACGCTGCAAGGCCCGTCACCTCGACCTCGGCCCTCGCCGTCCAGAGCACCGCGCCGATCAGGCAGAAATTGAGCAGGAGCGGGGCCGCTGCCGCTGCTGCGAAGCGCCCAAGGGCGTTCAGCATGCCCCCGTAGAGCCCCACGACGGACATGCAGGCGAGGTAGGGGAACATGATCCGGCCATAGAGGATCGAAAGGCCGAACCGTTCGGGATCATCGACGAAGCCGCTGGTGATCACGGCGATGAAGGCGGGCGTGAAGACCATGATGACGGCCGTCAGGCCGATCAGGATGACCACCAGCCAGGCCAGGATGTCCTCGGCGAAGCGGCGGGCTTCTTCGATGTCGCCCTCGGCCTCGCGCCTCTGGAAGAGGGGAACGAAGGCAGCCTGGAACGCACCCTCGGCAAGCAGGCGGCGGAACATGTTGGGCAGGCGGAAGGCCGCCCAGAAGGCATCGGCCACCGGCGTACCGGATGCCCCGATGACCCCCGCGAGGATCAGCTGCCGCGCGAAGCCGAAGACACGGCTCAGCATGGTGAGGCCTGATACGGTGGCGAGAGATTTGAGGAGAGAGACCAAGGCGCCCCTTCGAACGTGCCCGAAGGCGCTCCCTAGCCTGATTGGAGGGCGGCTGCGAAGACCTTCCTTGCTTCTGGGTCGCGCGACGGGACTTCCTTGGAAAAATCACCTAAATGGGGCATTCGACCGCAGCCATGCATGGGTCCTCCAGGCGGCATCGGTCGGCGAAATGGACAACCGGAGCTTCGATATCGATCCACACGAGCCCTCACCGATCAGGGACCGGGCGCTTTTCGAAGCGGCGCTCGATGCGCAGCTCGTGTTCGATTTCGATCTCCTGATCCGGGACCAGAACACTCGCCACGCCAGGATGACCGGGACCATGCGCGAAGGCGTTGTGGGGCGGCCCCTCTTCGAGGCATTCCCCATGAACCCCGACCAGGAAGGGCTCGACAGCCGCACGATGGTGCTGGCGTCCCTCGAGCGCATCCGCGTGACGGGCAAGCCGGACCGGATACCCCTGCACCGCCACGACCTGCCAAGGCCCGGCGGCGGCTTCGAGACCCGCTACTGGGAGATCACCCACGTTCCCCTCGTCAGGAACGCGAAGGCTGTCGCTGTCCTGCAGGTATCACGGGACGTCACGGCCCAGATCGTGGGCAACATCCGCACGGAGATCGAGAAGCGCGCAGCGGCTGCTGCCACCGGCGTCACCTATTTCGAATATACCCCGGAGACCGATGACTTCCTGAGAAGCCCCGATGTCGACGCCATGTTCGGCTACCGGCCCGACGAGGCGGGCGACAGGGCGACGCCTTTCTTCGAGCGCGTGCATCCCGATGACCTGCCGAATGTCCAGCAGGAAGTGGAACGCGTGATGCGGGGCGAGGGCCCCGGTCTGGCGCAATTCGACTACCGCGTCATCATTCCGGGAAGAGAAGGGTTCAACCACGTCCGGGCGCGCGGCGAGGTCGTTCCGGGAACTGATGGAGCGCCACCCAGGCTCGTCGGGACCTTCATCGACCGGACCGAAGACGTTCGCCTCCAGGAAAGACTGTCCGCCGCTCTCGAGACCCGCGATGCCATGATGGCGGAGATGAACCACCGGGTGAAGAATTCGCTCCAGCTCGCCTCCTCCGTGCTGCGCCTTCACCAGCGCGAGGAACACGATCCCCCCGAGCTCATCCTGGAAAAGGCCCGCCAGCGGATCAACGCCATCGCTCTCGTGCATAAGCGTCTCTATACGGACGGAAAATTCCGGACGATCGCGATGCGGCCCTTCCTTCAGGACATCCTCACCGACCTGATGGGCGGGATCGGCATCGACCGAGCGAGCGTCGAGGTGGATTACGAACTCTGTGATCTCGACGTCCCTACCGACAGGGCCGTCGCGCTCGGCATGGTGATGACCGAATTCGTCACCAACGCGTTCAAGTATGGCTTCTCCCGTCAGGACATCGGTGAGCTGACGATCTGCCTCGACCAGGAGGCTGGCGTCGCCACCCTGCGCGTCATCAACACAGGCTCCGATCACGATGCCAAGGTCTCTCCGCGTCTGTCGACAAGGGCCGGCTCGCAGATTCTCCTGGCCTTCGCGAAGCAGCTGGAAGGTAACCTCACGGGCGGCTTCCAGGACGACGGCAAGTACTGCGCCGGGATCACTTTCCCGGTTCAGGCCGCGGCCTGAGCATCCTAATTTCGCCACATTTCTCCCGCCTCATCGGCCAGAGCCTTGCCGCGAAGCCGGCGACGAGGGAGGCGTTTTTCAGCGATGCTCGAGACTGGCGCTCTGTCCGGTGACTATCTCAGGGACCTGTTCACCCTGTTCCTGGTCATGATGGGCCTCTATCTGGCCCGCGATCCGATGCACGGCCTGATCGGAAGCGTTCTTGCGGCGCTGTCGAGGGGGTTCCGTTTCGCGTCCAAGGCACTCCTTGCGGCCAAGCAGCAGATCCTCAAGCGCAACCGCGGGGCGAGGGCCTATCACCTTGCCCTCGGCCACGAAGCCGATCACCGCCGGGAAGAAGAGAGATTCGCAAGGCGCCTCCGGAGCGAGCTGAAGAGCCTTCCCGTGGTCACGCAGTCACTCAAGACCACCATCGACCGGCTGGAGGCCGAGCATCACGCGCCGCTGACGCCGCCGGAGCCGCCGAGGGAATGGGTCGATGCCATCGCGCTCGTCGCGTCGGTGGGGGAGGGACGCGAGGGTGCGTCCCAGCATGTCCTCGAAAGCCTCAGGCGCTCCTTCGAAGCGGCCCGCGACGAGGCGTTCCGTCTTTATAAGGAGGAGCGGATGGCGCAGCAGAAGCGACTGGGGGCCACCATCGGTCATTGGCGCCGTGCTGGCGCCGCTCTCGAGCGTGTCGATGAAGGGTTCAGCAGGCTGACACGGCAGGCTGAACGGATCGATGCCGGCGACGCGCCGGGCCGCTCCCGGGACCTTGGCGCCGCCATGCGGCCTTCCGAACTCGTGGCCTTCGTCGTGGCGACCTTCCTGATCGGCGGCAGTGCCCTGACCGCCCTGGTGCAGTTCGAACTTCTAGCTCAACCCCTGAGGGACGTGGTCGGTGCCGGGACCCTCATCGGCGGTGTTCCCACCGCGGATCTCGCCGCAACCGTGATGATCGGTGCGCAGATCGTTCTTGCCATCGTGCTTCTCGACGCGGTGCGGATGACGAGGCTGCTGCCCGGCTTCTCGCATCTGAGCGACCGGCTCCGGGCGGGCCTTGCGATCGGAGGCGGCGCGGGTCTCCTCATCATCGCCGTTGCCGGTGCCAGTCTTGCCTATTCCCGTGAGCTGATGATCGCGGAAAGCCAGGCTTCTGCAAGCCTCCTTCTCGGTATCGAGGCCGCAGCTGCCCGGGTGAACCGCGCGGCGGTGCTCGCGCATCTTGCTCTCGGCTTCTCACTTCCCTTCGTCTTTGCCCTGACTCTCATCGCTGTAGAAAGCTGTCTCACCGGGCTGCGCATCGTGATCGGCGGTGCGCTGGTCGTGCTGTGCTCGGCTGGAGGATTTGCCTGCCGGACGGCCGCCTCTTCTAGCGAGGAAGCCGTGGGTATCGTCAGGGACATCTACGATGTGGTGATCTTTGCGCCGCTCTGGGCGGAGAAGCGGCTTTCGACCTCCCTCGGACGTGCCCTCATCAGCAGGGCCGCGACAAAGCCGGGGGACAACCTGCCCGCGCCTGATCCCATGCAGGCAGACCATCCGCCGACACCGCAGGACCGGCGCGCCGCGTGATGCGGGCAGCCCTTATCGCAGTGTCCGCATTGTTGTTGCCGGCCGGAGCGGCGGCGGGAACCTGCCCTTCGGCCCCGCACCTCGCGGTGGTTCTCGATGGGCCGGTGATCGACCGTATCGGGGCGACGGAGACCAGGAAGGCCCTCGCCTCCGCCCTCGCGCGCACCGGGCCGCAAAGCCGGGTCAGCCTGCATCCTGTGGGGGTCGCAGGCAACGACCTCAGCTGGACGCTCTCGCCCCGGCCTTCCCATGCGGCGAGAGAGCGGAACGTTCTTGCAACCTCCTTCCTCTTCCAGATCGCGGTCGCTCCTTACGCCCCTGATCGGAACGACAGGCTCGAAGATGTCTTCGCGAACCTGTCGCGGTCAGGCGGTTGTCCACGGATCATCCTTCTTGCCACAGATTTTCCCGACACCCGGGAAGCCGGCATGGTCCGCGATGCGGCCCTCGACCTTTCCGGCAGCGTGGTTCTGGCCCTCCTCCCCGAAGAGGCAGGCGCGTCGCGTGCGGGCACCCGCTGGCGGCGAAGGGTGGAGAGCGGCGGCGGCGTCTGGTTCGCCGCCCGGACACCGGCCGATATCGAAGCGGCGCTCGGCGCGGCTGCGATCTTTCCTTGGCGCGAAGGAGACGAAGCTCCAACCTCCCACCGGTGATGAATGGGAGAGGTCTGATGATACTGCGATCCACAGTCTTGGCGACGCTGCTGCTCGGCTCGAGCGCCCTGGCGCAGGGCAGCCTCGGCGAGGCGGTGCAGGCCGATTACGACGACCATCTCGAGGATCTTTTCGTCCATTTCCACGAGAACCCCGAGCTGAGTTTCAGGGAAACCAGGACCGCCGCCCGGCTTGCGAAGGAACTGCGCGGGGCCGGGTTCGACGTGACCGGGAATGTCGGAAGGACCGGCCTCGTCGCGGTGATGGAGAACGGGGAGGGGCCGACGATCCTTGTCCGGGCCGACATGGACGGCCTGCCGGTCAAGGAGATGAGCGGCCTCGACTACGCATCAAAGGCCACGCAGGAAGATATCGACGGCGAGGTGAAGCCGGTGATGCATGCCTGCGGCCATGATGTGCACATCACATCCCTCGTGGGCACGGCACGGCAGATGGCCGAACGCAAGGACCAGTGGTCGGGCACCCTCGTCCTGATCGCCCAGCCCGCAGAGGAGCGGATCTCCGGGGCGCGCGAGATGCTGGAGGATGGTCTTTACGAGAGGTTCCCCAAACCCGACTACGCGCTGGCCTTCCACGTCACGTCGAACCTGCCCGCTGGCAAACTGGTCGTCCCGATGCAGAACGTCGCTGCGAGTTCGGATAGCGTCGATATCAAGGTCTACGGCCGCGGCGGTCACGGCGCCTCGCCGCACCAGGCGCTCGATCCGGTCCTCGTCGCCTCCCAGATCGTCGTCTCGCTCCAGAGCCTCGTCAGCCGCACCATCGCGCCGCGGGAGGCGGGCGTGGTCACCGTGGGGGCGATCCATGGCGGCACCAAGCACAACATCATCGGGGAGGAGGTCGATCTTCAGCTGACGGTGCGTTCACTCGATCCCGAGGTGCGGGCGCAGCTTCTCGACGGCATCGACAGGATTGCGAAGGGTACGGCCATGGCCTTCGGCCTGCCCGAGGACAAATATCCGAAAGTGACTCGTTCAGCCTCCGAGACCACCCCGCCCACCAACAACGACCCTGAAACCGCGGCCATAGTGAAAGCCGCGATCGAGGAGGCCATGGGCTCCGACATCTTCATGGAGCGGGAGGCCGACGGTATGGGGGCGGAGGATTTTGCCTACTTCGTCACGCCCGACACGGGGGTCAAGGGTGTCTATTTCAGCGTGGGCGGGGGTTTTCCCGAAGACATGGACTCGCCACGGCCCCACCACTCGCCGGTCTTCCGTGTGATGCCGGAGCCTTCGGTGACCATGGGCACCGAAGCCATGACCGCATCGGCGCTCGCGCTGTTCTCGCAGGGCGCCGACTAGGCCCGATCAGGGATCGAGGGGTGAGCCCCAGAGGTTCCCCCGGGGAGTCCATCCGGCGTAATGCCGGGTCCTGACCCGGCACCATTCCGCCTCGCAGGTTTCGAGCTCGGCCATGACGCCGCCCTCGAACCGCGCGCGGGGCAGGGCCTCACGCCGGGGCTCGGCGAAGATGATGCCTGCGGAGCGCAGGATCACGTGCTCGTTTTCCGCCAGCATCTGCCGATGGATCCAGACCCGCCGTCCCTCGTGATCCTCGACCCTTCGCCAGACATTGTCGGCGCTCTCGGCGATGACCTTCAGGGGAAGCCCCTTGCGGTGGTAGATGACGACCACGTCCTGGTCAGGCGCGGCGCGGCCATAGGTCTTGTCCTTCTTGAGCTGGACAAAGCGCGGCACCGGCAGGCCGGAAAAACCGATCCTCACCTCCTGTTCGGCGGTTTCGCCGGCACCCTGGGCATGGGCCTGCCCGCTACTGCCGGCGAAACCGGCAGCAAGAGAGGCCAGGGCGAGAACGAGGCTGGTGCGCAAGGCGCCGCGCATGACGTCCCTCCGGAGGCTGTCGCGATTCGACCTCCTTGGTGGCGCCGACGTGGTAAAGGCGCGGTAAACGCCGCCTCAGTCGTCGAGATGGCGCGCTTCGCCTTCGAGCATGATCGGCACGCCGTTCCTGATCGGATAGGCCAGCTTCGCCTTGTCCGAGATGAGCTCCTGCGCTTCCTCGTCGTAGCGCAGCGGTGCCCTCGTCACCGGGCAGACGAGGAAATCGAGTAGCTGCGGGTCGAGCCGTTTGAGTCTGGTGTCAGCCATGGCCTATTGGAGATGCTCCGAGCCATCGTCGTCAAGGTCCTGCGCCGATTGCGCAATCGCCATTTCCATCAGCGCGATGAGGATGCGCCCCCGCTCTTCGATGCTGGCCGCTTCGAGGATCGCCTGTTTCTCGTCGGGCTCGAACGGACAGCTCATGGAGACCGAATTGATGATGGTCTCCGCCGACGCCCCCTCGATCGAGTCCCAGTCCGCCTTCAGGCCAACGGTCTCGAGATAGCGCATCAGGAGCTCGATCGTCTGGTCACGGAGGTATTCGTTCTCCTCGGGCTCGGGATGGAGGTCCTGGCCGAATTCCGACCAGTCCACATCGGCGATCCTGAAGCCCGTATCGGTCAGGTGCTCCCGCACGATCCGGAACCGCGAGACGCCTGACAGGGTGATGAGGAACCGCCCGTCGCCGGTCTCCATGAAGGAGGTGATCCGCCCCGCGCAGCCGACATCGTAGACAGGAGGGTTCACGTCATCCTGAAAGCGCGGCCTGGTCATGCCGATATAGCGGCCATGACCCAGGGCATGCTCGGTCATGGCAAGATAGCGCGGCTCGAACATGTTGAGCGGCAACTGCGCGCGCGGAAGCAGGATGGCGTCCGAAAGGGGAAAGAGCGCGAGCTCTTTGGGGAGTTCATGCTGCTTCACTGCGTGTCGCATGGCGTTCAACCCGCTTCTGGCGTTGTTGCTGTCCTCCCTTCAGAGTTAGCTGAACAGCAAAGAAGACAAGCGCCGCCGCGAAGCTTTCACCGCGGGGTCGGCGGGGCCGAGGGCTTCGAAGACGGTCAGGAGCTTCTGTCGGGCCGCGCCATCGTTCCATTCGCGGTCGTGGCCGATCAGGTCGAGAAGCACCTCCATCGCCCGTTCGTGCCTGCGCGCACCGATCAGCGCCTCGGCATAGGCCATGCCGGCTTCCTGGTTCGAAGGGTCCCGCTCGTGGGCCGCGGCCAGTGAGGAAAGCTCGCCATCGTCGGTATCGCTGGCGTCCATGAGCTGCAGTTGCGCTTCGAGCTGGGAAACTGCGGGGTGCGAACGCTTTTCCGCGGGAATCTGCTCGAGGGTGGCGCGGGCCGCATCCTCATCGCCCGCGGCGAGCTGCACCCGGGCGACCCCGGCAAAGGCCTGGATCTGTTCGTCGGAGGCGGGCTCGGCGGCCTGGGCCACGGCCGCATAGGTCTCGTAGGCGCGGTTCAGGTCCTTCGCTTCGAGCGCCTGGTCCGCCGCCGCCAGCACCTCCTTGAGGTCCGGGGCCTCGGGCGCGCCGCCCTTGAGCCCCATCTGTTCGGCCCCGGCGACGATCCGGTCGAGGAAACTTTCGACCTCGCTTTCGGGCACCGCGCCCATGAACCCGTCCACCGGCTGCCCGCCGACAAAGGCCATGACCGTCGGCAGTGACTGGATCCTCAGCTGCTGGGCCAGCATCTGGTTCTTGTCGGTATCGACCTTCACCATGCGCACCTTGCCGCCCCGCGCCTTCGTGGCCTTTTCGAGGATCGGGCCGAGGGTCTTGCAGGGGCCGCACCAGCTCGCCCAGAAATCGACGATCACCGGCACTTCCATCGAGGCCTGCAGGACATCGGCCTGGAAGGTTTCGATGGTCGCGTCTTTGATGAGGTCAGCGCCGCCCTGGGCGCCTGCGGGAGGGGTCGCGGACATAGGTCTCTCTCATTCGCTGGTGTGCGTTCCTTGCGCCGTGAGATGGCGGTTAAGTCAGCCCGCGGCAAGCTCCAGCACGATCACCCGGGGCGAATGAAGCTCCACGAACCGCACGAGGTCACCCGGCGCCACCCCTGTCGAGGCCGAATTGCGCAAGGGGTGAGCCCAGACAGGGTCCTGATCGAGAAGGGCTTTTTCGATAACGACAGCGCCGATCCTGCCCGCCTCGTCATTGATAAGGGCAAAGGGTGTCAGGTGCCCCGGCTCCACCCCGAGGGCGTCTTCCATGTCTTGCGGCTTCGCAAAACTCAGGCGTCCCCGGGCGCCCACCGCGCTCGCGATGGCTGCGAGATCCGCCCTCGTCGACCCCAGCAGCGTCACCAGGATCAACCGGCCGCCCCTGTCGGAGAGGAGGAGGCTCTTGCTCCGCCCCCCTGGCAGGCTTTCCTCGAGGTGCTGGCTTTCCTCGACAGTATGGGTCGGCTCGTGTTCGATCGTACGGGACGCGATTCCCATCTCTTCGAACCGTGCAAAGAGCCGCCGCTCAGCGTCCATGCCGACTGATCCCATCCTGCAGATGCGCAGCGTGTGAGGCTGCGAAGTTTCCAAGCTGCGAAGATTCGCCGGGCGCCACAAACCACGCTTTCCGAGAGGGTTGCGTGGTTCCGGGTCCGGCTTTCCGCAGCTTGGAAAAAAACCGAATTACCCGCTTGCGCGCTTCGTTGGGAAGTGCTTCATACGCGGCTCGCCAGTGAGCGGGCGTAGCTCAG
>CAZAFU010000049.1:10525-19200 GCA_964484475.1 uncultured Caulobacterales bacterium | reverse complement strand
AGCGGAGCGAGGCCTACGCGCTTTATGTGCTCACCCGGGCCGACAGCGCCGACCGCTCCCGACTTCGCTATCTGCATGACGCCCAGCTCGACCAGATCAAGAGCCCGTTGGCCCTCGCACAGCTCGCAGCCGCTCTCGCGCGGATCGGCGATGCGGGACGCGCGCAAAGCGCCTTCGCGGCGGCGCGCGAGCGACTGGGCTACGAGAACCCCGGCACGTGGTACCAGAGCCCGAGGCGCGACGCCGCCGGGCTTGCCTTCCACCTCTCCGAGACCGGCCAGCCCGAGGTGGCCGCGGAAATCCTCCGGGACATCGACGATGAACTTCCCCAGGCCGACAGTCTGAGTACGCAGGAAAAAGCTTTCCTCCTGAAGGCAGTCCGGAGCTTCGGCCTCGACGAGGTGATGCTCCGCTATGACGGCTCACTGATCCAGCAGGCCGTCCTCGACGAGCGCGACGATCTGGGCCAGCCCTTCGCGAACGAGAGCGACCGGCCGATCTTCGTGACCGCTGTCGCCTCGGGCACTCCGTCCAAGGCGCCGCCAGCAATATCGAGCGATCTGCGCATCGAGAAAGCCGTTCTCGATGCCGATGGAAGGGACATCGACCCGTCGGATATCACGCAGGGCGACAGGTTCGTCGTGCGCCTGACCCTCACCCCCGAGCGGGCGGCGCGGGCCCAATACGTAATCAACGACTTCCTCCCTGCCGGCTTCGAGATCGAGACCGTGCTGAGGCCCGGGGACGGAGCGCCGGACGGTCCTTACGCCGACCTCGGCACGTTCGGCGAGCCCGACATCGCCGAGGCCCGTGACGACCGTTTCGTGGCCTCCGCCGTCCTGCAGGGGCGCGACCCTCTCACCGTTGCCTATATCGTGCGTGCGGTCACACCGGGCCGGTTCACACTGCCGGGCGCATTCGCCGAAGACATGTACCGCGAGGGGGTCTTCGCACGATCCGCATCCGGAGAGGTCGTCATCCGCCGGTGAAACGCCTTCTCGGCATACTTGCCCTGGCCGCCGCGCTGCTTCTTGCCGTCGCGGCAACGGACCGCGCGTTGCCCCCGCCTCTCGATCGCCCGCTATCGACGGCGGTTCTGGGGACCGGTGACAGGCCCCTGACCCTCTTTACGAGTACGGACGGGTATTGGCGGCTGCCAGCCGATACCGGGGATATCGACCCGCGGTTCATCGAAGCCCTGATTGCCCTCGAGGATCGCCGCTTCCGGACCCACAGCGGCGTCGATCCCGTCGCGGTCCTGCGTGCCGCACGGTCCAACCTTCTTGCCGGCGAGGTGCGCTCGGGGGCGTCGACCCTGACCATGCAACTCGCGCGCCTCCTCGAACCACGGCCCCGCACCTTCGGCGGCAAGCTCCATCAGGCCGTCCGTGCCCTGCAGATCGAGCGGCGGCTGTCGAAGGACGAAATCCTGGCTCTCTACCTGACCCTTGCGCCTTACGGCGGCAATCTCGAGGGTGTGCGTGCCGCGTCCCTAGGTTACTTCGGCAAGGAACCCCGCGAGCTGACCGACAGCGAGATCGCCCTGCTCCTGGCCCTCCCGCAGGCGCCAGAAGCGCGGCGTCCGGACAGGCGGCCGAGCGCCGCAAGGGCTGGCCGCGCCGACGTCCTGCGCAAGCTCGCCGCGAAAGGTCTCCTCCCCGAAAGCCGCGCGCGCGAGGCGATGGAGGACGCCCTGCCCTCGGAACGGCGGGATTTCCCGGACCTCGCCTGGCACCTTGCCCATGAACGGCGCGGGGCCGGAGGGGTCGTCCGCACCATGATCGACACCGAGACCCAGGGCCTTCTTGAACGGTTTCTGGCCAGGCGCGCACTGGACCTGCCCCCTTCGGTGCAGCTTTCCGCCCTCGTCATCCGCCGCGAGGACCGCAGCGTCCGCGCCCTGGCCGGATCGGCTGTCCGGTCCCGGGAGGGCGGCTGGCTCGACCTGACGACGCGCAAGCGCTCGCCGGGATCGACGCTCAAGCCCCTGATCTACGGACTGGCTTTCGACGAAGGCATCGCCCAGCCCGGCACCGTGGTTGCCGACCTCCCCGTCCGGTTCGGGTCCTACGCCCCGCGCAATTTCGCCCGCGATTTTTCGGGGGAACTGACCCTCACCGAAGCGCTCCAGCATTCGCTCAACGTGCCCGCGGTCCTTCTCCTCGATCGTCTGAAGGCGGAACGCCTTACGGGGGTGCTCAACCTGATCGGCGTGACGCCCGCCGCGCCCTTCGCCGCCGAGGAAGGACAGGGCCTAGCCCTCGCCCTCGGCGGGCTCGGTCTTTCCGCAAGGGACCTCGGTCGCCTCCATGCCGGGCTGGCGGAGGGCGGCATCGACAAGCCGCTCGCCTATACGCCAGCAGAGGCCGAAGCCAACCGTGAAGCCGTCGGTACCCGTTTCATGGCCGCGGAGGCCGCGGGGGAAGTCCTCGACATCCTGAGATCGTCCCCGTCTGTGCAGGGACGGATTCCCGCCGCTCTCACCGAAGGGGCGCCGCGCATCGCCTTCAAGACGGGAACCTCCTATGGCTATCGCGATGCGTGGGCGGTCGGGGTCGGCGCCGAGCACGTGATCGTCGTCTGGGCTGGCAGGCCCGACGGCGGCGCGAGGCCGGGAAAGACGGGGAGGCAGGCCGCGCTGCCCCTCCTCTTCGAGCTCTTCGACGCCATCGAGCCACCGCGGAGGGCCGCAATTCCCCTGCGCCCGTTGGAACAGGCACCGACCAGCCCCATGCAGGCGGAGGAAGGCCCCACCATCGTCTTCCCGCCTCCCGGATCGAAGCTCTGGCCGAAGGAGGATGGCAGTCCCTTCGTCCTCGCGGGGCGCGGGAACGGGACCCTCAGGTGGTACGCCGATGGCGAAGCCCTCCGGACGGACAGGAGCGCCAATGTCCTCTGGAACCCCGCCGGCCCCGGCTTCTACGAGATCACTCTCGTGGACGCCGAGGGCCGCAGCACAACCGCCGACGTGCGTGTGAAATGATCAGTCCTTCAGCGGAATGAATTCACCGGCGTCATGGGGCGGTAGTGCGAAACGTCCGTGGTCTTCGCGCTTCCACTCACTCTTCGCCTCCTCGATCATGTCCAGCGAGCTCGCGACGAAGTTCCAGTGGATGTGACGTGGCCCGTCCATCACCGCGCCGCCGAAGACCATCACCCGCGCGCCGTCTTCCCCCGCCTGGACCGCGTGATCGCCGTCGCCGAAGACCAGCATCTGGCCCGCTTCCACTTGAAGGTCGGACAGTTTGACGGAACCGGTCACCACGTAGACGCCCCTGTCCTCCTGTCGCGGCAGGGGGAGCTTCGTTCCGGGCAACAGGGAAAGGTCGACGTAAAGACTTTCCGAAGACGTCCTGACCGGGGAGGACGCGCCATAGGCATCGCCAAGGATGAGACGTCCCTCGATGCCTTCACCGCTCAGCTCCGGCAGGTCGCTTTCGGGATGGTGGACGAAGGAGGGATCGTCCTCCTCGCGGTCCTTGGGCAGCGCAAGCCAGGTCTGAATGCCGAAGGTCTCGTGCGCCTTGCCCTGAAGGTCCTCGGGCGTTCGTTCGGAGTGGGTGATCCCCCTGCCGGCGGTCATCCAGTTCACCGCGCCGGGGGTGATATCCTGGGTTGTGCCGAGGCTGTCCCGGTGCCGGATCCGGCCACCGAACAGATAGGTGACCGTCGAGAGGCCGATATGCGGGTGGGGCCTCACATCCATGCCCTCGCCTTCGGCAAAATGAGCCGGGCCCATCTGGTCGAAGAAGATGAAGGGCCCGACCATCTGGCGTTGCGGCGAAGGCAGGGCGCGGCGCACACTGAAACTGCCGAGATCGCGGGCGCGGGGGATGATCCTTGTGATCAGGTCATCTTCCGACGCGAGCGGTGCGTGGGGAAAGGCTGACATGGCTTCTCCTTTCGCCGGGGCCGATCCCGGCATGGAAGAAACCTAGGCGGTTTCACCCCGAAAACGTGCAGCGGCTTTCTCTTTTCCGATCAGCGCAAAAAGGTCCGGCATCTCCGGCCCGGCGCGCTGGCCCGTCAGGGCGAGCCTGAGCGGCATGAAGAGCGGCTTGCCCTTGCGGCCCGTGGCCTCCTTCAGGCGGGAGGTGAGGTCCTGCCACCCGTCCCTGTCGGCGCTGACATCGCTGGCGATCCGCGCGGCTTCGGCGAGGAAGTCCCGGTCACCGTCCTCGATCACGGGGGTGATCTTGTCGTCGATGATCGTCTCCCACGCAGCGGCATCCTCGAGCTTTTCGAGATTCCCCCGCACCGCATTCCAGACCCGCTCGCTCACGCCAATGCCCTGGAGGCGATCCTCCACGGCCTCGTAAGGCAGGGCATGGAGGACCTTCGCGTTGAGAAGCTTCAGCTCCTCCATGTCGAAACGGGCGGGCGCGCGGCCAAGGATCTCGAAGCTGAACCCCCTGGCGAGCTCGTCCACGTCGGTGACGGCCTCGACAGGCTGGCTGGTGCCGAGCCGGGCGAGCAGGCTCGTGATCGCCTGGGGCTCGATCCCGTCCGCCCGCATGTTCTCGATCGCGAGCGAACCGAGACGCTTGGAAAGACCCTCGCCATCCTTGCCCACGAGGAGCGAGTGGTGACCGAACTGCGGGATGCTCCCCTCGCCGCGATAGGCGGTGATCGCGCGGAACACCTCGATCTGCGCAGCGGTGTTGGTCACGTGATCCTCGCCGCGAATGACATGGGTGATGCCGAAATCCACGTCGTCGATGCAGCTCGGCAGGGTGTAGAGATAGGCGCCGTCCTCCCGGATCAGCACCGGGTCCGACATGGTGCCGGTATCGAAGGCCTGCTCGCCCCGGATGAGGTCGTCCCACTGGACCTCCGAGCGGGAAAGCTTGAAGCGCCAGTGCGGCTTGCGGCCTTCGGCTTCGTATTCAGCCCTCTGCGCATCGGTCAGCTCAAGCGCGGCGCGGTCATAGACCGGCGGCAGGCCCCTTGCGCGCTGGAGCTTGCGCTTGCGGTCGAGCTCCTCGGCGGTCTCGTAGCAGGCATAGAGAAGCCCTTCCTCGCGCAGGTGTTCGGCGACGTCGTCATAGACCGAGAAACGCTCGGACTGACGCGCGAACTCGCCCCATTCGAGGCCGAGCCAGCGAAGATCGTCCTGGATGCCGTCCTCGAAAGCCTTCGTCGACCGCGCCTGGTCGGTATCGTCAGAGCGGAGAAGAAACGTTCCGCCCTCGGCCCGCGCGAAGAGCCAGTTGAACAGGGCGGCGCGGATATTGCCGACATGCAGCTTGCCCGTGGGCGAGGGTGCGAAACGAACTTTGACGGTCATGCCTTGGGTGTCCTCCGGAGAAACGGGGGCTTAGAAGAAGGCGTGCCCCGTGGCTAGTCGGCAGGAGAAAGACCGAGCCGCTGGCGAGCGAGGCTCTTGGGATGGTTGCCGAGGGGGATGCGGCCCGCAAGCTTCGTGACCATGGCGACGCCCGTCCGGCTCGCGGGGTCGAGGCCGCGTCCTTCGATCCCGAGCCTGCGCTGGATGGCGCCGGGCACGATATCGATCGCCGCCGCGACGAAGAGAGGCTGGAAGTGCCGGAAGGGCCCCGGCAGGGCGGGTGTGATCCGCATCAGCCGCAGGAATTCCTCGAGCACCGGGGAGCCTTCGAGCCGCAGGGAAGGATCGGCGACGGAGGCTCTCAGCCCGTCCCAACCCGCGACCTGGTCCGTAACGCCGAAGGCACGCCCGATTTCAAGGGTTTCGAGGGCGACCGCGTCTTTCTCCGCGTCCCCGAGAGCTCCGGCGTAACGGTCGAAGGCGGTGGTGAAGCCGTAAACGGCCGTCCTGTGTACCCAGCCGAGGAGTTCGGGGTCGAGGGCGTGGAACGGAACGCCCTCGGGCGTCACCCCCCGGACCCGGTCATGCCGTTTGGTGATCCCCGCGATCATCCCGAGGGCCACGGAGCGGGCGGCATAGACACTGACCATGGCCGCGAGCCCGGTCCTCCGTAAACGAAGGAGCGGTTGTTCCGGGAAGATCGAATGCCCCCAGACCCCTTCCCTCACCCGCGGCTCGGCCAGCTCGAGAATGACCGAAGCCATGCCGCCGATATAGACCGAGAGCGGGTTGCGATAGACCCTCGCCGCGACACCGCCTATCGGCACGAGGCTCTCCTCGCCCGCCGGCGCGGTGAACAGCGATGGGTCGCCGATCCCCTCGTAGAGAAAGGCGGCGACCTGCCTTTCGAAGATCGAAGAGAAGGGCCGCATCGGGTCACGCAGCCCCGCTCGTGCTCAGCGGAGGCGTGCCCGCCTTGCGCACGCGACCCCGAGGAGACCGGTAGCGAACAGCGCGATCGCGCCCGGAACCGGTACTTCGTTCAGTTCGCTGAACGTAACGTCGGTGAGGTTGTAGGTGAAGCTGACCGTCAGATCGGTGTCGTCGTCCTCGTCGATGAAGAGGCTGAGCTGCACGAAATCGAAGGCCGAGGCGTCGTACATCTCCATAAGGTCGTTCGTGGAAAGAACTTCGGGACCGCCCCGGAAGCTGAGGGTCGGAGCGAGGCTCACGACATTGTCGTCCTCTCCTTCGAGAAGACCCGGCCCGTACCGGAAGTTGCCGAATGACAGGTTGTCTCCACCCGGAAGATTCCGGATCGACGCGCGGCCGAAACCCGGTTGACGCTCGAAGCCGCCGGAGAAGAGACCGTTGCCGACACCCTCGACGCCGGTTTTGAAGAAGAAGCCGGTGATCGCCCCGTCGTAGTTCACGCCAATGCTCCCGAAAGGCGTGCCAGCCACTTCCGTGTCGTAGATGAACCGGCCCGAGATCTGGCGGACATCCGCGCCGTAGGCGTTCAGGGCAGGGTCTTCGGCGCGCGCCGAAGACGTGGCCGTGACCTCGCCGGTGAAGCTGATCTCGATCAGGGCGGCCTGCGCGGACGCGAGACATGCGGCGGCCGAGACAGCCGCGGCGGTGATGAATTTCATGGTGAAGCCCTTCCCAACACTTGGATGGAAAGGGCGTTACGGTGTTCACGTGACAGTCTGGCGACGCTTCCCCGACCGGTCCGTGAATTCGGATCACGCTTCCGCCAGAACGTCCGTATAAAGTTCGCTCGCTTCGGGCTCGGGGCTTTCGAGAGCGAAATCGGCGGCCTTCTTGACCCGTTCCTTGATCGACTTGTCGATATCCTTGAGGTCCTCCTCGGCGACGCCGGCCTCGAGAAGGCGCCTGCGGCAGTTCTCGATCGGGTCCTGCTTGGAGCGGATCGAGTCCACCTCGTCGCGGGTCCGGTACTTCGCAGGGTCGGACATGGAATGGCCGCGATAGCGATAGGTCTTCATCTCGAGAACGAAGGGGCCGCCGCCCTCGCGGGCGTGCTCGACGGCCTCGCGGGCTTCCTCGCGCACGGCGACGACATCCATGCCGTCCACTTCCTTGCCCGGAATGCCGAAACTCGACCCGCGTTTGTAAAGATGGGTCTCCGCCGATGCGCGCTTCACGCTCGTACCCATCGCGTACTGATTGTTTTCGATCACGAAGACCACCGGCAGGCTCCACAGCTCGGCCATGTTCATCGCTTCGAAGACCTGCCCCTGGTTCGCGGCGCCGTCACCGAAATAGGTGCGCCGATTGGCACCTGCGCGCCGACGATGCCATGCCCGCCGTAGAATTTCTTCTCGGAACTGAACATGTGCATCGAGCCGCCCTTGCCCTTGGAGTAGCCTCCGGCCCTTCCGGTCAGCTCCGCCATGACACCGTCGGGGTCCATCCCGCAGGCCAGCATGTGCCCGTGATCGCGATAGCCGGTGACGACCTGGTCACCCTCCTCGCGCAGGGCCTCGAGCCCGGTGACCACGGCTTCCTGGCCGATATAGAGGTGGCAGAACCCGCCGATGTGACCCATCCCGTAAAGCTGCCCGGCCTTCTCCTCGAAGCGGCGGATGAGCGACATCATCCGGAAGTATTCGAGAAGCTCGTCCTTGGTAGCGGAGTAGTTGGTCGGCTGGGCGTCGGCGCTCATCGCGGGCTCCTTCGTTCGTATCCTCGGGCCTTTAGGCCAGCTTGCAGGCGGGTTGCAAACGCTTAGCGCCTCCAGCCGCGCTCCTTGTTCCTGCTGAGGGGTGCGCCCACGGTCCGCAGCCATTCGGGCATCACGAAGTCGTCGCGATCGTCCTGCTTGTCCTTTGCGATGATGCTCATGCGGCCGTCGTTCTCGAGGATGATCCACGCAATGGAATCCTTGCTGGCATAACCGCTGCGCCTGATCGTCGAGAGGATTTCGCGCTCCGTGACACGCTCGTTCCTCAGGTTCTCGTTCACGAACTCGCCGTCGGAAAAGAGCAGCTTCGGCGGCAGCTTCACGGCGTTCTCGAAGGCGTCCGAGCGTTCGCAGAACTTGGTCAGGATCCATTGCATGCCAAGCAGGAGCACCGAGGCAAACCCGGCCTCGAGGACCGACGTGCTCTTCGAGACGATCCCCGACCCGATGATCGAGCCGATCGCGACGGTGACGATCCAGTCGAAATTGTTCATCTGCGCGGCGGTGCGTTTCCCGCTGACCTTCACCGAAATGATCAGCAGCCCGTAGAGGAGTGGCGCGCAGACGAGGACTTCGAGCATTCCCGCCCAGTCTTCGAAGAGGATCGGTGATTCGTCGTTCATTGAGAGGCTCCCTTGGTGCGCTGTGGCCCCAACACGAAAAAGCGCGCCCGGGTTTCAC
>CAZAFU010000049.1:0-10515 GCA_964484475.1 uncultured Caulobacterales bacterium | reverse complement strand
GCCTTTGGTGTCATGACTGGCCGAAAGGGGCTCAGGCGGCGGTGGCCTCGAAGGTCGAGGAGCCGAACGCGCCGAGCTTGACGTTGCCGGACAGGTTGTCACCCGTCTTGGTGCCGTCGAAGCTGAGGGTCAGCGGCATCGGCTTGGAGACGTCCACGTCCCACATCGCGCGGTCGCCTTCGACCTTGCCGTTCTTGATCTCGGCGGTGTCGCCCTGGGCGGCCATGGTGCCGGTCAGGTTGCTGCCGTCTTCGTTGAGGGTGAGAACGCCTTCCTGCTTGCCCATCGGGGTGTTGATGGTGACGTTGTACGTGCCAGAGAACGACATGTTTCCTCCTGGTTGATGGCTACGGTTGAGGTATGGGTTAGGGCCGGCCGCCCCTTCCACCAACCCCCCATTGCACCGCACCCGTCAATAACGGTCATGCGGCCTCTTTCGCCTCGACGCCGGGATGCTTGATCTCTTCATCCTCCGCCTTGGGTTCGAGGGCGAAGTTCGCGGTGAAGCCGTGCACCACGATGGAGATCAGGATCACGATCCCCGCAATTCGCCAGACCGAGTCGATATCCTGGAACGGGGCATGGTTCTGGGCGTAGGCGATATAGAAGATCGAACCCATCCCCCTGATCCCGAAGAAGGCGACCTTCAGCCGTTCCGGCCGGGGGCAGTCGTAGAAGATGAGCGCCACGAGAGCCGCTGCGGGCCGCAGGACGAAGATAATGCCGCAGGCGAAGAGGACTTCGGTCCAGGTCCATCCGTCGAGCCCGCCCGCGGCGACGAACATCCCGAACCAGAGAAGGATGAGGACGAGGAGGATCGATTCGAGCTGCTCGGCGCCGTGATAGACGAACTTCTCGTAGTTCTCGTTCTCGGTGTCCCTCGTGTTGGCCCGTCCGGCCCGCGCGGCGAGGAAGACGGCGAGGAAACCGTAGCCGTTCACCGCTTCGGCCAGGCCATAGGCGAGGAACGTCGCCGACAGGATCACCAGCATCGAGTTCCAGGCACCGTTCCGGCCGTCGCCGAAGGGGCTGAAGACAAGCTTCGAGATGCCGTAGCCCGTCACCCACCCGACGGCCAGACCGGCCGTGACCCGATAGAGAAAATCGACCCCGAACCAGTGCCAGAACCAGTCCCCGCCCGTATCCCCGGCGGCCACGAGCGCGAGAGTGATGGCGAGATAGACGAAGGGGAAGGCAAGCCCGTCATTCAGGCCCGCCTCCGCCGTCAGGGCCACCTGCATCGGCTCTTCGGCCTTGCCCGGCGGTCCGACCTGCACGGCCTGCGCAAGGACCGGATCAGTGGGCGCGAGGGCGGCACCGAGGAGCATCGCTGCCGCCAGCGGCAGCCCCAGCCAGTTCGCGCCGCCCCATGCGATCACTGCGATGGTGATCGGCATCGCGATCAGGAGGAGCCTGTAGCCTGCGGACCAGTTGCCCCACGTCCCGGGGCGGTCGATCGCGAGCCCTGCCCCCGCCAGGCTGATGATGACGATCAGCTCGGAGCCATGCTGCACCACGAGGGCGCTCAGCGCGTCCGATCGCGGATCGAGCACCGGGGCGCCGGCCAGCACAAGGAAGACGCCCACAAGGACGTAGAGCAGCGGCACGTTCACCCATGGGAACCGCTCGAGGGCCGGTTTCAGGCTGAGTCCGAACAGCGCCGTTCCGGTGACGATGTAGAAGATGTCCTGCGGGTCGATCATGTTTTCGACGGTCCTCCTCGACCCGAATTAGTCCGCGATCGGCGACAAACGATCCGAAGCCCCCCCAGATAAGGGCCCCCGGAATCTTGGACGAAACTGAACCTGACGGGCTTGAAACGAGCATTTCCGGTCAATTCCAGTAGGTTCCCTGCTTAAGATGACTCGGAGAAATCCCATGACGCCGAAGTTCCTCAGCGGATGTGTCGCAGCCGGCCTCGGGCTTGTTGCCGGTGGAGCGGCTCTTGGCGCCGACTGGCCGGCCAGGCACAGCCCGGGTATCGGCGAAGAACGCGGGATCCTCACCTGCGCCTCGCGGGACGGACGCTATGTGATCTGCGACCTGCCGAGGGGGTTCGGCGAAGTCAGGCTCGTTCACCAGCGCTCCTCGCGCGGATGCGTCGAGAACAGGACGTGGGGTGCAGGCCGCAGCGGGATCTGGGTGGATCGCGGCTGCCGGGGCGAGTTCACCTTCACCTATCCGGTCGGCCGGAGCATCCATGGCGGTTACGGCTGGGGCGATCGCGACTGGGACAGGCGCGACGACGACTGGCGCTACGGGCGCAGGGACCGGGACTGGGACCGGGGCGACGAACGCTGGAACGACGGCAGGGGAAACAATGGCAGGGGGCACGGCCCGCGGGCGAGGGGCCGCCCGGCCGTGGAGATCGGGACCCTGAATTGCTCGTCGCGCGACAACCGCTACAGGCTCTGCCGCATCGGGACGCAGTTCGACCGTGTGCAGATCGAAAGCCGCTCCTCGAATTCCGCCTGCGTGAGGGGGCGCGACTGGGGCACCACTCGCTCGGGCATCTGGGTCGACAATGGCTGCCGCGCCCGTTTCAGCTTCGCCTACGACGCACGAAGCCGGAGCCGTTACCACTACGGGGGCTGAGTTCACGGGACCGGCGCGCAAGGCTGGGACCGGCCCCCCTCGGAGGAGGCCCGGTCCTGGCTGGCGGAGCGACTAGCTGCGATAGCCGCGGTTGAAGCTGTCCGCTCGGCTGACGGCGTCGATGAGGCGGACGGTTCCCGATTTGCTCCGCATGACCATGGTCTGGGTCGTGACCTTGTCGCCGCGCCATTTGACGCCGCGCAGCATGGTGCCATCGGTCACGCCCGTGGCGGCGAACATCACGTCGCCCGACGCCATGTCCATCAGGCCGTACTTGCGCTTGAGATCGGTGATCCCGGCCTTCTCGGCCCGCGCCAGCTCGGCGTCGTCGGCGAATTGCAGCCGTCCCTGCATCTGTCCGCCCACGCAGCGCAGCGCCGCGGCCGCGAGGACCCCCTCGGGCGCACCGCCCGATCCGAGGTAGAGATCGATCCCGGTCTCCTCGGGGCTGGTGACATGGAAGACACCCGCCACGTCGCCGTCGGAAATCAGCGCCACGCGGGCACCGACCTTGCGCGCCGCCTGGATGATCGGCTGGTGCCGCTCGCGGTCGAGACAGCAGACGGTGATGTTCTGCGGCTTGTCGTTCTTGGCCTTGGCGACGTTGAGGATGTTTTCCTCCGCAGGCGCATCGAGATCCACCGTACCTTCGGGGAAGCCGGGCCCGATGGCGATCTTGTCCATGTAGACGTCCGGCGCGTGGAGGAGGCCGCCTTCGGTGGCGAGCGCCACCACCGCAAGCGCGTTCGACATGGCCTTGGCGGTCAGGGTCGTGCCTTCGAGCGGGTCGAGGGCGATGTCGATCTTCGGGCCGCCCCTGCCGACCTCCTCGCCGATATAGAGCATCGGCGCTTCGTCCATCTCGCCCTCGCCGATCACCACCGTGCCGGAGATGTCGAGCTTGTTGAGAGCCGTGCGCAGGGCGTCCACCGCCGCCTGGTCGGCGGCCATCTTGTCGCCTCGCCCGATCATGGTCGAGGCCGCCACGGCGGCCGCCTCGGTGCAGCGACCAAGCTCGATGGTCAGTATGCGATCAAGATAGTCCTTGTGCTCATTCATGGGGAACCTCCTCGGTCATTATGGGAAAGATCGAGGCGGCGCCGGTCACGTGGGGCAGCGCTTCGATGGTGGATTTGAGCGGGCGCATGACCCTGCGCGCGACCGGGTGGGTGGTGATCACCAGCTCGACCGGCAGGCTGTCGGCGGGGTCCGCCACCGGATCCGTCGGTGCCTGGCGGATGGTGTTCACGCTGACCCCCGCCTTGCCGAGGACGTTGGTGATCTCCGCAAGGACCCCAGGCTGGTCGGCCACTTCGAGCCGCAGGTAGTAGGCATCCTCGTCATCCTCCGAGGACACCGCAGGGTTCATCTCGATGCGCCCTGCCGGCACGGCGAAGACGGGTCCGGTAGAGCCGCGGCTGATGGTGACGAGGTCGGCTGCCACCGCTGTTGCCGTCGCCCCGCCGCCCGCGCCGGGACCCGAGAAGGAGACCGTCCCGACCGGATCGGCCTCCGCGATCACGATGTTGTCCGACCCCTCGATCCGTGCGATCTGCCCCGTCTCCTCGACGAGGCCGGGACCCACCCGCAGGCTCAGCGACCCGCCGTTCTGCACCGCGCGCGCGATCAGCTTGATCTTGAGCCCGAGCTCCCCGGCCGCCGCGATATCCGCGGCTGTGACGTTCTCGATCCCCTCGAGGTCGAGGCTTTCGAGGCGCGGCAGGGCGTTGAAGCCGAGCGCCGTCAGGATGACCAGCTTGTGCGCGGCATCGACCCCGCCGATGTCGAAGCTCGGATCGGCCTCGGCATAGCCGAGCTTCTGTGCCTCCTCGAGCGCCTCGTCGAAGCTCGCGCCGGTGTCGTCCATGCGCGAGAGGATGAAATTGCAGGTGCCGTTGAGAACCCCGGTCAGGCGCAGCATCCTCGCGTGGGCCAGCCCGTCGCGCAGGCCCCGCACCACCGGTACGCCGCCGGCCACCGCCGCCTCGAACCTCAGGGCGCAGCCGTTCTTCTCCGCCAGCTCGCAGAGTGCCGCGCCATGTTTGGCAAGGAGGGCCTTGTTGGCGGTGACCACGTGCTTGCCGGCCTCGAGCGCCGCCTCGACCGACTGCCTGGCCACACCGTCCTCGCCGCCGATCAGCTCCACATAGACGTCGCTGCCCGCGTCTCGGGCCATGGCGACGGGGTCGTCGAACCACTGGAAGCGTGACACGTCGACGGGCCGTTCGCGGGCCCGGTCGCGGGCGCAAACGGCAGTGATCTCCATCGCGTCCTGGCCCGAATGGGCCGCGTCGATCATCTCCACGAGGGCCGCGCCCACCGTACCCAAACCGCCGATCGCGATGCGCAGCATGTCTCCCGCCTCCTTGAAACCTCGCAACGACTTACTTGGTTTCGCACCTGCGGCAAGGCCACGCACGTCCCGAGCGGGTGATCAGGGCAAGGAAGGCTGGCGCGGCGGCGGCGTCGGAATGCCAAGCGCCTCGCGGTCGATGACCGGACCGAGCCGCCCCTGCCCGGCCCGCAGCTTCTCGACCATCGAGCGCAGCTCCTGCGCGGTCTCTTCGATGCTCTGGGTATCGTCCGCCTGCAATTCGGCCCGCAGGCCTTCGAGATCGCGCGCGGCAAGCCTCAGCTCCTGCGCCGAGGTCCGTGGCAGGCGCATGGCCCGCACCCTGTCCGCCTGGGGCAGCGGGCGCAGCACGGGGAAGCTCTCCGCGCCCCGCCGCTCGTCGGCCAGCGCCTCGATCCCCGCTTCCGCGTCACTGACGGGCGGACGCGTGGAGCAAGCTGATGTGATCAGCAGGATTACCGCTAAACAACGCCGCATCTGTGACTTCCGGTTGCAATCGGTCGCCCATGTCTTTTGAAAAGATTCAGGGGCCATGTCCCGAAGAATAGCGAGGGGTGTCAGGGATGTCCAAGACGCAGCGGAAAAAGACCGGCGCGAAGGACCAGGAAGCCGTCGGAGTGGGCGGCGCGCAAACGTCCCGGAAAGGTCCTGCGGGCAAGGGCTCCGAAGGAACCCCGGAAGCAGGCTCGACCGTGACCGCGAAAAAGACACCGAAGACCACCGACACCAAGGCATCCTCCCGGACCGCGCCCGCGGCCAGCAAACCGGCTGCGAAGAAACCGGCAGCGAAGAAGGCTCCTGCGAAGAAGAAGGCCACGCCTTCCCGCAAGGCTCCGGTGAAGAAACCGGCGGCCAGGAAGGCAGCGGCCGGGCGCACGCCCGCCGCCGAAGCGCCGAAGCCCGCCACGGCAAAGCTCGAGGCCGCTGCGAAGGCGGAAGGCTCCTCCTATCCTCCCTATACGGACATGGCGCGGTTCGCCCGGACCATGGCGGACATCAATGTCAAGGCGCAGGATGTCCTCCGCGATGTGGCCGAGCGGCGGGTGGAGTATGGCCGCCGCGCGGCCGAGCCGAGTCCCGACCCGCTCAATGTCGCGGATGCGACGAGCGAGGTGGTGTCCGCCCTTTCCGCCGACCCGATCAGGATGATGGGCCTTCAGATGTCTCTGTGGGACAACTACACGAAGCTCTTCGCGTCGATGACGGACAGGGTTTCGGGACAGAAGGGCGAGCCGGTCATCGAGCCGAACCCTTCGGACCGCCGGTTCCAGAACGAGGCATGGCAGGAGAACCCCGCCCTCGACTTTGTCAAGCAGAGCTACCTCCTGATGTCGAAATGGGTCTATCAGGCCATCGATGCCGCGGAGGGCGTGGACGCGGCCACAAAGAGGCGGGCCCAGTTCCACGCGGACCAGTTCCTCTCCGCCATGTCGCCCACCAATGTCCCCGCCCTCAACCCGGATGTCGTGGACGCGGCCATGCAAAGCCAGGGCGCGAACTTCATCAAGGGCCTCGAGAACTTCATGGCCGATCTTGAGCGCGGCCACGGCGAGCTCGCCATCAGGCAGGCGGATCTCGATTTCTTCAAGGTCGGCGAGAACATCGCCACCACCCCGGGCAAGGTCGTCTACCAGAACGAGATGATGCAGCTCATCCAGTACGCGCCGACGACCGAAACCGTGGCCGAGCGGCCGATGGTGATCTTCCCGCCCTGGATCAACAAGTTCTACATCCTCGACCTTCAGCCTGCGAACAGCTTCATCCGCTGGCTGGTGGACCAGGGGCGCACCGTCTTCGTCGTGTCCTGGGTCAATCCCGGGCCCGAGCTGAAGGACAAGTCATTCCCCGACTACATGCGCCAGGGCATCTTCGAGGCCCTCGAGGCGGTGACGCGGGCCACCGGCGCGGACAGCTACGACACGATCGGCTACTGCATCGGCGGGACCCTGCTCGCGGTGACCCTCGCCTACATGGCGCAGCACGGTGACGACCGCATCAACACCGCCACGTTCTTCACGGCCCAGACGGATTTCGAGGACGCCGGAGACCTCCTTCTCTTCGTCGACGACAAGCAGCTCAGGAACATCGAAAAGCAGATCGACGCCTCGGGCGGCGTTCTCGAAGGCTCCGCCATGGCGCGGACCTTCAACATGCTGCGGCCGAACGACCTGATCTGGTCGGCCTTCGTGGACAACTACTACCTCGGCAAGGAGGCGAAGAAGTTCGACCTGCTCTACTGGAATGCCGACAGCACACGGATGACCAAGGCCTGTCACCTCTTCTACCTCAGGGAGTTCTACAAGGACAACAAGCTGTCACGCGGAGAACTGGAGATCGAGGGTACGCCCATCGACCTCTCGCGGGTCCAGACGTCGATCTTCATGCAGGCAGGCGAGAAGGATCATATCGCGCCTGCCAATTCCGTCTACCGCTCGGCCAAGCTCTTCGGCGGGGAGGTGACCTACATGCTTGCGGGCTCCGGCCATATCGCCGGTGTCATCAACCACCCCGACAAGAAGAAGTACCATTTCCGCACCAATGATCAGCTTCCGGATAGCCTCGAGGAATGGAAGGCCGATGCCGAATTCCACGAACACTCCTGGTGGCCGCACTGGATCGACTGGCTGAACCAGCGCTCTGGCGGGAAGATTCCTGCGCCGGTCCCCGGGGATGGCGAGTTGCAGGTGATCGAGGACGCCCCCGGCTCCTACGTGAAGGTGCAGTCCGAGTAGGCCCTGCCTCGCAGGATCGATCTTGAGAAAAATCCGCGGTTTCGCCTTCAGCCAAGGGCAAGAACCGACGACTAGGCTTGATCCCGAAGTCGTATCGGTTCACCATTCATTAAGTCTTGGTCTTCAGATCAGACTTAACGGGCGGTTAAGACCATTGTTCAGGGCCAGGGGCATGGCAGATAGCAAATCGAAGACACGGGAACTCCTTGAACAGCTCGCGTCGACCGAGTACCGCCGGTCCATGCGCGCCGATCAGATCTTCCGTACCCTTCGAGAGGAAAACCGCCGCCGCAGCAAGGAAGAGCCGAAGCGCGCCTGACCACCACGCATCCGGTTTCAGATCGGGTCGTTGATCACCGGGCCCGGAACGTCCTTCATCTCGAGCCTGCCGCCCTCCTCCTCCATGCGCTGAAGCAGGCTGCGGATCCGCCGTGCGTTGAAGCCGAGATCCGATCGTCCCACCCGTGATTTCGAGCGGATATCAATGACGGTGGCGACATTGTGGGCGTTGCGCATCCGGATCACCACGTCATCCTTGAACCCGAAGAGGGGCACGGTCTCGGTCGCCTCGATCCGCCCTTCCCCTGGGTTGATCTCGACGAGCTTGAGACCCTCCGCCTTCACCGCATCCATGGCGATCGCGAAGGCTTCGTCGATCCGCTTCGGCATCACGAGGGTCCGTATATCGGGATAGGCCTCGCGCTGCTCGTCGGTCTGCTCCGTGTCATAGGCCACAGGGTTCGAGGCATTCTCGCGCAAGGGGGCGATCGCGACGAACCGGGGCGGGTCCTCGGTGTCGGTGGTGATATCGTGGATCGGAGGCACCTTGGACGCTTCGCCCCGCATCCAGATCGGCAGGTAGGCAAAGCTTGCCGCCGCCGCGCCGACCGCCAGAGCCGCAAGGCTCGCAAGCCACGCCCTCCGCATCAGGAGCGCGCCCGCCGCCGCCGCCGCGAGCGCCGCCGCGATCACGAGGGGGATGAGAAGCAGCCTGACCGCCGAGAACATCGTTCCGAGGTCCAGGGCGCCCAGCCGGTAGCCATAGATCGCGCAGAGATAGACAAGCACGACAGCCAAGCTGGCGATGGTGGCAATCCGGGGCCAATGACGCATGGGTTCCTCCTCGACATTGCCGATCTATCACGCAGCCTCGGAGACGGCCAGACGATGCGTCACAAGGCAGCAATGGACTGGGCGCAAGGGACGCAACGCCCCTCGGCCGCGCCTCAGGCTCTCCGCTGGCGGAAGATCACTCCCACTCGATCGTCCCCGGCGGTTTCGAGGTGATGTCGTAGACGACCCGGCCGATGCCTTCGCAGCGGTTGATGATGCGGGTCGAAACGCGGCTCAGGAAATCATGGCTGAAGGGGTAGGTATCAGCCGTCATGCCGTCAGTGGACGTGACCGCCCTGAGCGCGAGAACCCGGTCATAGGTCCGCGCGTCGCCCATCACACCGACCGTCCGCACCGGGAGCAGAACCGAGAACGCCTGCCAGATCGCATCGTAGAGGCCTTCCTCCCGGATCGCATCGAGATAGATCCTGTCGGCCTTGCGCAGGAGGTCCGCGCTTTCCTTGGTGATCTCCCCCGGTATGCGGATCGCGAGGCCCGGACCCGGGAAGGGATGCCGGCCGACAAAGGCATCGGGAAGCCCGAGCTCCCGCCCCAGCGCCCGCACTTCGTCCTTGAACAGCTCGCGCAGGGGTTCGACCAGGTCGAGGCCCATCCGCTCCGGCAGCCCGCCCACATTGTGGTGGGACTTGATGGTCACCGATGGCCCGCCCGTGGCGGAGACCGACTCGATCACGTCCGGATAGAGCGTACCCTGCGCCAGGAACCGTGCGCCCTCGACCTTCTTCGCTTCCTTCTCGAAGATCTCGACGAACAGCCTGCCGATGATCTTCCGTTTCTGCTCGGGATCGGAAACGCCCTCCAGCTCGCCGAGGAACTGGTCCTCCGCATTCACCGCAATCAGCGGAATGTTGTAGCTGCCGCGGAAGAGGTCCACGACCTCCTTGCCCTCGTTGTGACGCATCAGGCCCGTGTCGACGAAGACGCAGGTGAGCTGCTCACCGATCGCTTCGTGGATCAGGACGGCGGCCACCGCACTGTCCACACCGCCCGACAGCCCGCAGATCACCCGGCCATCGCCCACCTGCTCGCGGATCTTGGCGATCATCTCTCCGCGGAAGGCCGCCATGGTCCAGTCGCCGGCCATGCCGCAGATCCCGCGGGTGAAGTTCGAAAGCAGCCTCGCGCCATCCAGGGTGTGAACGACCTCCGGGTGGAACTGAACGCCATAGAAGCGCCGGACTTCGTCGGCGATGGCGGCGAACGGCGCGTGCTCGGAAACGCCGATGGTCCGGAAGCCTTCGGGAAGCGAGACCACGCGGTCGCCGTGGCTCATCCAGACCGGATAGTTGCCGCCTTCGGCCCAGACCGTCTGGAACAGCGCCGATTGGGCGCTTGCCGTCACTTCGGCCCGGCCGAACTCCCGCTCGCCGCTTACCTCGACCTCGCCGCCGAGTTCCTTCACCATGACCTGCTGGCCATAGCAGATGCCCAGCACCGGCACCCCGCGATCAAGAAGGCTCGATACGTTCGGCCGGTCGGCGCTGGTCACCGATGCGGGGCCGCCCGACAGGATGATGCCCCTGGGGCTGTAGTCTTCGAGGAAGGCGGCGTCGGTCTTCGTGAAGGGGTGGATCTCGCAGTAGATCCCGTCTTCGCGCAGGCGCCTCGCGATGAGCTGTGTCACCTGGCTGCCGAAGTCGACGATGAGGATGCGTTCGTGCTGGGGCGCTGTATGCTGGTTGTCCATGCGGGCGCATAGCC
>CAZAFU010000048.1:69-19663 GCA_964484475.1 uncultured Caulobacterales bacterium | reverse complement strand
CTCGTTCGCGCCGCCATGGGCCGGGCCCCAGAGGCAGGCGATGCCGGCTGCGATGCAGGCGAACGGGTTCGCACCCGAGGAGCCTGCAAGCCGCACGGTCGAGGTCGATGCGTTCTGCTCATGGTCCATGTGCAGGATGAAGATCTTGTCCAGCGCAGAGGCCAGGGTCTTGTCGATCTTGTAGTCCTCGGCCGGGACCGAGAAGCACATGTGAAGGAAGTTCTCGGTGTAGTGAAGGTCATTGCGCGGATAGACGAACGGTTGGCCTACGGTGTATTTATAGGCCATGGCGGCAATGGTCGGCATCTTCGCGATCATGCGGTGAACCGCGATCTTGCGGGCCTCCGGATCGTTGATGTCGGTGGAGTCGTGGTAGAACGCCGACAGGGCGCCCACGGCGCCGCACATGATGGCCATCGGGTGGGCATCGCGGCGGAAGCCGTCGAAGAACTTGTTGAAATGCTCGTGCACCATCGTGTGGTAGGTGATGTCCTTGCGGAACTGGGTGCACTCGTCTGCCGTCGGCAGCTCGCCCTCGAGAAGAAGGTAGGCCGTCTCGATGAAGTCGGTGGTCTCGGCGAGCTGCTCGATCGGATAACCGCGGTAGAGGAGCATGCCCTCGTTGCCGTCGATGAAGGTGATCTGGCTCTCGCAGGATGCGGTGGAGGTGAACCCGGGGTCGAAGGTGAACTTGCCGGTCTGCGCCGTCAGCTTGCGGATGTCGATGACATCGTTGCCGTGGGTCCCCCGGTAGACGGGGAACTCGCTGCCTTCGATTGTGGCGGTGCCCGCCTCTTTAATTTTGCTTTCCATTATCGATCTCCTCGCGCGGCGGCCGTGCAGGATGCACCCACCGTGGGGGTTTCCAGCGTTACGGATGGAACGCCCTATGTTGCGGCGCGACAATAGAGCCTCCGCCGCCGACCGCAAGGTTGCGGCCGTCAGAATGCGTTCATCGCAGCTCTAGACCTTTGTCGCAGGGTTCGCCTTGACGTCATCGATGCGGGCCAGCGCCTCGTCCCGTCCGAGCGCCTCTAGGGTTTCCCCGAGGCTAGGCGCGGGATGCCCGCCGGTCAGCGCCGCCCGCAGGGGCGGGCCGACCTGCCCGAACCCGACACCCTTCTCCTCTGCGAAACTCTGGAGGACGGCCTCGAGTGTGACGGCACGCCAGTCCTCTTCGGCCGCGAGACGTTCGCGCAGGGTTGCGAGAAGGTCGAGGGCGCCTTCCTTCTTGAGGGGTTTGCCGGCCTTTCCGGTGAGGGCGAAAGGCCGCTCGGCGAGGAGGAACGCGGCGGCATCCCCAAGATCGCTCAGGAGTTGCATCCTCGCCTTGAGCTGGGGCGTCGCCCGGCCGAGCATCGCCTTCGCCGCGTCGCCGGGGACCGGGTCGAGGAAGGGGATGGCGGCGGCGAGGAAATCCTCGTCATCCAGTTCCTGCAGGTGAGCGGCGTTGGTCGCCCGCCATTTCTCCGGATCGAGCCGGGCCGGGGACTTGTTGATACCGGAAAGATCGAAGAGCCCGAGGGCGGCCTTGCGCGAAAGGACCTCCTCGTCGCCCTGGCTCCAACCGAGCCGCAGGAGGGCATTCATCACCCCTTCGGGCAGGTAGCCTTCGTCGCGATAGGCCTCGACGCCGAGCGCACCGTGGCGTTTGGACAGCTTCTTGCCGTCCGCGCCATGGATCAGCGGCACATGGGCGAAGACCGGGACGTCCCATCCCATCGCCTCGTAGATGTGCTGCTGCTTGGGTGTGTTGTTCAGGTGGTCGTCGCCGCGGATCACGTGGGTGACGCCCATGTCGTGGTCGTCGACAACAACGGCCAGCATATAGGTCGGCGTGCCATCGGATCTCAGGATCACGGTGTCGTCGCTGACCTTGTTGGGAAACCGGACGTCGCCCTGAACGGCGTCGCGAACGACGGTCTCTCCCTCGATCGGGGCCTTCAGGCGGACGGAGTAGGGACCATCGCCCTCGCCGCCCTCACGGTAGGGGCTGGTGAAGCGGACATTGTCCTCCCGCGCCTTGGTCCTCGCGGCGTCGAGCTCGTCCCCCGCGAGCCAGCATCTGTAAGCCTTGCCCGATGCCAGCAGCGCTTCGGCGACCTCCCGGTGGCGATCGGCCCGCGCGTGCTGGCTGACGGGTTCGCCATCCCAGTCGAGGCCCAGCCACCGCAGCCCCTCGAGAATCGCCTCGACGGCCTCTTCGTTGTGGCGCGCGCGGTCGGTGTCTTCGATCCTCAGCAGGAACTTCGACCCATCGGGCGCATCATCGCGCCGGGCGTAGAGCCAGTTGAAAAGAGCGGTACGAGCGCCACCGATGTGCAGATAACCCGTCGGAGACGGTGCGAAGCGGGTGATAATCGGCTTAGTCTCTGAGGACATGAGGGGATTCTCCACGAGCGGCGGGACCGGACCACGGCCTCTAGGCGGGTTTTGGCATAACGCCAACATCCTTGCCCGTCGTGCTGCATGGCGTTGGGGATCCGCCATCCGGCGCTGGGCCGCCGAGGAGGAGGGGCGGTTCATTCTCTTCGCGCCGTGCTTCCTCGCTTTCGGAAGCGCGGCGGTCCTTTCCGGCTGGGTCCCCCCAGATCCCCGGCTCGCGATAGCCGCGGCTGCGGTCGGTGCTCTCGGCTGGTCGGCCCTCAGCCGGCAGGAGGGGGGTGCCGGGCTGTTCCTGGTCAGGGCCCTCACCCTCTTCGCCTGCGGAGCGGTGCTGGTCTCGGTCAGGATGGCCGGGGTCGCGGGCCCCCTTGTGCCGGATGGCGAGGACCCGGTCAGGGTGAGCGGCATCGTCGAGCGGGTCGAGCCGCGACCCAAGGATCATCGCTACACCCTCAGGGTCACGAGCCTTCAGGGGCTGGCCCAAGAGCAGTTGCCGGAAAAGGTGCGGATCGTCTGGCGGGGCGAGCCACCCGGGCTGCGCCCGGGCGACCGCGCCCGGTTCTTCGCAAAACTGGGCCCGCCGCCGGGCCCCGCCTTGCCGGGCGGCTACGACTTCGGCCAGGCGATGGCGTTCGAGCGGATCGGTGGAACGGGTTTCGCGCTGGCGCAGCCCGTTCTGCTCGCCCCGGGAAAAGGAGGATGGGGCCATGACATCGAGCGCCTTCGCATCGCGGTGGCCGAGCGGGCCGGCGCGCGGATCGGCGGGACAGCGGGGCCGGTGGCGGCCGCGCTCCTCACGGGCCATCGGCAGAAGATCGACACTGCCGTCGTGGAGGACCTTCGCGATGCGGGCCTTGCCCATCTGCTGGCGATTTCGGGCCTGCATATGGGGCTCGTCTGCGGACTTCTCTTCTGGATCACGAGAAAGGCGCTGTTGCTCGACCACCGCGCCGCTCTCAACCTTCCGGTCAAGAAGATCGCCGCGGTCACCGGTCTTCTCGGCGGGGCGGTCTACCTCGCCCTGTCCGGAGCGGCCTGGTCCGCCCAGAGAGCCTTCATCATGGCGGCGGTCCTCTTCGTGGCGATCCTTTTCGACCGCCGCGGGCTGAGCCTGAGAAACGCCGCCCTCGCAGCCATCATCATTCTCGCCATGCGCCCCGAGGCGGTCATATCGGCGGGGTTCCAGATGTCCTTCGCGGCGGTGGTCGCGCTGATCGCGGCTTTCGGTTGGTGGGAAGAGAGGCGGGCGGGCCACACCCCGCGAAGTTTCCCGAGGAAGGCGATCGGCTTCGTCGTCGGTCTCGCCGCCACCAGCATCATTGCCGGGTTCGCGACCGCGCCTTTCTCGATCCACCATTTCGGGCAGTTCGCGAACTACGGCCTCGTCGGAAACCTGCTCGCCATGCCCCTGGTCACGATGCTGGTGATGCCGAGCCTCGTTGCGGCCCTGGTGCTCATGCCGTTCGGCCTGGACGGGCCCTTCCTCGACCTGGCCGGGTGGGGGATCGGGCGGGTCATCGCCATCGCCGGATGGACCGCCGAGCTCGAGGGCGCCGTCCGCCTCTTCCCGGCGCTCGACCCTGCCGGACTCGTCGCGGCGGTCATCGGCCTTCTTCTCCTCTGCCTCCTGCGCTCTCCATTGCGGCTGGCCGGAGCGGGGGTCCTGTTGCTCGCCGTGCCCCTGAGCGCCCCGGCGGCCAAGCCCGATCTCTTCACCAGCCGCGACCTGCGAAACATTGGCATCCTGACGGACGACCCGGAAAGGCCGCTCCTCCTCCTTTCGAACCGCCGTGAGCGCTTCGTGGTGGAAAGCTGGTTGCAGGCGTTGGGAAGCGGAAGCGAGATGGCGGCCCTGCCGATGCTGCGCGGTTGCAGGCCGGGGCCTTGCACGGCGGGCCTGAACGGCGGCCGGCGCCTCATCATTCACGAGAGGGAGGATGGGATCGAGGAAAGCTGCCGATCGGCCGACGTCGTCATCCTGCGGAGTGTTCCGACACCGAGGGTCAGGGAGCTCTGCGCCGACCGACTGATCGCGCTAGACGGCGACGGGCGTGCGGCGCCGGCGTCCCTCACCTTCGAGGACGGACGTCCGGTTGTTCGCTATGCCGCCGGACGGCTCGCGAACAGCATGTAGTTGACGCTGAGATCGTCCCCGGTCCGCCAGCTGTCCAGGAGCGGCAGATAGGTCAGCCCCCGTTCGGCATCGATGCGAAGCCCCGCCCGGGTCAGCGCAGCCTTCGCTTCGTCCGGCCTGACGAACTTGCGCGGGTCGTGGGTACCTCTTGGCAGCCAGCGGAGCACGTATTCCGCTGCAAAAACCGCCGTGGCAGCCGCCTTGAGGGTCCTGTTGAGGGTCGCCATCGCCATCATGCCGCCCGGCCTGATCAGGCCCGCCGCGGTTTCGAGGAAGAGTTCGACATCGGCGACGTGCTCGACCACTTCGAGGTTGAGCACCACGTCGAAGGCTTCCCCTTCCTCGGCAAGGAGGGCCTCGGCCGTCATCGCGCGATAGTCGATGTCGAGTTTCGACTGCCCGGCGTGGACAAGGGCGGTCTTGATATTCGCTTCGGAGGCGTCGATGCCGACCACGTCCGCCCCGAGGCGGGCCATGGGCTCCGCCACGAGGCCGCCGCCGCAGCCGATATCGAGGATGCGCAACCCTTCAAGGGGTCTTTTGGCGTAGCGGTCCTTTCCGTAATGGGCACAGATCCGGTCACGGATGAGGGCCAGGCGGACGGGATTGAACTTATGCAGCGGCTTGAACTTCCCGAGCGGGTCCCACCATTCGGCGGCGATCGCGCTGAACTTGGCGACTTCCTCGGTGTCGATGGTGGTTCTGGCTTCGGCAGTGGCGTTCATGGGCTGGCTGTCTCCGGGTTCCGCAAAGAGCTAAGTGACGCTGCGGGATTTCTCAACGCGGCAGGGTGCCTGTGAGGGTTCTTCTCGTCGGTGCAGCCCGCCCGCTCGGCAACGCCATCGCCCGCCGCCTGGCGGAGCGTGGCCACGAGGTCACCGGTACGGCCCGCCAACCCCGGGAGCAAAGCGGGCTGGTCCAGCTCGATCTCGATGACCGCGCGGGCATCGAAAGAGTAGCCCATGGGCACGATGCGGCGATCCTGACCCCGATCCTGACCGTATCGCAGCCTGCGATCGCGCCTCTTCGGGAGGCGGGTATCGATAGGTTTGTCCTATTTTCCTCGAACAATGTTGCGATCGACCACCAGAGCCCGGTCTACCAAGCCCTGAGGGCGGCCGAGGCGAGGGCAGGGGACTGCCGGATCCTCCGGCCGACGATGATCTATGGCAGCCCGGAAGACGGCAATCTCTCGCGCCTGATGACCTTCGCCAGACGGTCGGGCTTTCTCGTCTGTCCCGGATCGGGCCGGGCGATGCAGCAGCCGGTCCATATCGACGACGTGGCCGAGGCGGTCAGGGTGGCCCTCGAAGGCCCCGCATCGAGCGGGCTCCACGCCCTCGGCGGCCCCGAGGAAGCGACGATGCGCGAGCTTTTCCGTCGGATTCTCGCGGCGGCGGGGAGGCGCGGGGGAGCGGTCCTGCCTCTGCCCCTGTCTCCCGCACTGGCCGCCGCGGGCATCGCGGAGAGAATGGGCCTCAGGCTACCGCTCACCACCCGCCAGCTGAAGCTTTTCGAGGAGGACAAGCGGGCGAGGGCGCCCCTCCTCCCCGATTTCCAGCCATCGGTCGGGCTGGATGAGGGTCTTCGAAGGTTGGCGCGACAGCTTGCCCGCGGACGCGCCGGGGGGTAGCTTCCAGCGCTGGCCTGCCCTGTCCCGACCCTGGAGGAGAGACGTGTCCCTGAACCCCGCGCCTCTCGAACTCGCACCGCGGCGGGACGATGTGATCGTGATGAAGTTCGGCGGGACGTCCGTCGGTGATTCCGAGCGCATCAAGCGTGTCGCGCGTCATGTCCGGGCCGCTATCGTCAGGGGCTTGAAGGTGTGCGTGACCGTCTCCGCCATGGCCGGCGAAACCAACCGGCTCGTGCATCTGACGGAGGACCTGGGCCAGGGCGATGTCAGTCGCGATCCCGACTATGATGCGGTCGTTGCCAGCGGTGAACAGGTGACTGCGGGCCTTCTGGCGCTCCACCTCAAGAGCCTCGGCATTCCCGCCCGCAGTTTCCAGGGTTGGCAGATGGGGCTCACCACCGACGACAGCCACGGTGCGGCCCGCATCACCCACATTCCCCAGGAAAGGCTGATGGAAGCCCTTGACGCAGGCGAGGTGGCCGTGGTCGCGGGGTTCCAGGGCAAGACCGCATCGGACCGCGTCTCGACCCTGGGCCGGGGCGGGTCGGACACCACGGCCGTGGCGCTCGCCGCCGCCCTCGGGGCAGCGCGCTGCGACATCTACACCGACGTCGACGGCGTCTACACCACCGACCCACGGATCGTCGCGACCGCGCGACGCCGGCCGATCCTCGCCTATGAAGAGATGCTGGAAATGGCGTCGGTCGGCGCGAAGGTGTTGCAGACCCGCTCCGTGGGCCTTGCCATGGCCTACCGGGTACCGGTCAGGGTTCTCTCCTCGCTGCTCGAGCCGGAGGAGACCGACGAGGGCACGCTCATCACCGAAGAGGACAAGATCATGGAACAGGAAGTCGTCACCGCCGTCGTCCCATCGGTGGGCGAGGCCAAGATCAGCCTTCTTGGCGTTCCTGACAAGCCGGGCCGCTCGGCCCTCATCTTCCGTCTTCTCGCCGAGGAGGGCGTGAACATCGACATGATCGTGCAGAGCCCCGCGCGGGCAGGCGAGGAAGCGAACATGTCCTTCACCCTGTCGGAGAAGGATCTCTCCCGCGCGATGGAACGCCTGACCCTGGCAAAGGCGCAGCTCGGTTATGACAGCCTCGTGGCCAACCAGAACGTCGCGAAGGTCTCGGTCATCGGGATCGGCATGAAGAGCCATGCCGGTGTCGCGGCGAAGATGTTCGAGATCCTCGCCGAGAAGCAGATCAACATCGAGAACATCTCGACCTCCGAGATCAAGATCTCGGTCCTCATCGCCGCCGATTACACCGAGCTTGCCGTCCGGGCGCTACACGAAGCGTTTGGGCTCTCAGATGCGGCGGCCTAACCTCATCCCATGAACCTTCCGCCCCGCATGGCGCCGACCCCGCGCGTACTGCTCAGGCAGCTTCGCGAGGTGATGGCCGAAGAGTCGGATGCACAGACGCGTCTGGATCACCTGACGGCTGCGATCGCGCGGAACATGGTGGCGGATGTCTGCTCCATCTATGTCCGTCGGTCGGACGACATGCTGGAGCTGTTCGCGACCCAGGGCCTCAACCGCGAAGCCGTCCACCAGACCCGGCTCTCCTGGAACGAGGGCCTCGTCGGGCTGGTTGCAAGGACCGGACGGCCCATCAATCTCAGAAGGGCGGGCCAGCACCCCGACTTCTCGTACCGGCCCGAGACGGGGGAAGACCAGCTCAACGCGTTCCTCGGTGTCCCGATCATCCGGTCAGGCAAGGTCATCGGTGTTCTGACGATACAGAACACGACGACCAGAGCCTATGCGGAGGAGGAGATCGAAGCCTCGCAGATGGTCGCGACCGTCCTGGCCGAGATCATTTCCTCGGAGAAGTTCCTGACCGAGCGCGAAGTCGCGGAGGTCGAGGAGCTGATCCACGGTCCCGAATACGTCACGGGAACCGCCATAGTGCCGGGGCTCGCCCATGGGACGGCCTATCTTCTCACGCCGAAGCGGGGGAAGCGGGACATCTTCGCCGCGGACCTCGCCGCCGAGCGCAAGCGCCTTCTCGAGGCACTGGCGGGCCTCCAGAAGTCTGTCGACGACATGATGGCAAAGGACCGCGCGCTGACCCATATAAGCCGCGAGGTTCTAGAGGTCTACAGACTGTTCGCCTACGACCGGGGATGGGCGAAGCGACTCGAAGAGAAGATCATGGCCGGCCTCAACGCCGAGGCCGCGGTGGAGCAGGTGCAGACGGAGAACCGCAGCCAGATGCGGGCGGCCTCCGACCCCTATCTGCGGGAACGGCTCCACGACCTCGACGATCTCTCGCGACGTCTCCTCCGTATGCTGCGCGGGGAGGACCTTTCCCATCGCCTGCCGGACAATGCGATCGTCCTCGCCGAAACACTCGGGCCTGCGGAACTCCTCGAACTCGACCGCCACAAGCTCGCGGGCCTGGTTCTGGGGGAGGCTTCCTCCAACAGCCATGCGGCGATCGTCGCGCGGTCACTGCGCGTCCCGATGGTCGGCGGCCTCTACGATATCATCGACCGTGCGGAAGAGGGCGACGAGATCCTGCTCGACGGCAGCACCGGCGATACGTTCCTCAGGCCCACGAGCGAGGCGATCGAGACCTTCGAGGAGAAGGCGCGGGTCCGCTCGGAGGAACTCGAGCGGTTTGCCCGCTCCAAGGACGAACCGGCCAGAACCCGCGACGGTGTTCTCGTCAGCATCGAGATGAATGCCGGCCTTCCCATGGACATTCCGATGATTGCAGAGGTCGGTGCGTCGGGCGTCGGCCTTTTCAGGACCGAACTCCAGTTCCTCGTCGGCCACACGCTGCCGAGCGCGACCGAGCAGACGAAAACCTACAAGGAAGTCTTCGACGCCGCGAATGGCGCGCGGATCGTCTTCAGGACCGCCGATCTGGGATCGGACAAGCGGGCGGGATACATGCACGGGCCCGTCGAAGCCAACCCGGCCATGGGCTGGAGAGGCTTGCGCCTCGCCATCGACCGGGAAGGTCTCCTGCGGATCCAGATCCGTGCCCTCATCAACGCCGCGAACGGCCGTCCGCTCAGCGTTCTCCTGCCGCTCGTGACGGAAGCGCGGGAGTTCGCAAGGGCAAGAGCGATCATCGACAAGGAGTTCGAGCGCTGCCAGAAGATCGGTGAGGCCATGCCCGAGACCTTCGAGCTCGGCGCCATGGTCGAGATCCCGGCTGCCGCGTGGGGTGTCAGGGAGGTGGCCGAACAGGCGGATTTCCTGTCTGTAGGCGGAAACGACCTGGCGCAGTTCTTCTTCGCCGCCGACCGGGAAAGCGAGATGGTGTCCGCGAGGTACGACTATCTCAGTGTACCCTTCGTCAGCTTCCTCCGGCACATCGTCAGGGAAGCGGAGGCTGTCGACACTCCCGTCGGCTATTGCGGGGAACAGGCCACCGATCCTCTCATGGCACTGGTCCTCGTGGCCTTGGGTTTCGAGCGGATCTCGGTGCCCGCAAGTTCGGTCCTCCCCCTGAAGGAGATGATAAGGGGCGTGGACCGCAAGGCGCTTACAGAACGGATCGACCGGCTCCTGGCCGAGCCGAGGGGGGAACAGAGCCTTCGCGAGCGGGTCCGTGACCTCGCGAATGAACTGAAGATCCCGGTCCTGAAGGTTCTCTGATCCCTAACGGCCGCCGCGCATCATGGTGGAGATGTCTTCCGCGCTGAACGGGAAGACGATCGTGTTCGTCCCGTCCCCGGCGATCTCCTGCAGGGTGTTGAGATAGCGCAGCTGCATGGCGCCGTCCTGGCCTGCAAGGATAAGCGCGGCCTCGGAGAGCTTGGCGGCCGCCTGCTGCTCGCCCTCGGCAAGGATGACCTTGGCCCGGCGCTCCCTCTCGGCCTCCGCCTGGCGGGCAATGGCCCGAATCATCGACTCGGCGACGTCCACGCGCTTGATCTCGACATTCGCGACCTTGATGCCCCACGCCTCGGTCTGCTCGTCGAGGATCGACTGGATGTCCTTGTTGAGACGATCGCGCTCCTGCAGCATTTCGTCGAGGTCGTGCTTGCCGAGGACCGAGCGGAGGGTGGTCTGGGCGAGCTGGCTGGTGGCTTCCTTGAAATTCTCCACCTGGACCACGGCCCTCACGGCGTCGATCACGCGGTAGTAGATCACCGCATTGACGTTCACCGACACGTTGTCACGGCTGATGACGTCCTGGGGCGGAACGTCCGCGACAAGCGTGCGCATGTCGATCCTGCGCATGGTCTGGATCACCGGAATGAGGATGACGATACCGGGTCCTGCCGCCCTGCGGCCGACCTTGCCCAGCGTGAAGACGACGCCGCGCTCGTACTCCTTCAGGATCTTGAAGGTCGCCGAGATCACCATCACCGCAAAGATGATGATGGGCAGGATAAACGCGATGGATGCCATCTAACGGGTCTCCGTTGGGGTCAGGGGAACACGGAGCGCCTGTTTAGCAGTCGCTCTCTTCACGACGAGGACGAGGCCGTCGACCTCCGCCACTCTGATTCTGTCGCCGGGATTGAGGGGCTGTTTCGAGCGGGCGCGCCAGCGCTCGCCATCGACGATGACCCAGCCTTCGGCGCCGGACCATTCTTCCACCCGCCCCACCCGGGCCCGGATGGCTTCCTTGCCGATCAGCGGCCCGTGGGCCCGCGATTTGACCAGCTCCCAGAGGAGGAAGCCGAGAATCACCCCCATCGAGATGACGACGCCCATGATGAGGGGGAGGCTGACACGGAACTGCTCGGGGAAGAGATAGTAGAGGCCCACCGCGATGAGACCGAGGCCGGCTATTCCCGCAAGGCCCGCGGTGGTCACGAAGGCCTCAAGGATCAAGAGCAGGAAGCCGAGCCCCAGAACGGCGAGGAAGAGGCCGTTCTCCGGCAGGACCTGAAAGCTGTAGAAGGCCAGCAGGAGGCAGATCACGCCGAAGACACCCGGAAAGATCGAGCCGGGATTCCAAAGCTCGACAGTCAGGCCGAGGGTCCCGAGCGACAGGAGGATCGCGGCCACGTTGGGATCGGCGAAGAAGCCGAGAATGCTCTCGAGGGTCGAGGGCGGGGTGACCGTCAGCTCGACGCCCGCGGTGTTCAGGACCTTCTCGCCCGAAGCCACCGTGACCGTGCGCCCATCGAGGGCCGCCAGAAGCTCGTCCCTGTCCGCCGCGACGATGTCGATGACGCCGAGGTCAAGCGCTTCCTCCGCCGTGATCGAGGCGGAAGGGGGGCGGACGGCCTTCTCCGCCCACTCCGCATTCCGGTCGCGAAGGTTGGCGAGGCCCCTGATATAGGCGACCGCATCCTCGATCACCTTGCCGCGCAGGGAGGCTTCGTTCGAAATGTCGTCGGCCTCGCCCTCCTCACCGGCCCCCTCATTGCTGAAAGGGCTTCGACCGCCCGATCCGCCGAGCTCGATCGGTGTCGCCGAACCGGTATTGGTGGCGGGCGCCATGGCCGACACGTGGGCGGCGTACATGATGTAGAGACCCGCGCTCGCAGAGCGGGCCCCCTGCGGGGCGACATAGGTGACGACGGGGACGTCGGCGCCGAGGATGGTCTGGACGATCGCCTGCATCGACGTGACGAGCCCGCCCGGTGTGTCGATTTCCAGCACCACGAGCTCATCGCCCCGGACCTCGGCATTCGCGATCTCGCGTTCGAGATAATTGACGACCGTGGGGGTCACGGGTCCGTCGAGGCTGAGAACGCTGGCGGTCCTGCCTTCATACTGGGCACCGGCCACCAGGCCGAGGAGCCCGGCGAGGACCAGGAGAAGCCCCGTATATCGGATGAACATCGACACCATCATCAGCCCTCCTGCCGAAGACCCCACAGGCGTACCACGAAGGTGAAGGTGACCAGTGGTTAACAGAACGTCAAGCATCCGCTATCCTTCACCCGTACCCCATGGTAGGAAGACAGAGGGTACCATCCGCCCCTGCAAGGGCGGAGCTGTTGCGGGGGTGACATGCAGACCGGCGATACGGGTCTCAATCTGATCAAGGCGTTCGAGGGCTTTTCCTCGAACCCGCGTATCGACGGCCGCCGCAACGACGGAACCTACGTGGTGGGCTACGGCCACCACACCATGAGCGGCGGGCAGAAGATCAGCCAGCGCGATGCCGATGTCCTCCTCGCAAAGGACGTCGCGCCGATCGAGACCCTGATCAGGGAAACGGTCCGTACACCCCTCAACCAGAACGAGCACGACGCGCTGGTGTCCTTCATCTTCAACATCGGGGCGGAGAATTTCAGGCGTTCCACCGTCCTGAAGAAGCTCAACGAAGGTGACCGGTTGGGCGCGGCGGAGGCGTTCGAGCGGTGGACCCGGGCCCGGGTCGATGGCCGGCTGATGAAGCTCGACGGCCTCGTCAGGCGGCGCGCGGCGGAGAAATCGCTCTTCCTGATGCCCACCGATGCCGAGCTCGTCATCCCCACCTCCGAGGTGGCGCCAGCGGACGAATGCGACGGCCAGATCCTCGCCTTGGGGGAAGTGACCCACGCACCCCTCGTGGATTTCGACAGCGTACGGCGCGATCGCGGCCGCAGCCTGACCACCGAGGAGATCGAGGGGCGCATGGCGGCCCTTTATGCCGCGAGCCACGCACTGACCGGCGATCCGTCGAAGATGATCATCGCCAAGGCCGAGGAGCGCGAGGACATCGGTGTGACCGTCGGCGCGATCATGATCGCTATCCTGTCGGTCCTGCTCACGCTGGGCGCCGGGGCCCTGTGGCTCGACACCCACGCACCGAACATCGCCCAGCTCATGGGCATCACGCCGCAAAGGCTGGACCTCCTGCTCGCCGACCTGCCGCTCTGGCTGCTCTCGATCGGCGCGGGCCTTTGCTATTTCACCTTCTATATCCTCGCCAAGCGGGCAGCGCGCCATTCGATCAAGAAGGCCAGGGCACGGGAAGTCGCACGCGTCAGAAGCAGTTGAGGCGCAGATGCCGGTCCATCTCATCAAACTCTCCGTCGGCAGCCAGCGGATCGATGATCTTCGCGCCTGGCAGAAGACGCTCCTGAAGCGGAACAAGGGTACGCCCCGCGAAGGGCTCGCCCACCATGTCACCAGAATGATGCCGAGGCGGGCGGAGGAACTGATCGGCGGAGGGTCGATCTACTGGGTGATCGCAGGCTTCATCCAGGCCCGCCAGAACATCGTCGGTATCGATGGAGTCGAGACGGCGAAGGGGCGCCAGTGCAGGTTGCTTCTCGATCCTGAACTCATCCCGGTCAGGCCGGTGGCGAGGAAGCCCTTTCAGGGCTGGCGGTATCTCGAGGCTCGGGATGCACCGCCTGACGAGTCCCGGGCGGCCTGTGACGACGACCTTCCGATCAGGGCGGAACTGGCGGAGCTTGGATTGCTATGAACGAATTTGATCAGCCGACCGAAGACCAGAAGGAGCCGGACGGCGCCCGACAGGACGGCCTCAAGCAGGCCGAGGCGGTGAAGTGGGTTTCCAGGCTGTCGCTGGCCGGCGCTGCCGTTGGCGGGCTTGCCGTCCTCCTTCTCCTGCTGACGAACCTTTTCGGGCCCGGCGGCACCGACATGCCGGAGCGGCCCCTTGGCCCGCCGGACATCGGCGAAGAGGCCGCCGCCGGCGGCGGGGCGGGCCCCGAGAACGCATCGCTGATCTGCCATCCGCGCCTTCTCGACGGATGCGTCGAACGCGCGGTCTTCCTCGATGCGGGTGTCGGCCTTTTCGAGAATGGGTTGCCGGATAGGCCGATCACCATGGCCCACCCGAGCGACTTCGAAGCACCGACGCGGGAAGTCTCTTCCTGCGAGACCTTCGTTCCACTCGCTGCCGCGGGTTGGGGCGGGCTGACCTCGGCGGACATGCGCAGGGAGCCGACCTTCCGCGCGATCTGCGGGCTCGAACGCCTGATCGCGTCTTCGCAAACGGTCGGGCAGGCACCACCTCTCGACAGCGTGGTCTGGAGCCGCCTCGACCGGGGGTCCGTTCCGTCGATCGGCGAGGCGGGCTTCACGCAGGGCGCGCGGATGCAGGATGCGGGCGATCGGACGGTGACCCTCGAGCAGGACGGCTTCGTTGCGAAGCTGACCTACATCACGACCGCGAATTTCGACGCGGATCCGCAGCCGGAGCACCTTTGCGAATGGTCTGTCAGGGCCGAGGAGGGGACAGCCTTTGCCTCGGGGTTCGGACTGATCGAACTCACGGCCGACAGCCGGGCCGAGCTCCGCGTGATCGATCCGTTTGCGGACGTCGAGGGCGGTTCAGCGGGGCAGTGACGAAAAAAGGAGCCGCGGAGGCTCCTTTCTCACATGCCTGTTTGCTGCATTCCCGGAAGGGAGGAAGGTCAGCGAAGATTGGCCTTGCCGCCCAGGGCCGCTTTCTGCGGCTGGGGTTGGGGACGGGGAGAGGGGCCTGCATCCTTCGGTGCAGCTTCCCCGCGCGGGGGCTCGCCTCCCTGCATCTCACGGCGCATGGGCATCGAGTCCCGCTGGACCGGCTGGGGTTTCATCTGGGCCTGTGCCGGGGGCAGTTCCCGGGGCTGCTGCACTGGAGCGGCCTGGCCATTCATCGGATCGTCGGAATGACGGCAGGAGCCTTCGAAGCGGGCGCCGGCCTCGATCATCAGGGCCGTGTGCAGAACATCTCCGCGGACCACTGCGCTCTGTGTCAGCTCGACCCTGGTTGCGCGGATGCGGCCATCGACGACCCCAGCGACCCGGACCTTCTCGGCAACGACTTCCCCGTGGACGGTCGCCCCCTCGCCGATGACAAGACCCTTGGCGTGGATATCGCCTTCGATCTCGCCGTCGAACTGGACCTCGCCCTCGGCGTGGATCTCGCCGCGGATCACCATGTCGGCACTGATCAGGGAGGGCACGCCCGTCGGAGCAGGGCGGGCAGCTTTCGTACGCTGCGCGTTCCGGGGATCGCTCCGGCGTGCATTGGAAGTGTCGTTGGTCATGGCACGCGGATCCTCGAGCTCTTTGGGTTTGCGCTCTTCAGTCCTATCTCGCTTAGCTTTCGAAAACATAACGCCCTGCCTCGATGAACCTTTCGGGGTCCACCTGTCGCCCCTTGTAGATGACTTCATAGTGGAGATGGGTGGCGGTGGACCGGCCCGTACTCCCCATCAGTCCGATGGTTTCATTCAGACCGACAGTCTTGCCCACTCTGGTTTTAATTGAGTTGAGATGGGCGTAGCGGGTGCGGAAGCCGTTTCCATGGTCGATCTCGACGATGTTTCCGTAGCTGCCCCACGTTCCTGCACGGACGACCCTGCCCGGTGCCGTCGCCACGATGGGTGTCCGCCGCGGCGCACCGAAATCGAGGCCGTAGTGGCGCGAGCGCTTCTCCCGTTTGAAGGGGTCCCAGCGTACGCCGTAGCGGGATGTCTGCCGGTGCCGCGCAATCACCGGATTGGCCAGCGGGATCGCGCGGACGGTGCCCGATAGCGCGGCCAGCTCGCTGAGTTTGGTCTGCACCCGTTCGGCGGTCTCGAAATAGGTGCTCGTATAGTTGGAGACGTATTCGGTCTCGTCGACCGGGATGAACGGCCCGCCCTGTCCGGAATATTCATCGCCCGCCACCTCGGCGAGAACCTGGACGCCGAACGCGTGGTCGGTCTTCCGGCCGCTCAGCTGGCCAGAGCCCGTATGTTTGAGAATCTGCTCCAGCTCGGCAATCGAACGCTGCATCTTCTCTTCGAGGCTGGCGAGGAGAACGACCTGGCTTGCGGAGAGTTCGGCCGTCTGCATGCGCATGGCCGTCAGGATCTCATTCTCGATACCCTCGGCCACCTCCTGGTCGATCACGCTTTCGAGGGCCTGCTCCCGCAAGGCGGAAATGCGTGACTGGCGAGGCGTCGGCTCACGGCCGACCGGGTCCACCATCAGGCGGTTGGTGCCGCGAAGCTGGCGGCCGCCCGGTGCGCCGGCCGTGGAGAGGGCATCGGCCAGGCTGCGCATCTCCCTGTCGAGGGAGCTCTTGTTCTCGACCAGCGACCTGAGCGCTTCGTGCTGTCGACGCAGGTTGCCGAGGCTCGCTTCGAATTCCCGGCTGTAGATGAAGTTGAGGGAGCTGACCTCCTCATAGGCGCGTTCGGAGTTGAGAAGACGCCTGCGATAGGCAGCCTGCTCATCGCGCCGCTGCTGGTCCTTCGCGATGATGATCTGCTCTTTGAAGACGACGTTGACCGAGGCATAGGCCACCCAGAGCAGAGCGCCGAAGAGGATGGAGGCGAAAACCACCTGGGTTTTCGAGGACAGCTTGATAAAGTGAACCACGCCGTCGGAGCGGTGGTAGATCTGCCGTTCGCGGAACCAGTGCCCCAGACGGCGTCCAAGCTGACCTTTTTCCCTGCCCATCAATTATCCCTGACTGTCCAAGGTCTTACACATAACCCCTGGACGTCGGCCCCGACCATCCATTGTGACAGTAACACGGACGTGTAGGTGTGTCACAACGAAGTTACGTCCCTAGAGTCGAAAATTTATTAACCAACCTCGTCCTTCAGCCCGCCCCTGATTGCGTCGTCTTCCGACAAACTGCTGGAACCATGCCATCGCAGTTCTCCGCGGCGATGCCGGGGCCTGATTGTGACCTTAATGGGGCACGAGATTCTCGTACCAGTCCTGCGGCAGGGTCGCCTCGGTGCGGGCCCATACGTTGAAAGGCGGCTTGGGTCCCTGGGGATGGAACCGCGCGACACGGTCGTGAAAAGTCTCTTCGGGATCAAGGCCCCGATCCTCGGTCACGGCCGTGAACCACCTGACCCCACAGCGGACATGCCCGATCTCGTCTTCGTAGATGCGGGTGAGAACCGCTGCCTCGGCTTCGAGCTGGAGCCCCTCCAGGCGCCGGATGAGGTCCGGCGTCACGTCCAGCCCGCGGGCCTCGAGGATCATCGGAGCGACCGCGAGGCGGCCGAGAAGATCGTGACGGGTCAGCATCGCGGCTTCCCACAGGCCGTCATGGGCATCGAAGTCGCCATAGCCGGCCCCCATCGCGGCAAGGCTCTCGGCCAGCATCGAGAAATGGAGGCCCTCCTCGCCCATGACCTCGATCCAGTCGGCCACGAACCAGGCTCTCTTCTCGTCGGGAATTTCCCCCGCGAAACGAAGGGCCATGTCCGCAGCGAGATCGATCGCGTTCAACTCGATATGGGCAAGAGCGTGGAAGAGGGCGGCTCGCCCCCTGACCGTGCCGATGCCGCGCCGCGGCACGGCGCCGGGCGCGACGAGCGCCGGACGTTCCGGCCGCGCCGGGCGGTCGTTGGGGACCACCTGCGCCGCTCCGGCAAGATCGAGATCGCCAGCTCGCGCGCGGGTCAGGAGGTCCTGCGCAAGGGCGGCCTTCCGCCCGGCGTCGGCAGTTTCCAGAACCCCGAGAAGGGCCAGGTCCCACCGGGCCGGGCCTTTCGGCGAAGACGTCGCTTCGGGGTTCAAAGCGCCTTGACCGCCGCGAGCACCTTCTCGACATGGCCGGGTACGCGGACTTTACGCCAGACTTCCCGCACCACGCCCTCCTCGTCGATGACAAAGGTCGAGCGGTCGATCCCCATGTATGTCCGGCCGTACATGCTTTTCTCGACCCACGAACCGTAGCTCTCGATCATCGCCCCCTCCTCGTCGGATGCCAGCGGGACGGTCAGCTCGTGTTTCTCCCGGAATTTCGCATGCTTCTGCGGCGTGTCCTTCGATACGCCCAGGACCTCGGCGCCGGCGGCGCGGAAGTCCTCGAGGCGTTCGGAGAAACCGATCGCCTCTTTCGTGCAGCCCGACGTATCGTCCTTCGGGTAGAAGTAGAGGACCAGCTTCCTGCCCTTGAAATCGGACAGGCTGACCTCTCCGTCTTCGGTGGGAAGCTTGAATGCTGGTGCTTTGTCGCCGGCTTCGATCACGTGACTGCCTTCCTCTGGTTTGCCTGCCGCGATGGTTAGCGACCCGGTTCCGACCCGTCCATGCGGTAACCCCGACACGCCTTGCCGTAGCCCTCGCAATCTCGTTATCTGGTATCGTTCAGGGGCTGCCAGGCGTGCAATCGAACGACGACGGACAGGACGGGCACGAGACGCGCACGGCGGGGGGAGAGGCTCCTGCTGCCGGGGGCTTCGTGCTGGCACTCACGGCGTTCACCCGGGTCGTGTCTTCGGCCGCGACGTTCATCGCGGTTCTCGCCGTCCTCGGACTGACCCACTGGCTTCCCCTCAGGGGTGCTGAATCCGCGGGCAGCGCTCTCCTGGCGGAACTGATCGGTGGAGAGGTCGAAGTCAGCGGCCTCGACTATCAACTGGCGCCCGAGCGCATCGCCTTGTCCGCCGATGCGGTGGAGCTTGCGGGCAAGTCGTCGGCCTCGGCCCGTTCCGTGAGGGTCGATATTGCCGTGGCGGGACTGATGCGCGGACGGATCCGCCTGATCGGGCTCAGGGCCGCCCGCATCGAGGCGGTGACCCGGTCCTTGCCATCGGAACAGGCGCCGCGCGCCCCCATGCGGCTGGAGCGTCTTCTGGCCCTTCTGTCGAGCGGGCGCGCCGGGCAGGTGTCGTTCCCCGACATCTCGATCCAGTACGAGAACGATGCGCTTGCGGATGACGTCGCCCTGGTCGGAGGCTCGATCGTCGCCGCCCCGGGGCAGGAAGGTTACGCCGTGCGCGGCCGGTTGCCGTTCCGGATCGGTGACCGCGATACGCTCGCAACACTCGATGTGCTGGCACGCGGGACCGGGCAGACCGATCTTCTGTTCACGACGGACGGTACGCCCCTTGGCCCTCTCCTGTCTCTTCTGGGCGTGGACGTGGTCCGGCTGAACTCCACCCTTGGCGGAGAGGTCCTCTTGAGCGTCGACGAAGCGGGCACGCCGACGGCCGGGCGGATCGACCTGGTTGTCGCGCCCGGTGAGGGGGCCCTCGCAGGGCGGGATTTCTCCTTCGGCGAAAATCTCATCACCGCGAGCTTCGAGCCCGGCTCGCCGGATTTCTCGGTGGAGAGGTTGCGTTACGACGTCGCCGAGAACACCGGGAACCTTGCCGGCCGGCTCGGTCTTGGGAACGTTCTGCACCCGGCGGAAATCCAGGTCGATTTCGATGTCTACGCCGAAGCCATCCACCTCGATCTCGGCGACATGCTCGAAGCCCCCCTCGACCTTCCAAGGGCGCGGGCGACAGGCAGTTTCGACGCCGGCGCACGGCGGCTGGTCTTCGATCATCTGAAGAGCTCCTATTTCGGAAGCACCCTCGAAGGATATCTCGCCCTGACCTTCCCGTCGGGGTTTTCGGCCAATCCGCGCATCGAATCCGAGGCGGTCCTGCCGGGCCCGCTGTCGCCGCAGGACGTTCTGGCCGGGTGGCCGACCTTCCTTGCGCGCGAGGCGCGGGGCTGGGTCGAGAGGAACCTTTCGGAAGGCCGGCTCACCGACCTCCGCTATAGCTCCGACATCGCGGCCGGGGCAGTTCGTCCGGGTGCGGCCTTGCCTGACGGCTCGATGCGA
>CAZAFU010000047.1:15671-19920 GCA_964484475.1 uncultured Caulobacterales bacterium | reverse complement strand
GAAACAAGGGGCTTTGCGGGTTCTAGCGCTACTGCGTAACGGCTCCTGCAGGGGTCGCCATCCTCACCCCTCTTCGGCAGCGTGGACGCCCCGGGCGATGGCCCGGGCGAGAACGTCCCCGGCCGCGTTGCCGATACGCGTGGTCAGCAGGATATCCTCCCCGACCGGCCCTTCCCCGGTCGAGAGGGCGAAGACCGTGTCGCCGTCCGTCGGCCCGTGGGCCGGGCGCAGGGCCCTCGCCAGCCCGTCCTGCGCCATGATCGCCACCCGCTTGAGCGCGGCATTCGACAGCGGCGCGTCGGTCGCGACCACGGCGATGGTGGTGTTCTCGCGCGGACCTGCGCCGATCTTGGTGTCCGGGGGCCAGCCCCCCGTCGTCTCCGTCGCGATGCCCCGCCCACCGAATTCCGCGTCGATCTCGAAGGGCGCGGCCCAGAACCTGTCAGTTCCCGGAACGTACGGCGAACCGAAGCTGTTGACGACGACCGCCGCTCCGACCGTGAACCCCGATTCCTCCACGGAGGCGCTGCCGAACCCGCCGCGATAGGCCCCGGCGGTCGCACCGTGGCCAGCTCCGACCGGGCCGAGGGGGAAGTCCCTTCCGGCATGTTCCATCGCGAGCACTCCAAGGCGCCGATAGGGCGGCTCGCCCCCCCACCCCTTCGTGCCGCCATTCGCGAGATCGTAAATCACCGCGGCTGCGACGATGGGCGATGGCGGGACGCCGGCCTTTTCGACGAGTGCAAAGCCGCGCCCGTCCGCACCGAGCCTTGCGGCCACGCCGTCCGCCGCCCCGAGGCCATAGACCGACCCGCCCGTCAGGACGACCGCATCGACGCTGCCGACCAGGGTCTCGAGCGCAAGCGCATCGGTTTCCCGGGTGCCCGGCCCGCCGCCCCGCACGTCCACCGCCGCCCGCGCCTGCGCATCGGGAAGGATCACCGTCACGCCGGTTCTGGCCCCCTCGTCCTCCGCGTGGCCGAGTTTCAGGCCGGGCACATCGGTGATGAGGTTTCTCGGTCCGGGTTTCATGGCTTGTCACCACAGTTTGGCTCAGCCAGTTTCTCGCCAGCCACTGCCGGGGGAAGCAAGGATGCGCAGCAGAACTTTTCCGTTTGTCTTCATGTTCGTCGCTGCCAGCCTCGCCAGTTGTGACCGCAGCGAGCCCCCCGAAGCCGCAACCGTCGAGGCCCCCGTCACCGAAACAGCCTATATCGTCAGCGCGGCCCATCCCCTCGCCGTCGAGGCGGGCGAGCGTGTCCTGCGCGAAGGGGGAAGCGCGGTCGATGCCGCCGTCGCGGTCCAGGCCGTTCTGGGGCTGGTCGAGCCGCAGAGCTCGGGTCTCGCAGGGGGCGCCTTCATGCTCCATTATGATGCGGCTGCGGACGAGCTTCTCGCCTATGACGGCAGGGAGGTCGCCCCTGCCTCGGCGCATCCCGGGATCTTCCTGTCGGAAGACGGAACGCCCATGCCTTTCATCGAAGCGGTGCGCTCCGGCTTTTCGACGGGCGTGCCCGGGGTCGTCGCCATGCTCGACATGGCGCATGACCGCCATGGCAGGCTCGCCTGGGAGGGCCTTTTCGCAGAAGCCGAGCAGTTGGCCGACGAGGGCTTTCCCATGCCTGTACGGATGAACCGGTATGTCAGCCGGCTGTCCTGGCTCCGGGAAGAAGAAGAGGCGGGGATCTATTTCTCCGAAGACGGCGCCCCGCGAAACGTCGGTGACGAGATCACCAACCCCGCCTACGCGGAAACCGTGCGCCGGATCGGCGCGGGCGGGGCAGCAGCCTACTACTCCGGCCCCATCGCCGAGGCGATCATCGAGCGCGTCAACCGGCGGACCGGCGAGACGACCCTGACGCTCGACGATTTCGCCTCCTACCGCCCCCTCGTGCGCGAACCGATCTGCGCTGAGGTCTACAGGCGGAGGGTCTGCACCATGCCGCCGCCGAGCGCGGGCGGGGTCATGCTGCTGCAGATCGCGCAGCTTTTCGAAATGACGGCTGGCGAGGTCTCTCCGCGGGATGCGCTGGTGCCCTTCATCGAGGCGTCCCGCCTCGCCTATGCGGACAGGATGCGGTTCCTCGGTGATCCGACGGGGATGAGGACCGAAAACATGAGCGCCGAAGACCTGATCCTCGCGCTCGTCAGCCCGGGCTATCTTTCGGACCGCGCGGAGCTGATTGGCCGTGAGCCGATGGAAGAGGCGCTTCCCGGCAATCCGGTCAGGAGCGACAGCGCCGAAGGTTTCGCGGACGACCAGACCTATGAGCGCCCTTCCACCTCCCATTTCTCGATCCGCGACAGCTACGGGAACGTGGTGTCGATGACGACCACGGTGGAGTTCCCGTTCGGCAGCCAGATGTTCGCGGGCGGGATGGCACTCAACAATCAGTTGACGGATTTTAGCAGGACCCCGGGCGAAGACGGCAGGCCGACGCCGAACGCGGTCGCGCCGGGCAAGAGGCCAGCGAGTTCGATGACGCCAACGATCGTCTTCGGCGCGGCTGGCCAGCCCGTCATCGCGATCGGCAGCCCCGGCGGCACGGCCATCCCGGGCTTCGTGACCCTTCCCCTGCTCAGTCACCTCGCGACCGGCGAACCCCTGAGCGAAGCCGCCCTGCGGCCTCACGTGGTCGTTCCGCGAGGTGACGTCACCGTCGAGGAAGGCGCGGACGCACTTGCGCGCACCGTTGCCGAGCTCGGCTACGAGGTCACGAGCCGCGAGCTGACATCGGGCCTCTACGGCTTCTCGGTCGTCGGCGGGGAGATTGATCTCGTGGTCGATCCGAGGCGCGAGGGGTCCGCTGTCAAGGGCGACTAGAGCGCTTCGAGCCTCGCCTTGGCGGCCTTGAGCTGTTCGAGATCCCGGGAGAAGCTCTCGACCCGGCTTCTTTCCTCGGCCACGACCTCGGCCGGGGCTTTTTCGATGAACCTCTCGTTCGACAGCTTGCCCTGCGCCTTCCTGATCTGCCCCTCGGTGGCACCGATCTCCTTGTCGAGACGGGCGATCTCGGATTTCAGGTCGATCACGTCGGCCACCGGAAGAGCGTAGGTGGTCCCGCCAGAGACGATCTGCAACGATCCAGCGGGCGCCTCCGAAGCCGAGCCGATGGTCTCGATCCGCGCCATGCGCCTGATCGCCGGGCCCTGCCGGTCGAGAAGTCTTTGCACCCCCTCGCCCGGTTCGATGGCCACAAGGTCGAGTTTTGCGGAGACCGGAACATTCACTTCGGTCCGTGCACTGCGGATCTCGGATATGAGGGATACGAGCGAACCGATCTCGCCTGCGGAAACCTCGTCCTCGAAACCCGCCGCCGGCCAGCCAAGCTGGTCGAAGGCCCGCGTGCCGTCATTCATGGCAGCGTAGATCTCGCGGGTCACGAAGGGCATGAAGGGCTCGAGCACCGTCAGGATCGTCCTGAGAGTGCTGCTGAGGGCAGCCCTCGTTTCGGCCTTCTGGGCGTCATCGCCTTCGTCCAGGATCGGCTTGGAGAGCTCGATATACCAGTCGCAGAAGGTCCCCCAGGTGAACTGGTAGACCGCGGCCGCGGCCTCATCGAACCGGTAGGCATCGAGGGCGCGGGACACCTCGCCCACCATCCTCGCCGCCTCATGCGCGATCCACCGGTTGAGCGCCAGGGTGAAGCCGGAAGGGTCCACCTGTTCGTCCGTGATCGGCACTTCGCGGAGCTGGAGGAAGCGCGCGGCGTTCCAGAGCTTGGTGCGGAAGTTGCGATAGCCTTCCACCCTCTGCCGCGAAAGGCTGAGATCGCGACCCTGCGTCGCCTGGCTCGCCAGGGTGAAGCGAAGGGGATCGGCGCCGAACTCGTCCATGAACTCCATCGGATCGACGACGTTGCCCTTCGACTTCGACATCTTCTGTCCGTGCTCGTCGCGGACGAGAGCGTGGATATAGACCTTCTCGAAAGGCACTTCCTTCCTGAAATGCATGGCCATCATCATCATCCGCGCCACCCAGAAGAAGATGATGTCGAACGCGGTGGAAAGGACCGTCGTCGGATAGAAAAGCTTGAGCTCTTCGGTCTCGTCGGGCCAGCCAAGGGTCGAGAAGGGCCAGAGCGCGGAGGAGAACCACGTGTCGAGGACATCCGTATCCTGCGTGAGGTCCACGCCCCCGCCGCCGTAGTGTTCGGTGGCAAGGCGATGGGCCTCGCTTTCGTCGGCGGCGCAGAACGGCGTGCCGTCCGGCCCGTACCAGACGGGGATCCTGTGCCCCCACCAGAGC
>CAZAFU010000047.1:0-15661 GCA_964484475.1 uncultured Caulobacterales bacterium | reverse complement strand
TGTTCTCCATCCACTGATAGTAGGTCTTGGTCCAGTTTTCGGGCACGAACTCCGTCCGGCCCGAACGCACGGCCTCGATCGCGGGGCCCGCGAGGGTCTTCGCGTCGACATACCACTGGTTCGTCAGCATCGGCTCGATCACCACGCCTGAACGGTCGCCGAACGGCTGGGCGATGACCTTGTCCTCGATGCCGCGGAGAAGGCCCATGGCGTCGATTTCCTCGACCACCATCCTGCGCGCCTCGAACCGGTCCACCCCGGCATAGCGCTCCGGGACGCTGTTCTGCTCGGTCGCGATCATGCGGGCCTCCCCGTCGAGAAGCTCGATCAGGGGGATATCGTGGCGCCGGGCCACCTCGAAATCGTTGAAATCGTGGGCACCGGTGATCTTCACCGCGCCGGAGCCGAATTCGGGATCGGGGTATTCGTCGGCGATGACGGGAATCAGCCTGTCGGTGATTGGCAGGCGGACCATCTTGCCGATGAGATCCGTGTAGCGCTCATCGTCGGGATGCACCGCGACCGCACCGTCTCCCAGCATCGTCTCGGGCCTCGTGGTCGCGATGACGATCTCGGACACGCCGTTCACGGGCCCGTCGGCCAGGGGATAGGCGAAATGCCACATCTTTCCCTGCACCTCGCGGTTCTCGACCTCGAGATCGGAGATCGCGGTCTGGAACTTGGGGTCCCAGTTCACGAGGCGCTTGTCGCGGTAGATCAGTCCTTCGCGGTAGAGCTCGACGAAGACCTTGCGGACGGCGGCGGAGAGGCCGTCATCCATGGTGAACCGCTCGCGGGACCAGTCGAGCGACGCACCGAGCCGCTTGAGCTGCTGCTTGATCCGTCCGCCGCTCTCGGCCTTCCATTCCCAGACCTTCTCGACGAAGGCCTCCCGGCCGATCTCGCGGCGGTGGGGCTCGCCGCGTTCGGCCATCTGGCGCTCGACCACCATCTGGGTGGCGATCCCCGCATGGTCGACGCCGTATTGCCAAAGCACCCGCCTGCCCTGCCGCCTTCGCGCGCGGCAGAGGATGTCCTGCAATGTGTTGTTGAGAGCGTGGCCCACATGGAGGCTGCCGGTGACGTTCGGCGGCGGAATGACGATGGAGAAGGGCTCTCCCGTCCCGCTCGGCTTGAACAGGCCGCTCTCCTCCTGTTCGCGGTAGAGGCGCGGCTCGGCATCCTGGTGATCGAAGGTCTTGGGCAGGTCTTGCATTCCGCACCTGTAGCGTCCCCGCTGCGGTTTGCCACCTCCCCCTTCGCGCAAAAAGAAAGGGCGGCCGAAGCCGCCCTCCCCTTCAGGTCGTTGGTCCGTCCGGAGATCAGAACTCGTAACGGAAGCCGATCCGCATGGAGTAGACCGATGCGGCGGTGTTCGAGGACGCCCGGCCGACTTCGTCGACGTCGAGCTCGTTGTAGCGATAGACGCAGTCCCCGGCCGAAAGGCAGGTCGTGCGCGGCGCATCGCCGGTCAGGGCGGTGGCACCGTCGATACCGTTCGCCGCGACATCAGCGGCCGAGACCAGATCGGCGTTGACCAGCGACTGGTCGCCATTGGTGACCCGGAAGGTGCCCCACTCGTCGTTGATGAGGTTCGCCACGTTCTCAATGTCGAGGACGAATTTGAGCTTGTTGCCTTCGAGACGCTTCATGCCGAAGTTCGCGAAGGGCAGCTCCTGGACGTAACGGAAGTCCCAGAACTGGTTCCACGGACCATTGTCGAGGTTGCGTTCCGCAATCTCGCCGTTGCCGAGGTCGCGGTCGCGGACAACCTGCAGGAAGCGCGACTGGTCGAAGCCCGAGGCGAACACCACACGGCTGTCGTTGAAGCCCGACGCATCGAAGGACGGGATGTAGAGGAGGTCGTTGCCGCGGTTCGGATCCTCGCCGTCGCCGGGACGTCCGAACAGGGCGTTGTCCTCGTCGATGTTGTAGCCGTAGCCGAAGTTGGCGCCGGACTGGATGTCACCGAACAGCGAGAACTGCGACTTGAGGCCTTTGAAGATCTCGGTCTCGTAGTCGAGGAAGACCTTGAAGGCATGCTCGACCTCGAAGGGCGAACGGCCCGCGGACGGGAAGTTCCGGTCGCTGTCCTCGATCGCGCGGAAGTTCGAGATGCCCCGCGAGCTGGTGCCCGGGGTGACGGTTTCCGCATCCTGGTGAGCGTAGCTCAGCTGGAAGCCGAAGCCGTTCTCGTAGTCCTTGGCGACGGTCGCGGTGAAGGTGTTGGAGCTGCCTTCATCGAAGTTGTCGAGAGCGACGAGGTTGGAGATGCCGAGGTCCTCGAGGTCCGCGTAGATCGGACGGCCATCGGGGGCCACGCCGGTCGGCTGGGCCGCGGCCAGCTCGGTCTGGGCCAGGTTCCGCCACAGGAAGCCGTTCTTGGTGTCCGTGCGGAGGTACTGGAGGCTGAGCTGGTAGTCGGTGCCGAGATCGACCGGAACGCCGAAGCGGGTGAAGTCCATGTCGAAGGACTGGTCGACGCGCAGCGAGGATTTCCAGTCGGACGGGACTTCGAAGTCCGGCGAGATGACATCGATCGGGAAGAAGCTGTCTTCGGTAACGAGCGAGGCTTCCTGAAGGAGCTCGGCCGGGACCGTGAACGGATCGACGTTTTCGAAGGTCGCGCTGCGCGGGCGAGCGATCACGCCCTGGAAGGTGTTCGAGGTCCAGACCTTCGGATCGCCACCGGAGAAGAGGCCGAAGCCGCCGGTGATCTTCGTGCGGGCGAACGGCGTGTATTCGAAGCCGACGCGGGGCATGAGGATGTCGAGACCGTCGAGGTTCTGGTCGGACGAGAAGCCGTAGACGTTCTCGAATGCAGGCGAATCGATCGGCGCATCGTCCTGGGCGTAGTACTCGTAGCGAACGCCGTAGTTCAGCGAGAACTCGGGCATCAGCTGCCACTGGTCCTGTACCGAAAGGGTGTGCTTGCTGACGCTCCACGCGGCAGCAGCATCGGCGGAATCGCCGCTCGGTGCGTTCTCGTAGATGACCTGGGCGGTGCCGTTCTGGAGGTCGTCGAGCGAGCGGAAGATGAACTCACCGTTCGCACGCGGAACGAAGACGTTGAAGAGCTCGTAGTTCTCGAACTCGTAGCCGAAGCTGATGCGGTGATCGTTCAGGACATAGTCGCCACGGGCGAGAACCTGGAGGCGCTCGTCCTCGAACTGGTTGGCGTGACGGAAGCGGTCGCACGAACCGGTCAGGAAGACGTCGCGGTCGAAGCCGCCCGCTTCGTCCCCGTCGATCAGCCCTTCAAGGTCGGTCCCCACGAGATCGGCCTCGGACAGGCGGATGTCGATTTCGCCGGCATCGGGGTTGCCGCAGACCTGGCCGCGGAAGTTGTCCTTGTAGTTGATCCGGAGCTGGGTCGAGAAGTCCGGGGTCCAGTTCGAGAAGAGCTGGGCGGTGTAGACATCGACTTCCTGCGGAGCGTCGTACCACGCCGAGCTGAACTCGGAGTTCGAGATCGAGCTGAGGCCGGTCTCTTCGGTGTTCTGGTAGGTGAACTGGGCGCGGTGATCGTCGGTGATGTTCCAGTCGATCGTGGCCAGGAGGCGCTCGGTGGTCGCGGGAACGTTGATCGTCTGCGGACGGCCGCCCATGTCGAGGCCGTAGGTGTCCAGCACGATCTGGTTCAGCTCGTCGAAGAGCTCCTGGGTGTAGCCGTCGTTCTCGTCCTCGATGGCGAAGTTGCGGCCCGAAGCGGTCTGGAACTCGTCATAGGAGACGAAGAAGAAGAGCTTGTCCTGGATGATCGGCCCGCCGAGGGTGAAGCCGTACTCTTCCTCGAGGAAGGCGGGCTGCTCGACGAACTCGTCATCGATGACGTTGCCCAGGTAGTCTTCGTCGCGACGGTAGTAGAAGGCCGAGCCGCTGAAGTCGTTCGTACCCGACTTGGTGACGACGTTGACGAGACCGCCGGTGAAGCCCGAAGCGAAGACCGAGTAGTCCGCAGCGACGAGCGAGGCGCTTTCGATGGCGTCGAGGTTGATGGGCGAACGGCTGGTCGGATAGGTCGAATCGGACAGGCCGAAGTCGTCCTGCAGCAGGGCGCCGTTGATGGCGAGGCCGTTGAAGCGCGGGTTCGCACCGGCAACCGAAAGGTTGCCCTCTCCGCCCGACTGGGCGAGCGGATCGCGGTTGAGGGTCGCGATCAGGTCACGCTGGACCGTCGGCTGGTTCGCGATGTCCTCTTCACTGAAAACCGAGCCGACGCCGTTGTTGAGGTCGAGACGGCTGACCCGGCGTGCGCGGACGCGGATCTCATCGACGGCTTCGGCGTAAAGGTTGATGGCGTTGGTGGAAGGCTGGAGGCGGACACCTTCGCGGCGGGCAACGCCGGACGGGGTCTCCGCGGTGATGGTGTAGGGCCCGCCGACGGCGAGGCCACTTTCGAAGAAGACACCCGCGTCGGAGGTCCGCGCCTGCGATACGCGACCGGTCCGCTCGTCGGTGATGGTCACGACAGCATTGGCGACCGGGTTGCCGGAAGCGTCGAAGACCTGACCGTTGATGTCTGAAGACGTGAACTGCGCATGCGCAGCGGGCGTCAGCGATGCGGCGATGGCGAGGGCGGCAACGCCGCCTGCCCAGCGGTTGTCGAACATAGGAATATTCCCCGAAGTGAGAGCAAAGGGCTCATGGACCCGGGGCGCGGTTAGTGGCGGTGTGTGACAGCGGGGTCGAGGTTTCGTGTCAGTTGCGTGACAACGCTCAAATCGGCGGGATGTGGTGCGAAATCACAACAGTTTGATACGGATTTTTTACATCCTGTCAGGAACTGGCACACCAAGCTGATCGAGAATGTCCTTGAGCTGACAGTATGTCGCAGCCGTGAGGGCCAGTCTGCCCTGCTTGACCGAAGAATCAGCCTCGTCCGCGATGCGGCAGGTCGCGTAGAATTTCGAAAAGGCCTGGGCCACGGCGAAAGCATGGTCGCACAGGACATGGGGCATGCGCCGCTCGTAGGCGCCCCGGTGGGCATCGCCGTAGGAGAGAAGTTGCACCGCCAGCTCCCGCTCGGCCTCTTCGGCAAGGGCGATCGAACCCTCAAGGGCGGCGTCGAGCTCGACCCCCGCCTTGGCAAGCACCGACCTGATCCGCACCGCAGCATAGAGCAGGTAGGGACCGGTCTTGCCCTCGAAGGCGACAAAGCGGTCGAGGTCGAAGATATAGTCCGTTGTCCGAACGTTCGACAGGTCGGCAAATTTGAGAGCCGCGATCCCGACGGTGCGGGCGATCCGCGCCCGCTCCTCATCGTCGGCATCTTCGCCCACACGGCTCTCCGCGACGCGTTCGGTCGCCTTGGTGACGACCATGTCGATCAGGTCGGACAACCGCAGGACGCCGCCTTCGCGAGTCTTGAACGGCCGTCCGTCCTTGCCGTTCATGGTGCCGAAGGCTGCGTGTTCGAGGTGGTCCTCCTCGAACAGGCCCATGGCCTCCGCCGTCCTGAAGACCTGGACGAAATGCTCGGACTGACGCTTGTCCACCACGTAGATGCAGCGTTCGAAACCATCTTCCGCCCGCTCGAGCAGGGTCGCAACGTCGGTCGAGCCGTAGCCGACCGAGCCGTTCGACTTGATCATCAGGAGCGGCGGGATCTGCTTCTTGTCGCCTTCGCGCGCGACTTCGACCACCTGGGCCCCGTCGGACAGGGTGAGAAGCCCCCGCTGCCGCAGGCGCTCCACGGAGGGTTCGATGAAAGGATGCGCAGACGCCTCGCCGCGCCACAGCTCGAACTCGACGCCCAGTTCGCGGTAGTCCCGCTCGAGGGCATCACGGCTCACCTCGATGAAGTGGCGCCACAGGGCCTGGTAGCCGGGCCTGCCTTTCTGCAGCTCGGCGGTGGCCCGCTGGGCCTCGGCCATGCGGGCGGGGTCCTCCTTGCAGGCCCTCGAGGCCGCCGGATAGATCTCCGCCAGTTCCGCAACCGTCACCGGGCTTTCCTTCGGGAAGCCCTTGATCTTCGTTTCGTCGAAATAGGGAAGATCAGGACGCCGCCGCTGCATTTCGGCGATCAGCTGTCCCATTTGCAGACCCCAGTCGCCCAGGTGGATGTCGCCGACCGCATCGTCACCGGCGCGGCGCATGATGCGCTTGAGCGCCTGCCCGATGATGGCCGAGCGCAGGTGTCCGACATGCAGCGGCTTGGCGACGTTCGGGCCGCCATAGTCGATCACCACCTTCTGGGGTTCGGGATTGCGGAAGGCGCCGCCATGGGGATCCTTCAGGAGTGCAGCCATTTCGTCTTCGATGAAGCCCGTCGTCGGCGTGAGGTTGAGAAACCCCGGGCCCGCGAGGGTGATGGTTGCGAAGGCATTGTCCCTGGCGAGGCGGTCCGCGATGGCCTGGGCAAGGGCGCGCGGGTTGGTCCTCGCCTGCTTGGCTGCGGCGAGCGCGCCATTGCACTGGAAGGGCGCAAGATCGGGCCGGTCGGAGGCCCGGACCGTGCCGAGAGCCGGATCGAGGTTTTCGGCGGCGAAGGCCGCGCCCACCCGCTCGGTCAGTTTTTCGGTGAGTGACATGGGATCAGGCGTCCGGGAATTTGAGGCTCTTGCCCGCGCGGTTGTAGAGGACCTGGTCGCGATCGAGGGTGAAACCGACGGCGATCTCGAAGTTCACGCCTGCGGTGCCTTCGGAAGCCCTGGGAATGACGATATTGTCGAGAGAGCGCGTGACATAGGCGATGTTCTCGCCGCGCCGGAAGGTCACGGGGATCGAGAAGGTCTCCTTTGCGATCACGTCGCGGTCGGTGCGGGTCACGGCCACGAAGTACTCCGCCCTGATCTCGCTGGCCGTGGCGGCCGGGCCGCGGCCGAAGGCGAAGGCTACATCCACCTGGGCCTCGATGGGACGGTCGGAATAATAGCGGCAGCGGGTCTGCACGTCGGTGATCTCGCCCGAATAGGCGACGTCTTCGAGACTCTCCTCGTCGCCCGCGAACCGGACGAACTCCGCCACGTCAGCAAGAACGAAGACGTTGGGGCACGGCGCAGGGTTAGAAAGCTTCGCTTCCCGCTGCCGTTCGAGGCTCTCGCAGGAGGTCACGAGAAGGGCGGCAAGGGTCAAAAGGACGAAACGCAAGGCGAAGAACTCCCCCGGGGACGGCGACGAAAAGGCTGTAGCCCGCAATGGCCGTTTCCTATAGGTGATGGCAACCCGTTCGCGAACCCTTGGGCGACCGCATGACCGAAGAAAACACCCTGACGATCAGAATGGCAGCGCCGCGCGGCTTCTGTGCCGGCGTCGAGCGGGCCATCGAAATGGTGGAGAAGGCGCTCGAACGCTACGGCGCGCCCGTCTATGTCCGCCACGAGATCGTGCATAACGAGACGGTGGTGAAGCGCCTGCGCAAACTCGGCGCCGTCTTCGTCGACGAGCTCGGGGACGTGCCTGACGACAGGCCGGTCCTCTTCTCCGCGCACGGGGTGCCCAAGGCCGTTCCCGCCGAGGCGGAACGGCGCAACCTCCTCTACCTCGATGCCACCTGCCCGCTGGTGAGCAAGGTGCATATCGAGACCGAACGCCACCACAAGCGCGGCGCCCACGTGCTCCTGATCGGCCATGCGGGCCATCCGGAAGTCGAAGGCACGATGGGGCAGTTGCCCGACGGGGCCATGACCCTCATCGAGACCGTCGAGGACGCCGAAACATTCGAGGCGCCCGAGGGCGCATCCCTCGCCTATGTCACCCAGACGACCCTGTCGGTGGATGACACCGTGGCGATCGTGGATGTCCTGAAACGCCGGTTCCCGGAAATCTGGGTGCCCCACAAGGATGATATCTGCTACGCGACGACCAACCGTCAGGATGCGGTCAAGGTGATCGCGCAGAACGCCGACATGCTGTTTGTCGTCGGCTCGCCGACGTCATCGAATTCGCAGCGGCTCGTGGAAGTCGGCCGCAAGGCCGGCTGCCGCTTTGCGCAGCTTATCGAGAATGCCGGGGCCATCGACTGGGATCTCGTCAGGACGCTTGCCCCACGGACGGTCGCCCTGACTGCCGGCGCCTCCGCTCCGGAAAGCGCCGTGCAGGGTGTCGTGGAAGGGTTCGCCGAGCGCTTCACGATCACCGTCGAGGAGATCGAAACGACTCGCGAGGACGTCGAGTTCAAGCTGCCCCGCGCCCTCGTCGGCTAGGCCGATGGCGGTCTTCACCGAAGTCACACCCGAGCAGGCCGAGAGATTTCTCGCCGCCTACGGCCTGCCGCCGCTCGATGCCATCACCGGCATACCGCAGGGTACGGAGAACACGAATTACAAGATCCTCGCCGGTGGCAAGCGCTACATCCTGACCCTCTACGAAAGCCGGGTCGACGAGGCGGACCTTCCCTATTTCCTTTCGCTGATGAGCTTCGCAGCCGATCACGGCCTGCCCGCGGCGAGGGCTCTCGCGGACCGCGACGGACGGCGGCTCTCGCGGCTGAACGGGCGGCCTGCGGCCCTGATCAGCTTCGTGCCCGGCGCGCCGAAGATGGATCCCGACACGGAAAGCTCCTACCGCTCGGGCGCGTGCCTCGCGCGGTTCCACCTTGCGACCCGGGCGTTCAAGGGTACGCGGCTCAACAGCATGGGCCCTGATGTTTGGCGGGACCTCGCGGCGACCGGCGGCGAAGGGCTCGACCGCTTCGGCGACGGGGTCGCAGACGAGGTCGCCGGCACCCTCGACATGCTGGCATCGGACTGGCCGGATGGCCTGCCCGAAGGCACGGTCCACGGCGACTGGTTTCCCGACAACATCCTTCTCGAACACGGCGAGGGGGAGGTGACGGGGCTGATCGACTTCTATTTTGCGTGCACGGAACGCTTGGCCTACGACCTCGCAATCGCGATGAACGCCTACACGAAGGAGACGGGGGAACTCGACCTTCAGAACGCCCGTGCGCTCAGAGCCGGCTACGAGAGTGTACGCCCGCTGACAAAAGCGGAGGCCGAGGCGCTCAGGGGTTTGCTCTGCGGCAGCGCGCTCCGGTTCTTCCTCACCCGCGCCGTCGATCTCCTCGCGCACCGGGGCGAAGTTCTCTACAAGCCGAAAGATCCCCTTCCCTGGCTGCGCCTCATGCGGCATCACCGGGCCAGGCTGGAGGACAGGTGATGATCGAAGCGTATACGGACGGAGCCTGCTCGGGAAACCCCGGCCCCGGCGGATGGGGCGTTCTGCTGTTCAAGGATGGCGAGCGGCAGGAATTCTCCGGCGGCGAGGCGGCGACGACCAACAACCGCATGGAACTGATGGCGGCGATCCGGGCGCTCGAAGCCACCCAGCCGAAGGACGCGGTGAAGATCACCACCGACAGCCAGTACGTGAAGAACGGCGTCGAAACCTGGGTTCACGGCTGGAAACGCAATGGCTGGAAGACCGCTTCGAAGAAGCCGGTCAAGAACCAGGACCTCTGGCAGCATCTCGATGCCCTCGCCGCAGCACGCGAAGTCGAATGGGCATGGGTGAAGGGCCATGCGGGCCACGAGGAGAACGAAATCGCCGACCGGCTGGCGCGCGAAGGCATGGAGCCCTACCTGGGCGCCTAGGCACCTCTGTGCTGGGCATTTTGATTTGCACCCGCAAGCGATTAAGGTCCTCTTCCGATCGTGGAGGAACCCGTCATGCGCCTGATCTCACTTGCTCTTCTCAGCCTCGCTGTCGCGGCCTGCGCAAGCGGGACCGGGCCTGACGCCGCCAGACGCTTCACCACTTTCGACACTGTCACCACCGCCGACTTCCGCCAGTATGATCGGGTCTATCTCGAACGTCCGACAGCCGCCCAGGAGGTGCTCGACCGTCTCGACCTCCAGAGGCTGAGCACCCGCTCCAACCAGGAGCGCCCCTTGGGCGAGCGGGACATCGAACAGGCCCTCGAACGGCTCGACGAAGATCTCAGGCGGGAGCTCGGGACCGTCGTGACCCTGGTGGACGAACCGGGACCGGGGATCCTGACGATCGAGCCGGTGCTGATCGACCTCAATGCCAACCGCCCCACCATGGCCGAGCTCTCGGCGGAGCCGGGCCTGTCGTTCCAGTCGATCGCGGCGGGCGATGCGGCCGTGACCTACACCTTTTCGGAAGACGGCATGACGCTGGCCACGGCCCGCGACCGGAACATCGACAACACCCTCGCCCAGGCCCGGCCGATCGTGGGGATCTGGGACACCTCGAACCGGTTTTTCGACCTCACCTCGCGCAGGGTGAGGGCCCTTCTCGAAGGCTGAGCCCTAGGGCAGACCGATGAGTTTGTGGGTCTGCAAGGAGAGGCGCCACCTGGGGTTCTCCTGGCAGTACTTCGCCGTTCTCTCGATGTTCAGGGCCTGGTGTTCGCCGTCCATCGGCTGAAGGAACATGTGGTCGAAGGCGAGATCGGCGAAGGTTTCGGGCCGGGCATCCGCCTGCGGATAGACCAGCTTCAGCTCGTGGCCCGAGCGCTGCTTCAGCGGGGCGGTGGATTTGGGGCTCACGCAGATCCAGTCGAGGCCTGGCGGCGCGGGAATGGTCCCGTTGGTCTCGACCCCGACCTCGAAACCCGCCGCATGGAACGCCTCGATCAGGGGCACATCGAGCTGCAGCAGCGGTTCCCCGCCGGTACAGATCACATAGGGCCTGCCGCCCCCCGGCCAGAGCGACGCGACCCGCGCAACCAGGTCCTCGCGGGCATAGCGCCCACCGAGGGGACCGTCGGTTCCGACAAAATCGGTATCGCAGAAGGTGCAGACCGCGTTTTCGCGGTCTTCCTCCCGGCCCGACCAGAGATTGCAGCCCGCGAACCTCAGGAAGACCGCGGCCCGGCCAGTCTGGGCCCCTTCCCCCTGGAGGGTCAGGTAGATTTCCTTGACCGCGTAGCTCATCGGCCGGCCACCCACTGCGCGTGCCCCTCGCGCCTCAACTGGCAGGCCGGGCAGGTGCCGCAGCCATAGCCCCAGCCATGCCGCTCGGCCCGCTCTCCGAGGTAGCAAGTGTGGGTATCTTCCTCGATCAGTGCGGTGAGCGGTTCACCGCCGATCTCCTCGGCAAGATGCCAGCTTTCCGCCTTCGTCAGGTGCATGAGCGGCGTCTCGACCCGCAGGTCCGCGCCCATGCCGAGGGCCAGCGCCCGCTCCTGCGCGTCCAACGAAGCGCGGCGGCAGTCGGGGTAGCCTGAATAGTCGGTCTCGCACATGCCTCCGACGAGGACCCCCGCGGCGCGGCGGTAGGCAAGCGCCCCGGCCGCGACGAGGAAGGCGAGGTTGCGTCCCGGAACGAAGGTGCTCGGGAGCCCCGCCTCGGTCATGGTGATTTCGCGTTCGGCCGTCATCGCCGTTTCCCCCAGCGATGAGAGGAAGCCCAGGTCGACGAGATGGTCCTCACCGAGGCGGGCTTTCCATGCCGGATCGATATCGACCATCCGCTTCCGGACGATTTCGCGCTGGGTCATCTCGACGCCGTGGCGCTGGCCGTAGTGGAAGCCCACGGTCTCGACCTGCGGGTAGCGTGACAAAGCCCAGGCGAGGCAGGTCGCGGAGTCCTGCCCGCCCGAGAAGAGGACTATGGCCTTGTCGTGCGTCATCGCGGTCATCTAATCCCTGCCGGGCACAACATAAAGATGCGTCCGTTTACCCAATCTTCAGACAACACGACTTAAAGTTGAGTTGTTCGAAGGCGATCCCTTCCCTCACCAACCGTACTGCCACGATGCTCTCTCCCCTGGCAGTCGATCGCTCAGAACGAATGCCGGCGGGCGCGCCGGGGTTGCCCTGCCCCGGAACCCGTGCCCGCCGGCCCCCTTTGCCCTCGCAGGACATCAAGCCCGGGCCCTATGGCGCGGCGCTCCGCTCCGGACCATGGTGGTCGTCGTGGTCGTGGTCCCCGCCCGGATGCGCCTGGTGCGCCGACCACATCAGCACGAGCGCGATCGCGGCACCGAACGCATAGGTTGCAACAGCCGAACGGAAGGACAGATCGCCGAACTCCTCGGGGAGCTGGCTCGCACCGACGAAGAGGAGCGCGCCCGCCGCGAAGGCCAGCGCGATCGAGAACTCCGCCGGGCCGAGATTGGGGAGCATCGCGGTGGTCGCGAGGGCCCCGAGCGGGGTCGTGACCGCCGCACCGAGCAGCGAAAGGACGACCGCGAGAACCCGCGGGACGCCAGCCATATGCAGGATGAGGTAGAGAAGAACCCCTTCGGCGAACTCATGCAGGATGAGCCCGCCCGCGCCGAGAAACCCGGCGGTGTCGTTCGCGGCGAACAGCAGGCCGTATTCCATCCCGTCGATGGTCGAATGTGCGGCAATCGCGAAGAAGGCCGCGATCGCCCGCCCCTCGGGCCTGCGTGCGAACCGTCCGAGCACGAACAGGGTGAAATAGCCGGCCAGCGCCGCCATCGGGGCAAGCTCGCTGCCCGCGAACGCCTCGGGAAGAATGAAGAGCGCGGTGCTGAGAAGCACGCCCGAAGCGAGGGCGGCGAAATAGGATCGGTTGGCCTGGGCCCATTCCTCGCGCAGGCTGACGGCAATGATGCCGACGGCCGCCATCGCCGCGGCGACGAGGCTAGCCGCCAGAGCCATCGGGAAGGCCCCGAGCCCCGCCATTCCAATGCCCGAATCCAAAAACGAGCCTCCCCGCCGGCCGTCCCGTGTCCCCAGGGGTTCGTCGCATAGACGGACGGGTCACACAAGAATGTTGCTGAACTCTGTAACGTACGAAGCGCCTGCCTCTGCCCTACCGGGTTGGCAAGCCTGAATTGGTTCTCGTAGATGGAATTTTGTTGGGAGTTCCCATGCGCCTTTTTCCATTGATCGGCCTGCTGCTCATCGCAGCCTGCGCAGCCCCCGGCGGCGAGGAACGCGAGGACGGAGCCGCTCCCGAAGACGACCCGCGGGTCGGCACGGAAGTGGCCCGTGCCTGTTTCGTAGGCCAGATCAACGGCTTCCGGGACTGGGACCGGGGCAAGGGCCTGATCCTCAGGCAGGGCGCCAATGAGGAATTCCTCGTCACCTTCGCGGGGCCCTGCATCACAGCCGGCAATGCCCAGCGCATCGGCCTTACGGAGACCTTCGGCAGCGGCGGCTGCCTGCGCAGCGGCGACGCCCTGTTCGTTTCCGAACAGACCTTCGCCACCAACCGGCCCTTCGCGAGCCAGCGCTGCCTCGTCAGGGCCGTCTATCCCTACGACGAAACAGACGCTCAGGAGGACGAAGAATGAGCCTCTCCCCCCTCCTCATCCCCTTTCACGGCAAGACCCCGAAGGTCCACGACAGCGCCTTCATCGCCCCCGGAGCCGTGCTGATCGGCGACGTCGAAATCGGCCCCGATGCGTCGGTCTGGTACGGCTGCATCCTGCGGGGGGACACCAACAGGATCATCGTCGGGGCGCGAAGCAACCTCCAGGACGGCACCATCTGCCATGTCGATGAACCCGATCGCGGCGGCACCCCGGTGACGATCGGCGAGGACGTCCTGGTGGGCCACCGCTGCATGTTGCACGGCTGCCGGGTCGAGGACGGCGGCTTTGTCGGCATGGGCGCCACCGTCCTCGACGACGCGGTGATCGAGACCGGGGGCTTTCTTGCAGCCGGTGCCTTTCTCGCGGCGAGGAAACGGGTGCCCGGCGGCGAGCTCTGGGGCGGTATGCCCGCAAGGAAACTCCGCGATCTCAAGGAAGGCGAGGACAAGATGGCCCTTCTCGGCGCGGCCTTCTACGTCGAGGAGGCCCGCCAGCACCGTGAGGCCATCGACGCTTATTCCGCTTGACGAACCCGCCCTCGCGGCATAGCTCAGCCCCTCGCGGGGCCATAGCTCAGTTGGTAGAGCGCGTCGTTCGCAATGACGAGGTCAGGGGTTCGACTCCCCTTGGCTCCACCATTTTTTCCCTCACGATGCGCAGCATCTCCGGGTGGGCGGGCTGGCCACCCGAGGCCCGGTCGGACCTTTGTCGCTGGTTCGGCGTTGCCTCATCCAGCTCCACCATGTCTTCTCTCACGATGCGCAGCATCTCCGAGTGGGCAGCCCGACCGGCCGACGCGCAGTCGCGCCTTTGTCGCCGGTTCGACTTCGTCTCATCCGGCTCCACCATTTTCCTGACACGACCGCTCGCTCGCGCTCGCTACTTGAGTGCGTGTTCCGGGTTCGATGCTCCGTCTCCTCGAGGGTAAAGCTTCGCGGTCGGGCTTCGCAAGAGCGCCGATGGGTATCCGGGCAGCGGCGTCCCGAAAACGGACGGAAAAGCCATCGCGCTGACACTCCTGCCCCGTGAAGGCCCACCCGGACGAGGGTCTCGAACCCACCTCCGCCATGAGAACCTGACCCGCGGTCCCGGCCCGGCGCACGGGGCCCCGCCCTGGCTGCCGCAGCCGGAGCGGGTCACGCCCCTCCTGCATCTTCCGGTGGCACGGCTCTTGAACATCTCACTCCCGCAAGACGAGAAGAGGAGGCGATGATGCCGCACCAGGTCGATCTTCATGTAGGCCAGAAGCTCCGGCAGCGGCGGACGCTCCTGGGCATGACGCAGCAGAAACTGGCAGATGCCGTCGGCATCAAGTTCCAGCAGATCCAGAAATACGAAAGCGGCGCCAACCGTATCTCGGCCTCGCGCCTTTGGGTGATCGCGACGGCGCTCGATGTTCCGGTCTCGCATTTCTTCGAGGGGCTCTCGGAAGAGGCCAGGCTCATGCATGAAGGCGCGCCCCGCCGGGAGGCCGACCAGATCGCGCCCGAAGTGATGCAGCAGAAAGAGACGATCGATCTCGTCCGCGCCTATTACAACCTCAAGGAAGCGCCGCGTCGGCGGCTTCTCGATCTCGCGAAGACCCTCGCAGACGTCGCCGTCTAGGGAGTTTTCGTCTGGGGGCCGGCTGGCACTGCTCTGCGCCGCTGGCATCAGGGGGAGCAGGCCCCGCGCACGGGTTCGCCAGAACGCCGTGTCGCGGGGTCTTGCCCTTTCCGGGGCAGCGCGCCACGCCGCGACCCATGGACCATCGTGAACTCCTCGATTTCGCTGCCCGCCTCGCCGATGCCGCGGCAGCCGAAACGCTTCCCCGCTTCAGGACGGGACTTGCCGTCAGCAACAAGAAGGATGGCGGCTTCGACCCTGTCACCGCCGCAGACCGCGAGGCCGAGACGGCGATCCGGCGCCTGATCGAAGACGCCTTTCCCGACGACGGCATTCTCGGCGAAGAGCACGGTGAGAAGGCGTCTTCGAACGGACGGCGCTGGGTCCTCGATCCGGTGGACGGAACCCGTGCCTTCATCTGCGGTGTGCCGGTCTGGACCACCCTCATCGCGCTCGAGGAGGATGGTGCGCCGGTTCTGGGCGTGATCGACCAACCATTCCTGAAGGAGCGCTGGATCGGATTGCACCGGGCCGGAGCTGACCCTCTCTTCCAACCGCCCTCTCCCGGGACGGGCCCGAGCGGTTGCCGCCGCCTCGGCGAGGCCCGCATGATGGTCACCGACCTTCGCGAAGGCGAGTATTTCTCCGCCGAGGAAGCCTTGCGGGCGGGGCGGGCGGCGAAGGCTGCGCGGCTCTGCCGGCAGGGCCTCGACAGCTACGGTTTCGGTCTCGTGGCCTCGGGGCACATGGACCTGGTCGTGGAGGCCGCCCTGAACTGGTTCGATATCGCTGCCGTGCTGCCGGTGATCGCCGCGGCCGGAGGCACCGTCACAAGCTGGAGCGGAGAGGCCGTCCGGG